>NZ_FXTU01000031.1:0-1226 GCF_900182735.1 Laceyella tengchongensis | reverse complement strand
CATCCACAGCTTCGGTGAATCGTTTAGCCCCGTTACATTTTCGGCGCAGAGTCACTTGACCAGTGAGCTATTACGCACTCTTTGAATGGTGGCTGCTTCTAAGCCAACATCCTGGTTGTCTAGGCAACTCCACATCCTTTGCCACTTAACGATTACTTGGGGACCTTAGCTGGTGGTCTGGGCTGTTTCCCTCTTGACTACGGATCTTAGCACTCGCAGTCTGACTCCCGGATATGAGTCGATGGCATTCGGAGTTTAACTGAGTTCGGTAACCCTGTGGGGGCCCCTAGCCCAATCAGTGCTCTACCTCCATGACTCTTGATCCGAGGCTAGCCCTAAAGCTATTTCGGGGAGAACCAGCTATCTCCGGGTTCGATTGGCATTTCACCCCTACCCACACCTCATCCTATGGTTTTTCAACACCAACAGGTTCGGACCTCCATTCCGTGTTACCGGAACTTCATCCTGGACATGGGTAGATCACCCGGTTTCGGGTCAACGACTACGTACTGAAGCGCCCTATTCAGACTCGCTTTCGCTACGGCTCCAGCTTCTCACCTTAACCTTGCACGCAACCGTTACTCGCCGGTTCATTCTACAAAAGGCACGCCGTCATCCCTCAAGGGGACTCCGACTGGTTGTAAGCACACGGTTTCAGGTTCTCTTTCACTCCCCTCCCGGGGTGCTTTTCACCTTTCCCTCACGGTACTGGTTCACTATCGGTCGCTAGGGAGTATTTAGCCTTGGGAGGTGGTCCTCCCAGCTTCCCACGGGGTTTCACGTGTCCCGCGGTACTCAGGATCCGTCTCGGAGGGGAACGAATTTCGGTTACAGGGCTGTTACCTTATATTGCCGGCCTTTCCAGGACCAGTTCACCTATTCGCTCCCTTTGTGACTCCGTGTGAGACGTCCTACAACCCCGATGGCACAAGGCCATCGGTTTGGGCTGTTCCCGTTTCGCTCGCCGCTACTCAGGGAATCGCGTTTGCTTTCTCTTCCTCAGGGTACTTAGATGTTTCAGTTCCCCTGGTCTGCCCCCGACCACCCTATGGATTCAGGTGGCGGTACCAGCTCTTCAAGCTGGTGGGTTGCCCCATTCGGAAATCTCCGGATCAAAGCTTACTTACAGCTCCCCGAAGCTTATCGGAGTTCGTCCCGTCCTTCATCGGCTCCTAGCGCCAAGGCATCCACCGTGTGCCCTTAGTAGCTTAACCTACTAGGTTTAT
>NZ_FXTU01000029.1:0-1349 GCF_900182735.1 Laceyella tengchongensis | reverse complement strand
AACATAACGTCTGGTGATGATGGCGGAGGGGACCCACCCGTTCCCATACCGAACACGGAAGTTAAGCCCTCCAGCGCCGATGGTACTTGGGCTTAAGCCCTGGGAGAGTAGGTCGTTGCCAGGCTACTAACCCCCACTTCAGAATGAAGTGGGGTTTTTGCTTTGTTTTGTGTTGGTAAGTTGTTTCATATGGTAGGTAAGCCAGCAACCAATTGGCAGTGCCGTTCAAAAACAAGTTCACTCTTGCTTAGGACAAGGAAGCAGAAAGGTTCTTATGCCACATGGGTGAGGTGAGCCCGGAGATGTTCTGGTGTCCACTTCTTGTATGATGCTTAGTGGGATTGCTTGTTTAATAACACCATTACGACTGCATATGGTTAGAGCATGTCTAATAAATAGATCAGCGGCTCCAAAACCATTTACTTGTGCATCGGCGCTCCTCGAGAAAAGGTTTTTCCGCCGCTTCTTCCCCACACAACTTGATATGCCAGACACACCCAAGAGATTCTTGTATTTTTCGACAGTCGCATTTGTCTGTCTGTTGCCGCTCATTCCGCTGATCGTATTCATAGACAGTACCATGGAGCCTGATGTTGCTACCTGATTTTTTCCCTCGTATTAAATGGTCACCCTCCAGCCATGGCGTAGCGACTGTTCGTTGGGACGTAGTTACGTCTGCTGACATTTCTAAGCGTATTTTCTGCTCGCTTGAGGAGAGAACCATTTGGATGGCATCTCCCAAAGAAATGGCATCTACAGATACAGCGGCAAACGGAGGGGTTGAAGGAAGCGAAAAAAATGACAGAGTTGCATGGAGACATAAGAGAGAAACGTTGGACATACACCTGCGAGACGATGCCTTAGCCTAAGGGGTTGTCCGTTTTGCCTGCATAAAGCGATAGCCTGCGATTAAAAATGTGAATATGGGTGTTGACAAGTGATAAAAACCATTGTATAGTTAATTTCGTTGCTAACGCGACAACATCTTCTAAAGATCGATAAATAACAACAAAAAAAGTTGTTGACAAGATCGAATGAAGATGATAGAATCAAATACGTCGCTGCGAGAGCGGCGCTAGAAATTAAAGCGTTCCTTGAAAACTAAAGAGTGACAACGTGACCTGTTAATTCATTGAGTATAGACTCAAACTCAAATTTCACACTTCGGTGTGAGACCTTTAACGGAGAGTTTGATCCTGGCTCAGGATGAACGCTGGCGGCATGCCTAATACATGCAAGTCGTGCGGGGGTCTCCGGACCCTAGCGGCGAACGGGTGAGTAACACGTGGGCAACCTGCCCGTAAGACTGGGATAACTCCGGGAAACCGGTGCTAATACCAGATAATCTC
>NZ_FXTU01000028.1:0-1404 GCF_900182735.1 Laceyella tengchongensis | reverse complement strand
GAGATTATCTGGTATTAGCACCGGTTTCCCGGAGTTATCCCAGTCTTACGGGCAGGTTGCCCACGTGTTACTCACCCGTTCGCCGCTAGGGTCCGAAGACCCCCGCACGACTTGCATGTATTAGGCATGCCGCCAGCGTTCATCCTGAGCCAGGATCAAACTCTCCGTTAAAGGTTTCACATCGAAGTGTGAAACTGAGGTTTGAGTCTATGCTCAATGAATTGACAGGTCACGTTGTCACTCTTTAGTTTTCAAGGAACGCTTTAATTTCTATCGCCGCTCTCGCAGCGACGTATTTGATTCTATCACCTTCGACTGATCTTGTCAACAACTTTTTTTGTTGTTATTTATCGATCTTTAGAAGATGTTGTCGCGTTAGCAACGAAATTAACTATACAATGGTTTTTATCACTTGTCAACACCCATATTCACATTTTTAATCGCAGGCTATCGTTTTATGCAGGCAAAACGGACAACCCCTTAGACTAAGGCATCTTCTCGCAGGTGTATGTCCAACGTTTCTCTCTTATGTCTCCATGCAACCCTGTCATTTTTTATGGCTTTTCCACCTCCCTTGTTCGCCGCTAAGGCTTTAAAAGGATTCCCTTCGGGATCATGCCGTCCAAACAATTCTCCAATCCAATTAAGCAACCCTCGAAAATACGCTTGGAAATGGTTAGCAGAAGTAGCAACGGCCAATGCTCAGTCGCTACGCCATGGATGGAGAGTAACCATTTAAAATCGGGTAGCAGCATCAGGCTCCATGGTACTGTCTATGAATAAGATCAGCGGAATGAGCGGCGGAAAAACCTTTTCTTGAGGAGCGCCGATACACAAGTGAAGCGAATGAGAAAATGGTTTTTGAGCCGCTGGCCTATTCATCAGACACGCTCTAGAGTCTGTCTGATAAACCAAGTTGTAGGTAAAAGCGACGGAAATCTGTTTCCTGATGAGTACCACGTCACGGGTGAAGAGAATGGAAAACCGGTTTTGGAGCCGCTGATCTATTAATTAGACATGGTCTAACCATTTGTCAGTCGTAATGGAGCTGTTAAACAAGCAACCCCGCTAATCATCATTCAATAAGTAGATACCAGAACATCTCCGTGCTCACCTCACCCATGTGGCATGAGAACCTTTCTGCTCCCTTGTCCCAAACAAGGGTGAGCTTGCTCCTAAATGGCACTGCCAATTGGTTGCTGGCTTACCTACCATATGAAACAACTTACCAACACAAAACAAAGCAAAAACCCCACTTCAGAATGAAGTGGGGTTTGGTAGCCTGGCAACGACCTACTCTCCCAGGGCTTAAGCCCAAGTACCATCGGCGCTGGAGGGCTTAACTTCCGTGTTCGGTATGGGAACGGGTGGGTCCCCTCCGCCATCATCACCAGACGTTATGTT
>NZ_FXTU01000027.1:0-1709 GCF_900182735.1 Laceyella tengchongensis | reverse complement strand
TCAGCATGCCGCGGTGAATACGTTCCCGGGCCTTGTACACACCGCCCGTCACACCACGAGAGTTTGCAACACCCGAAGTCGGTGAGGTAACCTTTTTGGAACCAGCCGCCGAAGGTGGGGCAGATGATTGGGGTGAAGTCGTAACAAGGTATCCCTACCGGAAGGTGGGGATGGATCACCTCCTTTCTAAGGAGCTCTTTTCAGAGCATCATCGATCATTTTCTTGGGTCACGTGACACTCACTCTTTAGTTTTCAGGGAATACCAAGCCCCAGCCTTAGGCTGGGGCTTTTTGATTTGCATGGAGCCGATGAACCAGGCGGAGCATACCAATCTTCATAGGGAAAGCTTATGAGGCAGGCCCGAAGATGTCTGAACGAGTGTAAATACCGCTAGAAGCCAAGATGTTAAGCGGTCGGCGACTGGTGGGATTAACAGGGAATAGCATAGGGGAAAATGTGTTTGTCAAACACTTGTTCCTTTACATACCTTCTCCATCTGTGTGACAATGGATAAGTGATAACAACATTAGATCAGACGGAGAGGATCGGTTGACATGTTTACGCTTACCAATGATTGGGCCACCATTTTGCAATCGGAGTTTGAGAAACCGTACTATAAAGAATTGATTTCCTTTTTGGAAAAAGAATATGAGCAAGAAACCATTTATCCTCCTCGAGAAGATGTCTTTTCGGCATTGAATCTTACATCATACCAAGACACCAGTGTTGTGATATTGGGACAAGACCCTTACCATGGGGCGGGACAGGCGCACGGGCTGAGCTTTTCTGTCAAGCCGGGAGTGAAACAACCCCCCTCTCTTAAGAACATTTTCAAAGAGCTACATGATGATGTGGGGTGCGAAATCCCTAACCATGGTTATCTGGTGAAGTGGGCGGAGCAGGGCGTTCTGATGTTGAACACGGTGCTGACGGTAAGGGAGAGCAAACCCAATTCCCATAAGGGTAAAGGATGGGAGAACTTTACCGACCAGGTGATCAAGGAATTAAACGAACGGGAGCAACCGGTTGTGTTCCTGTTGTGGGGGCGGCATGCGCAAGAGAAAAAGAACTTAATCACAAATGAGCGCCACCACATCATCGAGTCGGCTCATCCCAGCCCCTTTGCGGCAAGAAAAGGGTTTTTTGGTACAAAACCTTTTTCAAAAGCAAATCAGCTTTTAAAAGAAATGGGCAGAAAAGAAATCGATTGGCAAATTCCTGCGCTCTAATTGAGGAGAGGCTTGCAAATTCACATCGAATTTGCAAGCCTTTGATTGTGTTAGGGTAAGAGAGAAAGCCACGAACAGGGAGAGCTTTTCTTAGAATGACAGAGGAAGTGAAGTCAGGTAAAGAAAACTGTTTGGCAAAACCATGGAAACACCTTTGCGGTTTTGGTTGTTCTGATGTGGTTAATGAAAAAACAAAAAAAGGGGTTGCATTTATTATTGAACCATGTTATATTACTACTTGTCGCCGCGATGCGGTGATCACAACGAAACGCACCTTGAAAATTAGATATGGAATAAAGCAACGAGGTTAAGAAGGAAAATCCTTCTTTGATCGTCGATGTTGCAATCACCGAGGAGATACCGAGCGGCATAGCGATATGCCGAATAAACCTAGTAGGTTAAGCTACTAAGGGCACACGGTGGATGCCTTGGCGCTAGGAGCCGATGAAGGACGGGACGAACTCCGATAAGCTTCGGGG
>NZ_FXTU01000026.1:0-1722 GCF_900182735.1 Laceyella tengchongensis | reverse complement strand
GAGAAGTGGTGGAGCGCTTGGAAGTGAGAATGCCGGTATGAGTAGCGAAAAGAGGGGTGAGAATCCCCTCCACCGTAAGCCTAAGGTTTCCTGAGGAAGGTTCGTCCGCTCAGGGTTAGTCGGGACCTAAGCTGAGGCCGAAAGGCGTAGGCGATGGACAACAGGTTGATATTCCTGTACCACCTATTTTCGTTTGTACGATGGGGGGACGCAGGAGGGTAGGGAATCGCGCGACTGGAAGTGCGCGTCCAAGCAGTGAGGCCGAAAGGATAGGCAAATCCGTCCTTTCTATAGGCTGGGCTGTGATGGCGAGGGAAATCATCAGTACCGAAGTTCCTGATCTCACACTGCCAAGAAAAGCCTCTAGGAGAAAATAGGTGCCCGTACCGCAAACCGACACAGGTAGGCGAGGAGAGAATCCTAAGGTGCTCGGGAAAACTCTCGTTAAGGAACTCGGCAAAATGACCCCGTAACTTCGGGAGAAGGGGTGCCCCGGTAGGGTGAAAGCCCGAGGGGGCCGCAGTGAAGAGGTCCAGGCGACTGTTTAGCAAAAACACAGGTCTCTGCTAAGCCGCAAGGCGATGTATAGGGGCTGACGCCTGCCCGGTGCTGGAAGGTTAAGGGGAAGGGTTAGCGCAAGCGAAGCTCTGAACCGAAGCCCCAGTAAACGGCGGCCGTAACTATAACGGTCCTAAGGTAGCGAAATTCCTTGTCGGGTAAGTTCCGACCCGCACGAAAGGCGTAACGATCTGGACGCTGTCTCAACGAGAGACCCGGTGAAATTGTACTGCCAGTGAAGATGCTGGCTACCCGCGACAAGACGGAAAGACCCCGTGGAGCTTTACTGTAGCCTGATATTGAATCTAGGTACGACTTGTACAGGATAGGTGGGAGTCTGAGAAGCCGGAGCGCCAGCTTCGGTGGAGACGCCGGTGGGATACCACTCTGGTCGTATCGGGGTTCTAACTCGCCGCCGTCATCCGGCGGGAGGACCGTGTCAGGTGGGCAGTTTGACTGGGGCGGTCGCCTCCTAAAAAGTAACGGAGGCGCTCTAAGGTTCCCTCAGCGCGGTCGGAAATCGCGCTCTAGAGTGCAAAGGCAGAAGGGAGCTTGACTGCGAGACCTACAAGTCGAGCAGGGACGAAAGTCGGACTTAGTGATCCGGTGGTTCCGAGTGGAAGGGCCATCGCTCAACGGATAAAAGCTACCCCGGGGATAACAGGCTTATCTCCCCCAAGAGTCCACATCGACGGGGAGGTTTGGCACCTCGATGTCGGCTCATCGCATCCTGGGGCTGTAGTAGGTCCCAAGGGTTGGGCTGTTCGCCCATTAAAGCGGTACGCGAGCTGGGTTCAGAACGTCGTGAGACAGTTCGGTCCCTATCTGTCGTGGGCGTAGGAAATTTGAGAGGAGCTGTCCTTAGTACGAGAGGACCGGGATGGACGCACCTCTGGTGTACCAGTTGTTCCGCCAGGAGCACCGCTGGGTAGCCAAGTGCGGACGGGATAAGCGCTGAAAGCATCTAAGCGCGAAGCCCCCCTCAAGATGAGATTTCCCATTCCCCTGTGGAAGTAAGACCCCTTGTAGATGACGAGGTTGATCGGTCCGAGGTGTAAGCGTAGCAATGCGTTTAGCTGACGGATACGAATCGGTCGAGGGCTTATCCTACTTCATCTCTTCATCTTGCAACACGCTTTATTCCATTCTAATTTTCAGGGTGTG
>NZ_FXTU01000025.1:0-2027 GCF_900182735.1 Laceyella tengchongensis | reverse complement strand
CTTTTGATGGGAACGACGCGGGGTGGAGCAGTCTGGTAGCTCGTCGGGCTCATAACCCGAAGGTCGCAGGTTCAAATCCTGTCCCCGCAACCAAACATGGCGGCGTAGCTCAGTTGGCTAGAGCGTACGGTTCATACCCGTGAGGTCGGGGGTTCGAGGCCCTCCGCCGCTATTACCGAGATGATCAACCCCATTGGGGTTGATCTTTTTTATTTTGCAAAGCTTTTTTGAAACAATAGGTGAAATAGGGCTTATATAGAGAAAAATCTAACGACCAAACCAGCTTTTAAAAAGGCTGGGGTTACTTAATCCCTGTAAAATGTTGTTGGTATCTGATAGATCCTTTGATACAAAACAGTCCCTTTAGACAATATGTAAGCGGATCGATTTTTAGTGTAATTTTCTTGTGTTAAAATAGAAAAAGTTAAGTGATATAACAGACAATTGCTGTTATGACACTTATAAAAAAAGTGTAATTACAACAACGGATGGAGATCAAAATGAACATAATAACTCTTTTATCTTACTTAAGTGCATTGGCCGTTGTAGGTTACTTTTTAATAATTCTATATCTTCATGTTAAATTTAGAAATTACAATCCGATTTATCATGCTGTAAGTGATTATGGTGTTGGTGAATCTAGGAAGTTACAAGTTTTATCAGGAGTATGTAACATCATATCGTCGCTGTTACTTGTTTTTGTTTTGTTATGTTGGGATAAAGATTTTCATTTTAAGACAGCTGCTATTATCATGTTAGGAATAAGAGCGCTGACGATTTTAGGTGTGCTTGTTTTTCCAACTGACCTCGAAGGAGAAAAAAGGACAACAACAGGAAGGTTGCATTATTTGTCTGCAATCATTCAGTTTACAATGACTGCGACAATTATTTTTAATTTAACTCCGGTATTTGTTCAAATGGGTATAAGTTCAGCATATGCAACTACTTTGGTAATTCTCACTTGGATCACCAAAATATCATTGATAGGCGTTATTTTAGGTATGTTTGTTTCACCGATGAAAAAGATTTTTGGCTTAGTAGAGAGAGGCTTTTTGTTTTCGAGTGCGCTTTATTTTTTGATTTTCAGCATCATGCTACCAACTCTTATTTCATTACATTAACCAATCCCCTACTCTTGTTTAAAGAGTGGGGGATTGGTCTAATCCCAGATAAATGTTTGCTGTTGTTTGTTTGTAACTGAAAGAGTATTAATATCTCTTTAATTGGATCGCATTGCCTCTCCATATTGATATTGCAACTGCTGCAAGGGAGTTGCCGATGGGCAGGACAAAGGCAATAATCGCTTTTGGACAACCAAAACGTATTAGTTTTGAGAGCACAGAATCAGAACTTGCAGTGAGATAAGCAATGAGTAGCTAAAAAATATTTATGCAGATTAGCCTGGAAACACATGAGCGCAAATACACCACCAAATGGAGTAAATTCAAAAGGAGATGGTCTTTTTCTGTTGAGCATAGGTAATTTTCAGGACAACATGGATTAAGGCGATACATCATAAAAAAGTATTGATTTTATTGTGCGATCATGCTACGTTATTACATGTTGCTTTTATCGCATTATTTGATGACTTGTTACACACATGATAAAAACAACAAAAAAAGTAGTTGACATTTATCACAGGAAATGATAAGATTTTTCTTGTCGCCGCGAAATGAGCGGTGTTGAATGAAAATGAAGCGTTCCTTGAAAACTAAAGAGTGACAACGTGACCTGTCAATTCGATGAAACACTTAACACTTTAGTGTTTAGTGTTTCACAACTCCGCGAGCTTTGCTCGGCGGAGTATCAACTTCGAGCATAGACTCAAACCTCATTCACACTTCGGTGTGAAACCTTTAACGGAGAGTTTGATCCTGGCTCAGGATGAACGCTGGCGGCATGCCTAATACATGCAAGTCGTGCGGGGGTCTTCGGACCCTAGCGGCGAACGGGTGAGTAACACGTGGGTAACCTGCCCGTAAGACTGGGATAACTCCGGGAAACCGGTGCTAATACCAGATAATCTC
>NZ_FXTU01000024.1:0-2475 GCF_900182735.1 Laceyella tengchongensis | reverse complement strand
GAGATTATCTGGTATTAGCACCGGTTTCCCGGAGTTATCCCAGTCTTACGGGCAGGTTGCCCACGTGTTACTCACCCGTTCGCCGCTAGGGTCCGGAGACCCCCGCACGACTTGCATGTATTAGGCATGCCGCCAGCGTTCATCCTGAGCCAGGATCAAACTCTCCGTTAAAGGTTTCACATCGAAGTGTGAAACTGAGGTTTGAGTCTATGCTCGAAGTCGATACTCCACCGAGCAAAGCTCGCGGAGTTGTGAAACACTAAACACTAAAGTGTTAAGTGTTTCATCGAATTAACAGGTCACGTTGTCACTCTTTAGTTTTCAAGGAACGCTTCATTTCATTTTGTACCGCTCTTGCGGCGACAAATATAATTTTATCATTTATACATATCACAAGTCAATACTTTTATTAAATATATTTTCCTTTATCCCATTCGTTTTATACGCGATTTAAATAAACACGTTCGGCCAAGTCACTAGCAGATACAAGCCCATTATAAAACCTCTACGATCCAGTGTGCACTCGCACATGGATCATCAGGGACATTAATCAGTGTCTATTTGCTTACTGGTGGTTCGGGACGGAATCGAACTGCCGACACGGGGATTTTCAGTCCTTTGCTCTACCGACTGAGCTACCAAGCCATCAAAATACCAGGGTTCTCAACAGTTTCCACGTTCGTTTCATCTCCTACTTAAAAACGTGCACACGGTCTTTAATGGTTAATTTTACGTTTTTAGCCCTGGTAGTCAAAAAAATAAAGCCGCACACTGGCTTTTATATAGTGGTTTCCTCTTATTTTATGAGGTCAAGTTTCCGTTTCCTCACTCGCTCTAGCCCGTCGAAGTCAAACGGCTTGACTTCATAATACTTTATAACGTCTCCCTCAATCATTCCGATTTTAAACGGCTCATCCTTAATGTAGTACCGTTCCCACAGCCAAACGCTATTTTCTACCAAATCATTAACGTGTCCACCGCATCGGATGCCAGAATAGAGGAAGGATACTTTGTGTTTAAACAGTTCCTCGTATTCGTTCATGCGTTTTTCCCCTTCTAATCGGCGACACTTCACAAAATGTTTCACCGCTAACGGCGGGTAGCCAAGAGTTAAACCTAATAATTCATGGAATTCAGGAGAAAGGTGCTCTACGCTAGCAAGCTTTTTTAGAAAATCTTCTTTCATCTGTTCCGATTGAAAAAAAAGAAAAAACTCGGCATCGTTGTGCTGGTTTATCCCTTTCGTAACACATGGATAACGCTCTAATAAGTGGAAATTAGCCATGTAATTTGGTGAAGCATTAGTTCCGTACAAAGCAGGTTTTAAACCCATTAGAAACGCTTCGAAGTCAACCAATGGTTTTTTCAATTGCTCATCCCCTTTTGAATTTTATACCATTATACTTAATCAAGCGGTCACCCTCATAGAAGGCGACCGCATCGAATTTTAATTATCTTCTGTACTTTGTGCCGACCTCGTAGAAAATTTCATCACAATCATTTTCGCGTCGTATCGAAGGTATCGGAGGCTTTTCTACCATAATAAAACCCCTACCTTTCCGCCGTGCAAACGCACACGGATAAAGTAGGGGTTCAGACGGATTTTTTACCGTATCAAATCGAAAACTAGATGGTGGCTCGGGACGGAATCGAACCGCCGACACGAGGATTTTCAGTCCTCTGCTCTACCGACTGAGCTACCGAGCCATTTGTTATGTAACTGTGAAGTGGGGCGACCGATGGGAATCGAACCCATGAGTGCCGGAGCCACAATCCGGTGCGTTAACCACTTCGCCACGGCCGCCAAGTAAGATGGCGGAGCTGACGGGATTCGAACCCGCGATCTCCTGCGTGACAGGCAGGCATGTTAGGCCTCTACACCACAGCTCCTTATGGTGGACGCTGACGGGATCGAACCGCCGACCCTCTGCTTGTAAGGCAGATGCTCTCCCAGCTGAGCTAAGCGTCCAAGTTTGGTGACCCGTAGGGGATTCGAACCCCTGCATGCTAGCGTGAAAGGCTAGTGTGTTAAACCGCTTCACCAACGGGCCAAATTAAATCCCTTCTATTTCCTTCGCTGGAAATTATTATCTCAATCAACAGCGACTCTGTTATATTAACATGGATCTATCAATCTGACAAGTAGATAAGTTAAAGTGTTATAATAAAAAATATTATACCGATTTTAAATGTGTGGATTGCCAATTTCCATAGCCAGATCAACGATTTCCGATCGATGATACAGTAGTGATTTTGGTCTATTCCATTTGTCTCTGAAAGCCATCTTTTACTGCATCATATGGTTTTCATATGAAAACCCCCGCTTCATGCTGAAGTGGGGGTCTATTATGGCCTGGCAACGACCTACTCTCCCAGGGCTTAAGCCCAAGTACCATCGGCGCTGGAGGGCTTAACTTCCGTGTTCGGTATGGGAACGGGTGGGTCCCCTCCGCCATCATCACCAGACGTTATGTT
>NZ_FXTU01000023.1:0-2538 GCF_900182735.1 Laceyella tengchongensis | reverse complement strand
AACATAACGTCTGGTGATGATGGCGGAGGGGACCCACCCGTTCCCATACCGAACACGGAAGTTAAGCCCTCCAGCGCCGATGGTACTTGGGCTTAAGCCCTGGGAGAGTAGGTCGTTGCCAGGCTACTAACCCCCACTTCATTCTGAAGTGGGGGTTTTTGCTTTGTTTATATTAGCAAGTTGATTCATCATATGGCACTGCCAGTGGCCAAGGGGCAGAGTTGTTCGGAAACTGATTCACTCTTTGTAGCAAGAAAGCAGTTGGCACCCATGTCATGGGTGAGAAGAACTTGGATTAGTTCCAGTGCCCACTTCTTGTACGATGATCAGGGGGGGGCTGCTTGTTTAATAGCGCCATTACCGATTTTCCATGGAAAACGCGCCATGGTGCTGTATCGGTGAGAAGTCTATGAATCCGATCAGTAGAAAATGCAGCTGTCGAGTAACGAGAGTCTCTAAGGTATGTCTGGCAAATCAAGTTGTGGGGAAGAAGCGGAGGAAAAACCTTTTCTCGAGGAGCGACGATGCACAAGTGAAGCGAATGAGAAAATGGTTTTGGAGCCGCTGGTCTATTCATTAGACTGCTTAGAAGTGTCTGTCAAACCAAGTTGGTGGGGTAGAAGTAGCGGAAAAACCTTTTACAGGTGAGTCTCGCCAGCGTGAAGCAAATGAGAAAACAGTTTTAAAGCTGCTAGCCTAGATAGCGGAAGAATGGAAGCGGATAAGGGAAATATTGGGAGGTATTTTGATGGTGTTACCCGATTTTTATATAGTCACCCTCCATCTAGGACGTAGCGACCGTGCATTGACCGTTTTGGAAATCCCTGATCATTTCAAAAACGTGTATTTTCAGGAGTTTATTGCATGGAGAAGTATGAAACGGATGATTAGATCCCGAAGGGATGGCTTTTACAGACTTAACAAAACAGGAGAAATAAAGCAAGAGCGATTGTGTGGCGGGAAGTTTGATGATGAGTTTGTCATTACGAAGATTGAAGGAAAAGGGGAACGTGCGGCCGACAGGAATCATCGAGTTTCCGGCACCGCCTGATGTACGGAAGGCTGTTTGGTCGATTGTGAATCAAGCCAAGACGCATGAAGATAAGGAATTCATCTACTTGGAACCTGACATTGCCATGAAGGTGAAATCGAGAGGGTTCACCAAGCGAGGGATGATTCGATTGCCTGTGTTTCAGGTGTTTCTATTTGACGTTTCATAAATTAAAAAAGCCGTACCCCGATGGGAATACGGCTTTGATCTATTTCACTCCGAAGAGATGGTTCCTGATCCTTCAAAAGACCAGTTTGTTCCATCATTCTCTTTTTTCAACTTAATATAATAGTTTCCTAGTTTGATTTTACCTAGACTTTTATCAAAACGAACTGTTTTACCATGTTCGGCAAGCACTTCAAAGCTATCAACGAGCTTATCATTTTCATCATATACTGAAATCTTAACAATCACAGAACGTTGACCTTCATAGGAAAAGGCTGTGATCTCACCACTAATATTTAGCTTACCAGGGCAAATTGCCCGAAGGATTTTTTCTTTTGTTTGTACGGCGAAATCGAACTTGAACGGATAGGAGTCATAACAACTTGGCCCCGCGGCATGAACAGCTCCCTGAAGCGGACTGACCAACATCAACGTGAGTAAACCAAGCGACAGAAGCAATTTCTTAAACATTATATGACCTCCTATATTTTTTATATATTTTATTCTAATACATATAGTGAATACTTTCTATACTTATTGTAGAATGAATATTTTATTTATTTCTTTCGGTTGATTGGTGATATAGATGCTTTATGACGACGAACACTTCGATTTTGAAATCAAACTCAAACGCTATACCCACCTTGAAGTTTTGCTGGAAGCGCTAGATCGAGACAAAAAACACATGGATCATCTCAAGATGGCACATGAGTATCAATATCAAATCAACCACATCACCGACCTCATCTTAAAGGGAATGGCCGACCTTCGAGGTAACTTCAGTCAATCTCAGGGTGAAATCATCCAAACGGTGCAGTTGGTGGGGGAACGCATGGGGAGTATGTATATCAAGGGTATCGACTCAATATAAAGTTTCTCAATGAGTTCATGCGAGTGGAGTGTGGGGAGATTCTCAAAGAATATATGAAGTTGAAAGGAGTGACTATTAGAGAGTTACCCATCACTTTTTGGACGCAATAAAAAAAGGACGACTACTCGTCCCGAGGCTGCTGACAAACTGCCTTGAAAGGCAGGGTCAGCAGCCTTTTTTGTCGAATCAATAAAAAACACTCTATAAGGTGTTTTTTCTATGTTTAGAACAAATCCGAGTAAAGAACATCAACCAGAACTGGTTAACATAGAAGAATTGGTTCCACGAGATCACTTGTTACGGAAAATTAATGAAACGATCGACTTCTCCTTCATTGCTGAGAAATGTAAAGAATCATACTGCCAAGATAATGGGCGTCCATGTCTTGACCCAATTATGTTATTTAAAATGCTACTCATTGGATATTTGTTCGGCATTCGTTCCGAACGCC
>NZ_FXTU01000022.1:0-3200 GCF_900182735.1 Laceyella tengchongensis | reverse complement strand
CCCCGAAGCTTATCGGAGTTCGTCCCGTCCTTCATCGGCTCCTAGCGCCAAGGCATCCACCGTGTGCCCTTAGTAGCTTAACCTACTAGGTTTATTCGGCATATCGCTATGCCGCTCGGTATCTCCTCGGTGATTTGCAACATCGACGATCAAAGAAGGATCTCCTTCTTAACCTCGTTGCTTTATTCCATATCTAATTTTCAAGGTGCGTTTCGTTGTGATCACCGCATCGCGGCGACAAGTAATAATATAGCACGTCCCAAAATAGAACGCAACCCTTTTTTTATAAAAATTTTTTTCAGCCAAATAAAGCCTTGCTCATGCTACGTTTCCCTTTCCGCACCTCTTCTTCTAATCAAGCTTGCATGGCAAGGCTCATCGAAATATAACGTTTGCTAAATCCACTTTAGCATATTCCCCTGTTCATACTAAACCATTGTCCATTGGCAACCTCTCCACTCCTTGAAGCACTCCAGTTCCCGCACCACGGGCAGCCACACCCTGTGTTGTTTGATGGAAACAATCAGACCACTTCCGTGGCAATCTCTATTTCTTTTTCCAGCTGTTCCATGGCTGCATTTAACTTCTTATCATCCCAATCGAACCATTCTCCCATCAAAGCGGTCACTTGCTTTTTCCATTTCTTGACCAAATCGATTTCAAAATGCATGGCTCCGATGCGCCGCGTAAAGAAATCAACTGGGCTTACAACCATCTCCTGTTCCAACCCATACATCAGCGAAGCATACAAGTGCGCAGGTAACCCCCATTTGTCTTGTTTTGGTTGCTTCTTAATCCATTCGAACACAGCGTCCACATTGGAGCCATACCGACGAACCAAAGCTTCAGCATCCCATTCCGACAAACCCAACCGCCTACCAATCCCCACCTTACTCTTCACAAAAGTTGCAAACCGCTCCGCTCCGCCTACTTCCCCACCCGAAACACAAATATATTGCGTGAAACATGACCGGAAGCGCCGTTTGGTCTCTTGCTGAATTTCTTTAGCCACAAGATCAGTAACCCTTTGCGCGATTTTACGGTAACCGGTCAATTTGCCCCCGGTGACAGAAATTAAGCCAGATGGAGAGATAAACAATTCATCCTTACGCGAGATGTCCGATACAGGCTTCCCTTTCTCCACAATCAGCGAACGAACACCTGCCCAGCAGGTTTCAATGTCTTCACCGCGCAATCGAACGGGCGAAAACACCTCATTCACTGCATGGATTAGGTAATCCCGATCATCGCGAGTAACTCGCGGTTGGGCCAAATCCCCATGATACACGGTTTCAGTGGTACCGATATAGGTTTTGGTCTGCCTTGGAACCACAAAGATCATTCGACCATCGACATGCGGCACATAGACTGGGTGCCTGAGCGGCAGTTTCTCATGGGGAACAACCAGGTGCACCCCCTTAGTCAGCACCACTTTCTTATGATGTTTTAAGCCCTCTTTTTTCCGCACCTTGTCGATCCAAGGGCCTGTGGCGTTAATCACCTTGCGAGCATACCAATAGAAGACCTTGTTTATCAGCAGATCTCGCACTTTGACTCCCACGATTCGCTTCTGTTCATATAGAAACTCTTCCACTTTCATATAGTTGAATGCTTTGGCTCCAAACCGTACCGCTTTTTTAATCACTTCAATAGTCAACCGGGCATCATCGGTGCGATACTCTACATACTCCCCCGCCCCCATCAGCCGTTCCGCCCGTAACAGCGGCTCTTGTGCGACCAAATCATTCTTGGTCAACCAGCGAAACCGCTCTTTTTTCTTCACTTGGGCAAGCTGGTCATACAGAGTCAATCCTAGCGTGGCCACATATTTGCCAAAGTTGCCCCCTTTCATGACCGGCAGGATCACCCGCTCCGGAATCGTAATGTGAGGTCCGTTTTCATACACGATTTCCCGTTCCCGTCCCACTTCTTTGACCAACTTAAATTCACCCTGCTTCAAATAGCGCAAGCCGCCGTGAATCAGCTTCGTGGTACGGCCAGAAGTGCCCGCCGCGAAGTCTTGCATCTCAACCAATACCGTTTCAAGACCCCGCGATTGACAATCCAAGGCAATGCCGGCACCAGTGATCCCCCCTCCGATCACCAGCACATCTACTTGCCGTCCTCGCAATTCCTGTTGCGCTTGTCTTCGGGATTTGACCGAAAAGGTGTTAATCATGTCGAACCCCCCTTTTCCTCGCCTGCATTTCCACTCTGAGCGGACAATTCACCCCAAATGTCCCTTTTCTGCATCTTTCTATTTCTTATCTTCTTGAATCCTGATGAAATAATTTATCGCAAAAAATAAAAAAGAACCCCTGCATCTCCGTTTGTTTCGGCAACTGGAGGTCGAGTGGTTCTTGTCATTTCGATTAAGTTAGCTACGATGGCAAAGTGTATGATTCGGAATTGTCTCATAATTACATTTTAAAATATTCCGTTAATGATTTCAACTTATCACCGCTACTGTTTAATTAAGACAAGACAGTGACTGGGATCGCTTGGACAACTTGGATCGCAGGACCGAAGAACGTTTATCATCAGATGCAGCCGATTTCAAAACGGATAAAACCCGTTTTTCGATGGGGAACTTCCACTTCCGTCTCTCTTAGCCCAAAGTAACGAGCATGAGATAACTGATTTTTGCCCCTCAAACTCTACCACCAAGAAATAGGTAATTCTCTTTCCCGCCATTTGCAAAGAAACACAGTTGATTTAACAATCGTAATGACTACACCTGGCACCTTGTAATTTTGGAAATAGCGTTTTTGCATGATAGATGTAAGCTCAATATGCTGTCTCATCAGAAACCTTTTAAGAAAATGCAATCACTGACTAAAATCGATAAATATTTTCCTTATGAACATGTTTTGTTAAATCTCTAAACCAACTGCACAAAAAAAGGATGGCTCTTTACTTAAGAGCCATCCTTTTATGCATTCCCTGAAAACTAAAGAGTGAGTGTCACGTGACCCAAGAAAATGATCGATGATGCTCTAGAAAGAGCTCCTTAGAAAGGAGGTGATCCATCCCCACCTTCCGGTAGGGATACCTTGTTACGACTTCACCCCAATCATCTGCCCCACCTTCGGCGGCTGGTTCCAAGAAGGTTACCTCACCGACTTCGGGTGTTGCAAACTCTCGTGGTGTGACGGGCGGTGTGTACAAGGCCCGGGAACGTATTCACCGCGGCATGCTGA
>NZ_FXTU01000021.1:0-3241 GCF_900182735.1 Laceyella tengchongensis | reverse complement strand
ATTACATGGTGCCAACCTATTTCATCGGCCTGGACGCGTTGCCGGTTAACGCCAATGGCAAGGTTGACAAGCGGGCGTTGCCCGAACCGAACATCCGTGGCAAGCGCGTGTATGTGGCGCCGTCGACTGAGATGGAGCATTTGCTTGCCCGTATCTGGGAAGAAGTGCTCGGAATGGAGCAAATCGGGATTCATGACAACTTTTTCGCATTAGGTGGAGACTCCATCAAAGCGATCCGGATGGCGGCATTGCTAAACCGTCATCACTTGCGGCTGGAAACCAAAATGCTATTTAGCCATCCCACCATTGCAGCATTGGCACCTTGGGTGCAACCGGCTCGCCAGCGGTTGGTCGAGGTAGAAGAAATTGCCGGTGAAGTGGAACTCACCCCGATTCAACAATGGTTTTTCTCCAAGCGTTCCCCAGAGCCGCATCATTTCAATCAGGCGGTGATGTTGCGCAAAGAGGCCGGTTGGCGGGCGGAGAGTGTTGTGCGAGCGTTTGGAGCATTGGTCAAGCACCACGACGCGTTGCGCATGGGTTATCAATTTTCGGAGACGGGCGTCACCCAATGGGTTCGAGGAATGGACGGACAGCATTTTACCTTGGAAGAAATCGACTTGCGTGGCCAAGGGGATGAGCAGGTGAAAGCGCGTGTCGAACAGGTCGCGAACCGGTTGCAACAAAGCTTATCACTGGAAGCGGGACCGTTGGTTCGGCTAGGGCTGTTCAAAACGGACCAGGGAGGCTGTCTGTTGATCGTGATCCACCACTTGGTGGTAGACGGTGTGTCGTGGCGGATCTTGATAGAGGATTTTCACGCGTGCTATGAGGCGGCCGAACAAGGAAAAGATATTGAACTCCCTGACAAGACGCATTCTTTTCAACTTTGGGCGGCCAAGTTGAAAGAGGTGGCCAATAGCGGCGTTGTGCTGAAGGAGTGCGATTACTGGAAGCAGCAGGAGTCAGTAGCGATTGCGCCGCTACCTAAAGACAGCGAGGGCTCAGGTCATCCGACGATGGGAGAACAGGTCGACATGACTTGGAGCTGGAATCGTGAAGAGACGAACCGCCTTCTTACCAAGACCCATCATGCGTACAACACAGATGTAAATGATTTGATGTTAACCGCCTTGTGTCGGGCGCTCAAAGAGTGGACAGGGCAAGAACAAATCGCGCTCCATCTTGAAGGGCATGGGCGTGAGCAGATCATTCCGGATATAGATGTGTCGCGAACCGTGGGCTGGTTTACCACCATGTACCCGGTTGTGTTTGAATTGCGCAATGACAACTGGGCTGACGCCATTCCACAAGTGAAGGAAACGTTGCGGCGGATTCCCAACAAAGGCATCGGCTATGGCCTTTTGCGTTATATGGCGGAAGCAGAACACACGCAGGATTTGACGTTTGCCTTGGAGCCGGAAATCAGTTTCAACTATTTGGGGCAGTTTGCGGAGGAAGGATTGGGCTCGTCACCATTGCCGACGGGAACTTGGTTTAGTCCCAAAACGCCTGATAAACATGCCCTGTCGATCAGTGGCATGGTGGTCGACGGAAAGCTGCACTTCATCTTTTCGTATAACCGGGAGTGGCTGTTTCCTGAGACGGTGGAGCGGTTGGCGGGCCGTTTCGACCAATATCTTCGAGAATGTGCGGCTCACTGCGAGGGGCGGCGGACGACGGTACGCACACCGAGTGATTTTGGAGCGAATCCGTTGACATGGGACGATTGGAACCACGTGCGCACACTGATTGACGAACAAAAGATTGAAGATGTGTATGCGTTGTCCCCTTTGCAAAAAGGGATGCTGTTCCATTCGTTGCAAGACCGTCTGCAATACTTTGAACAATTTACGCTGGAGATTTCCGGGAAGATTGATGTGGCCCGGTTTGAAGAGAGTTTGCATGCGCTTGTGCAACAACATGGCATGTTGCGTACAGTCTTTGTGCATGAGAAATTAAGCGAGCCTGTGCAAGTGGTTTTGACATCTTGTTCCGTTCCGTTTTCATTTGTCGATCTCACTAGCTTGCCAGAAGAGGAACGTTTTGTCCGCATGACCGAGTTGAAAGCGGAAGACCGACAGCGCGGATTTTCCTCATTGCAACAGCCATTAGTCCGCTTTACCTTGATTCGAATGGGAGATGCACAATACCGGTTGATTTGGAGCTTCCATCACCTGTTGATAGATGGCTGGTGCATCAAGCGCTTGCTAGAGGATTGGCTGGCGTGGCATCAAGCGCGGATGCGCGGGGAGACGTTGCCGATGATTGATCCGGTTCCTTATCGCCGCTACATCGAGTGGTTACAAGAACGAGATCATCAGGAGGCACAAGCGTTTTGGGAATCCTATCTGCAAGGGTTTGAGCAAAAAGCGACACTTTTTGGCCAGACCGATCCACCAAAGCGGTTAGTTGCGGAAGAAAAGGCGGAACGGATTTTCACACTGTCCCACGAGTGGACGTCACGACTCGGCGGATTGGCACGACAGTCTCAAGTGACTGTCAACACGGTGCTACAAGCATTGTGGGGTGTCTTGCTACAGAAAATGAACAGTGTGCGGGATGTGGTGTTCGGTGCGGTTGTATCCGGTCGCCCAGCTGACTTGCCTCAGGTGGATGAAATGGTGGGTCTCTTCATCAATACGGTGCCGGTGCGCGTTCGCGGGGACAAATCCACCACGTTTGCCGAATTGCTTGCGCAGTTGCAACAGGAGAATCTGGCGGCCGAACCGGCTCACTTTTCCTCTTTGGCGGAGATCCAGGCCCACACGTCGTTGGGCAACCAGCTGTTTGACCATATCGTCGCATTTGAAAACTACCAATTGGATATGTCTGCGCTGAAAGAGGCTTATGCGGGCACGGGGTTTGTGATTGAACGGATCGAAGCGTTTGAGCAGGACAATTATGCTTTTAGTTTGGTCATTTATCCGGGAGAACAGATCACATTGAAGTTTTCTTACGCGACGGAAGTGTTCACGCAAGAGCAAATGGAGCAGCTGTTCGCTTCGCTACAGGCCTTGATCAGACAAGTAGTGGCCGATCCCCAGCGCCGCCTCGATGAGCTCGACATTGTTTCTGAAGCAGAAGCGGATCGATTGCTGAACGCGTTTAACGCGACGGAAGCGGAGTATCCACGAGACCGGACTCTGCACGAGTGTATTGCGGAACAAGCGGCGCGCACCCCCGAACGGACGGCGGTGGTGTACCGGGAGGAGACGCTGACCTACGGCGAATTGGATGC
>NZ_FXTU01000020.1:0-3473 GCF_900182735.1 Laceyella tengchongensis | reverse complement strand
CCCCGAAGCTTATCGGAGTTCGTCCCGTCCTTCATCGGCTCCTAGCGCCAAGGCATCCACCGTGTGCCCTTAGTAGCTTAACCTACTAGGTTTATTCGGCATATCGCTATGCCGCTCGGTATCTCCTCGGTGATTGCAACATCGACGGTCAAAGAAGGATTTTCCTTCTTAACCTCATTGCTTTATTCCATATCTAATTTTCAAGGTGCGTTTCTTTGTGATCACCGCATCGCGGCGACAAGGAATAATATATCACGAACTCAATTTAAAAACAACATTTTTTTATACCAATATCCCAACCAATAACTTCCACCTCGCCCTAGACGTAGTCTTTCACGCAGATGCAAGGCATAGAGTTATTCATAAACAATCATCCACTCTTGAGGCGGAACGCGAGGTGTCCAAATGAAGTATCATTTTACAGGCAAACAGTGGTGGATTCTACTGTTGATTTTCAGCGGTACGTTGATTAACGCGATTGACCGTTCCAGCTTGGCAACTGCCAGTCCGTATATCGCACAGGAACTTCATCTCGATATGAGCACCATGGGGTTGGTTCTTTCGTCATTCGGCTGGACTTACTTGTTGTGCAATCTTCCATCCGGTTGGTTAGTCGATCGTTTCGGGGCCAAGCGAGTATACGGATGGGCTGCAACGCTTTGGTCCATCGCTTGCGCGATGACTGGATTAGCCCGCAATGTTAGTACGTTGCTGGTGAGTCGAACGTTGGTAGGGATCGGTGAGTCGGCCAACTTCCCCGTTGCGACCAAAGTCGTGCGCGAACATTTCGCCACAACCGAGCGTGGTTTGGCGACAGGGATTTATTTAGCCGGATTACGCTTGGGGTACGCTGTGACACCAGGGCTGATGGCATGGTTGATGCTCACATTTGGAAGCGATGCCCGCCCCGATTGGCAAAGCGCATTTTTGGCAACGGGTTTGGGCGGATTGGGTTTTGTTTTGATATGGTTTGCCACTTACCAAGAACATGCTCCACTGACTTCAAAACCAACCTCACCCACGGCCTCCACTCTTATTTTGCTAAAACACCGCAACACATGGGCCATCCTGATCATCAAATTCCTGCAGGATTACCTTTATTATTTGTATTTGACTTGGTTGCCTATGTACTTTGTCACTGAGCGTCATCTCTCATTGACATCCGTAGCTTTTTACGTCACCATCCCTTGGGTTGCCGGGATGATTGCGCAGCCGCTGGCCGGATTGACATCTGATTTTTTTATCATCCGTGGACACTCTCCAACAAAAATAAAAAAATTCCTTTTGATTATCACTCAATTGGTGGCGGCGTCAGTCATCTTCGCCGCCTTTGTCGAATCCGTCCACACCGCGGCCATCCTCTTGATCATCGCTATGGCCGCTGAATCGGCGTCTGCGGCCATCTTATGGACTCTCCCTCAGGATATCGCTACCGAAAAGCTTACGGGTCGACTGGGGGGATTGATGAACACCGCAGGGGCAGCGGCAGCCATCGTCTCGCCGATCTTAACCGGCTTGGTCGCCGAAATAGCGGGGTTTGCCGCGGCTCTGACCTTGGGCGGAGTCTGTATGCTCATCTCGGTCTTAGCCATCGCCTTTTTGCTAGGCCCCATCCGTCCTATCGGTCATTCTTAACCTGTTGGGCACTGGGACGAAACCAGCAAAGCACCTGTTGCCGGTCGCATGGGCGAAAAACCAGGCGTTGCTCATCAATCCTCCAGACAGTCCGAGCTTGTCGAACGCATAAGAAATGCCACTTTGAAAATTTAATCCCCTTCAAATTGGAAGCGATTTCATTGATGGGGATGGCTACCCTTTGTTTCCATGTTTGCTGACCGTTTGTTCCACTCCTTCGAGATGTTGCAGCATCCGTTGCCGGGCTAGTTCGCGATCCTTTTCCCTGATCGCTTCGATGATCAATTCATGGTCTTGCAATGATTCTAACGACCGTCCAGGAATGCTGTAACTTCCCTGTCTGCTTTTGGCTAATAAGTCAAGCAAAGAGAGCATGATCTTCACCAAAACCAAGTTGCAAGAAGCTTCCGCGATAGCCATGTGGAATTGCGCATCCCGTTCATCCAACACTTCCGGTTCGTCTGAGTGCGCTTTTGCATCTTGAATAATCCATTCCAGCTTTTCCAAATGATGCGCTTGTCGCCGCTCCGCCGCCCAGGCCGCTGCTTCCGTCTCCAACACTTTTCGAATCTCGAACAAATCATGGACAGCAGCGTCCTCCCAATTGGCCTGGGAAAACGACTCGATGTCTGTCGGTTGAATGTTGGCCACAAAGATGCCCTTCCCATGCTTCACATGCAAAATGTTACGGCCGGCAAGCGTTTTGATCGCATCACGGACCACGGTGCGGCTGACTTGGAACAAAGTAGCCAAATCCCGTTCCGTTGGCAACCGCTCCCCCGGCTTCACTTCTCCTTTTACAATGGCATCCATAATCTGCGAAATAATTCGTTCACTCATCGACGATCGTTCTTCAAAAATTGGCTTGAACATATATGATAATTTCACCCTTTATACAGCAGATTTGACCAAACCCAAAACAGGCTCAACCAAAATATATCATAAAACGGCATGCCCTGGGTCAGTCTTGTCATTTAAACTCACAAAACTCAGTCTATGATCGCCTCGTTCAAGCCTGATGCACAAAGATAGCCTGGCCACACCCCCAAGGGTAGCCGAACTGACGGCAATCCTATTTCTGATGCGCCTTTGCACGATACACACAAGCATGGGACGCTTCAATGAAAGGCTCCAACATTTCATCGATTTGGTCGCTGAGCGTTTCGCTTTCTTCATCATTGAGTGGAGTCAGGGGCTCAACGGCAATAAAATAACAAGCCCGTTGCGGAATATATGACATGTCGCGCCTTGCTCAGCTTCTTCCAACACCGCCGCCAAAAACGGCATAGCCCAAAAAAATCCAAGAGCAAGCACTTTGTTTCGATACCCTTGCGGTTTTCGGTTGGCATACTGTTGGATCAATTGCATGAATTGTTCTTCATTCATTTAGTTCACCTCGATCTATCTATGTTCAATGAACTTGTCCCTTACGCTTTTCTCAACCCCCTTCATCTTGCACATACAATCATTCGACGAAGGGAACATACTTTTTCTATCCATGCGAGGTCAGCGTCACAACCGTCCGGCATCGTATCCTTGCAAATCAAAAAGCCCCAGCCTTAGGCTGGGGCTTGGTATTCCCTGAAAACTAAAGAGTGAGTGTCACGTGACCCAAGAAAATAATCGATGATGCTCTGAAAAGAGCTCCTTAGAAAGGAGGTGATCCATCCCCACCTTCCGGTAGGGATACCTTGTTACGACTTCACCCCAATCATCTGCCCCACCTTCGGCGGCTGGTTCCGTAAAGGTTACCTCACCGACTTCGGGTGTTGCAAACTCTCGTGGTGTGACGGGCGGTGTGTACAAGGCCCGGGAACGTATTCACCGCGACATGCTGA
>NZ_FXTU01000019.1:0-5473 GCF_900182735.1 Laceyella tengchongensis | reverse complement strand
CCCCGAAGCTTATCGGAGTTCGTCCCGTCCTTCATCGGCTCCTAGCGCCAAGGCATCCACCGTGTGCCCTTAGTAGCTTAACCTACTAGGTTTATTCGGCATATCGCTATGCCGCTCGGTATCTCCTCGGTGATTTGCAACATCGACGATCAAAGAAGGATCTCCTTCTTAACCTCGTTGCTTTATTCCATATCTAATTTTCAAGGTGCGTTTCGTTGTGATCACCGCATCGCGGCGACAAGTAATAATGTACCACGGCTCAAAAATAAATGCAACCCTTTTTTATAAAAAAATCTCCCTCATCATGTGATAAGGGAGATCGGCCATATGAATACTGCACCATCGCGGCCATTCGCGTTACTTGGCACCTTAGTCGGAAACCACTTCCGTGACATAGCTGATTTCTTGCTCCAGCTCCTGCTCCCGACGCATACGAGTCTGCTCATCCCATGCACAGTGATCAGCCATCAAGTCAACCACTCCTGCTTGCCAGCGTTTAACCCAGGCGATGTCAAACAGCATCGCACCCGTGCGGCGCAACAGATAGTCCACAGGCGTTTGAACCATTTCATGTTGTAACCCATACATGAGGGAAGCATACAATTCAATCGGAATGCCATATCGCTTTGCTGCCGCTTTGCCATCAGCCGTTGACCATTGGTAGACATGATCCACATTGGAACCGTACAACCGGGTCAACCATTCCGCTTGCTGTTCAGAAAAGCCCAGTTCCACGCCTTGTTTGGTTTTTTCTTTCACAAACACTTCAAAGCCGGCAGATCCGCCCACGTCCCCTCCGGAAATCGGAATGCGATCCGTGTGGCACGTAGCAAATGTTTTCCCTGTTTCCTGTTGCAGTTCTTTCGCAACCAGGTTAACCACCTTCTCAGCCATTTTGCGATAGCCAGTGAGCTTACCTCCCGCAATGGTGATCAAACCAGATTTGGAATGGAAAATTTCATCCTTACGAGAGATCTCTGATGGAGATTTCCCTTCTTCATGAATCAGCGGACGAACGCCAGCCCAAAATGTCTCCACATCGGCATGGGTCAATTTAACTTCTGGAAACATGCTGTTAACAGCAGATATTAGGTAATCCCGGTCTGTTTCTGTCACGCGGGGATGGACGAGATCATCCCGATAGTCTGTGTCTGTCGTCCCAATATATGTTTTGCCGTCGCGCGGAATGGCAAACACCATCCGCCCATCCTCCGTATCGAAGTAAATAGCTTGCCGCAATGGGAAACGGCTGCCATCCACCACAATGTGAACCCCTTTGGTCCAGTGTAGCGTTTTTCCGTGTTTGGACCCATCCATCTCCCTCAACTCATCTACCCAAGGGCCGGTGGCATTAACGATCTTTTTGGCACGCAGGGTATATTCTTCCCCCGATATCTGATCCCGCAGTTTGACTCCGTTCACTTTGCCGTTTTCATACAGGAGCTCGGTCACTTTCACATAGTTGAACACTTCAGCGCCGTATTCGACAGCCTTTTTCATCACTTCCAGCGTCAATCGGGCATCATCCGTGCGATACTCTACATAATAACCAGAGCCTTTCAACCCTTCTTTACGCAACAACGGCTCTTTGCGCAAGGTCTCCTCTTTGTTCAACATCTGGCGCCGCTCACTTTTCTTCACGCCAGCCAACCGGTCATAAACAGCCAAGCCGACGGAGCTGGCCAATTTGCCGTATGTGCCACCCTTGATGATCGGTAGCATCATCCATTCGGGAGTGGTGACATGCGGTCCGTTCTCGTACACAATGGCCCGTTCTTTTCCCACTTCGGCCACCAATTGCACTTCCAGTTGCTTCAGGTAGCGCAGGCCCCCGTGCACCAGTTTGGTTGACCGGCTAGATGTACCGGCGCCGAAATCCTGCATCTCTACCAATACCGTGTTGATACCGCGCGATTGCGCGTCAAGGGCGATCCCCGCACCAGTGATTCCCCCACCAATCACCAGCAATTCCACTTCATCTTTGATCGCGCTCAACCGCTCTTGTCTGCCGTTCATGATTGATCCTCCTTTGTGATAAATAAAAAAACCACATAATCCCTTATGCTGTTTAGCGCATAAGGGTATGTGGTTTGTCTCCATATCTCCATAACCTATTAACTTGTGCTCATTCACGTGGTTACGGCTTGAAAGCCCGTGTGGCTTCAACCGCTTGTACCCATCCATTGTATAACTTTTTCCGCTCTTTGTCATCCATTTGGCTAACAAAGATTTCATCCCGGTGCCAGTGGCGGGCGATTTCGTTTTTGTCTGCCCAATATCCGACAGCCAATCCTGCCAAATAGGCAGCACCCAGCGCCGTGGTCTCCAACACGGTAGGCTGCTCAACGGGCACGCCCAAAATATCACTTTGAAACTGCATTAAGAAACGGTTGGCGGTAGCTCCCCCATCCACACGCAGCTTTTTCAGTTGGATTTCGGAATCTTGTTCCATTACCGCCAGCACATCTTTGGTTTGGTACGCCAACGACTCCAGCGTCGCCCGAGTGAAGTGGGCGTCGGTCGTACCGCGGGTCAACCCGAACACAGCGCCACGGGCATCCTGATCCCAATAAGGCGTTCCCAATCCGACGAACGCAGGAACGACATATACTCCGTCAGTGGAATCCACTTGGGTCGCCAACGCTTCAGATTCGGCGGCAGTCTTGATCATTTTCAATCCGTCGCGCAACCACTGCACCGCGGAACCCGCGATGAAAATGCTTCCTTCAAGCGCATACTCCACTTTTCCATCCAAGCCCCAAGCAATGGTTGTGAGCAAACCATGTTTGGACGGTACCGCTTTCTCCCCAGTGTTCATCAACATGAAGCAACCTGTGCCATAAGTGTTTTTGGCCATGCCCTGTTCAAAGCACGCTTGGCCGAATAACGCCGCTTGCTGGTCACCCGCAATTCCCGCGATCGGAATTTCAGCATCCAACACACCCTTGGCCGTCTTGGCAACCACCCCGGAAGACGGACGAACCTCTGGTAGCATGGATGCTGGTACAGTCAAAATGTCGAGCAATTCTTCATCCCATTTCAGCTCATAGATGTTGTACATCAACGTCCGCGAAGCATTGGTGTAATCTGTGACATGCACTTGACCACCAGTCAACTTCCAGATCAACCAGGTATCGATGGTGCCAAACAACAGGTCGCCACGTTCCGCTTTTTCTCTCGCACCTTCCACATGATCCAAAATCCATTTCACTTTGGTCCCAGAAAAATACGCATCAATCAGCAAACCCGTCTTGCTACGAAATAGGTCATTCCATCCTTGAGCGACCAATTCATCGCAAATGGCCGAAGTTTGTCTGGATTGCCACACAATCGCGGAGTGAACGGGCTTACCCGTATGCCGATCCCACACCACCGTTGTTTCACGTTGGTTGGTGATGCCGAGCGCAGCAATTTGACTGGCTGTAATGCCTGCTTCTTTCATCGCTTGATTCAAAACGCTATGCACAGATTCCCAAATTTCTTCCGCATCATGTTCCACCCAGCCCGGCTGAGGAAAGTATTGTGTGAATTCCTGTTGGGCAATGGTTACGATGTGACCTTTATGGTCAAATAGAATCGCCCGGGAGCTTGTCGTCCCTTGGTCAATCGCCAGTATATATTGGTTAGACATATCCTCTCACCCTTTCTCTGATATCAATACACATATCCATAAAGCAACGCGGCCAATACCGCTCCGATCACCGGCCCGACAACCGGAATCCAAGCATAACCCCATTGGGACGATCCCTTGCCCGGAATCGGCAAAATGGCGTGAGCCAACCGTGGCCCTAAGTCTCTGGCAGGATTGATGGCATAACCGGTCGTTCCACCGAGCGACATACCGATCGCCACAATCAAAAAGCCCACAATCAAGGTTTTCAACCCGTCTGCAAACACCACGCCTTCTCCGCCCATGGCAAGCAACGCAAACACTAACACAAATGTACCGATGATTTCACTCAACAAATTTGAAGGCGTGTGCTTAATAGCAGGAGCTGTTGCGAAGACGGCCAACTTATCATCTTGCCTCTCCGTTTTAGACCAGTGGGGATAATAGTGCAACCACACCAACACTGCTCCCAAAAAGGCCCCTAACATCTGGGCGACAATCATGCTACCCACTTCCGCCCATGCCAGCTTCCCAGCTACGGCAAAAGCGATGGTCAAGGCAGGATTCAAATACGCCCCGCTGATATGACCAACCATGTACGCAGCCACCATAACGGCCAAACCCCAACCCAGCGTAATGACAACCCAGCCGGCTTGGTAGGCTTTAGACCGCTGCAACACGACGCCGGCCACAACTCCGTTCCCCAATAAGATTAACATCATCGTTCCTAGCAACTCAGCGGTAAAGTGAGACATCCTATTCCTCCTTTGCTCAAATGAGTACCAAAAAAGAGTCACCAAGCTTCCCCCTCGTTCCATCGAACCAGGGGCCTCAGTGACTCTCATCGACTCATGTCAGCTATGAACTTAATCCCAAGCATATTTGGAAGCGCTATCAACATCATTGTAAATAATTATCACATAAATTTCAATACTTTCATTTAACATGCCACAATTTTCTATTCGACGACGTGATGGCAACCGCTCCCGCTTCCAACGCTGATTCAAGCTCCTGTTTGGTGCGGATCAAGCCCCCAGCCAAAATCGGAATCTTGGTGATCTCCGCCACTTCTTTAATCACATGGGGAATGATTCCAGGGAGCACTTCGATGTAATCCGGTTGAGACAATTGCAACAATCGGTAACTGGTTTCCAAGGCATGGGTATCCAGCAGAAATACGCGCTGAATGGCAATAATTTTTCGTTTTTTGGCAACTTGCACCACCGGCGTACGGGTAGAAATCAGCCCCGCTGGCTTAACCATTTGACAAAGAAACTCAGCCGCATATTCGTCATTTTTGAGCCCTTGGATCAAATCGACGTGCAAAATGACTTTCTTCTGATGTTGATGGGCTAATCTCATCAAGGGAGGCAATTGTGCGAGGTGGCAATCCAACATCACAATATACTCATACGAACTTTCCAACAGCTTTTCAAAGTCCTTCACACTTTTGGCGGCTGGCAAAAGCCTTTGATTTTGAAAATGAGTCTTCATCCCATTCTTCCTTTCCATCATTAAAGCGTTATCCGATTCACCCATGATAACACAAACAAATGGAAAAATTAAAAGCCCCTTCACACTTTGGTGAAGGGGCTCCCGTTGTTCCCTGAAAACTAAAGAGTGAGTGTCACGTGACCTGAGAAAATGATCGATGATGCTCTGAAAAGAGCTCCTTAGAAAGGAGGTGATCCATCCCCACCTTCCGGTAGGGATACCTTGTTACGACTTCACCCCAATCATCTGCCCCACCTTCGGCGGCTGGTTCCGTAAAGGTTACCTCACCGACTTCGGGTGTTGCAAACTCTCGTGGTGTGACGGGCGGTGTGTACAAGGCCCGGGAACGTATTCACCGCGGCATGCTGA
>NZ_FXTU01000018.1:0-7501 GCF_900182735.1 Laceyella tengchongensis | reverse complement strand
TCAGCATGCCGCGGTGAATACGTTCCCGGGCCTTGTACACACCGCCCGTCACACCACGAGAGTTTGCAACACCCGAAGTCGGTGAGGTAACCTTTTTGGAACCAGCCGCCGAAGGTGGGGCAGATGATTGGGGTGAAGTCGTAACAAGGTATCCCTACCGGAAGGTGGGGATGGATCACCTCCTTTCTAAGGAGCTCTTTCTAGAGCATAATCGATCATTTTCTTGGGTCACGTGACACTCACTCTTTAGTTTTCAGGGAACAATGAGGGATGAAAAAGCCGCAATCGGTTAACCGATTGCGGCTTTTTTGTGTACTTTTCTAACTCTGTCTTCGGATTGGAAACCCTTTCTTGGAACGCGGATCATTTGAAGCGGAGATCAGAGAATCATCTGTGCGTATTTATTTGCATTGGAGGGCATGGTACGCGGCGGAAGAAGTGTGTTTGTTGTGTGCGAGCACGGAAAGGATAGCGTAGGAGTGTTGACATGCTCTTGTGTCAGAGCGGGTTAGTCACATTGGTTTGCTCAAGTGGTATGAAAAGATTTCATTTACAACAAGATAGTTATAGCGAGCTTGTTCTATTTTTATAAAGGAGTATTGGAAATCAATCGGATTACTTCCGATTCAGAAAAGAAAATTATGTTTTCCGATGTGTTTAAGAAGGGAATAATCAACGCTAAGATTGGAGGGGTGAAAAGGTTGCTGAAACAAATCGAAGTGAAAAATTTAACGAAGATTTACGGTAGAGCCAGCAAAAAGGCACTAAAAATGTTATTTCAAGGAAAGGACAAACATGAGATTCTTAAAGAGACTGGTGCGACCGTCGGTGTGAACCGTGCCAGTTTTGTGATCAACGGTGGAGAAATCTTTGTCATCATGGGCTTGTCAGGTAGTGGAAAATCGACGCTCTTGCGTATGCTCAACCGTTTGATCGAACCGACTGCGGGCCAAGTCTTATTGGATGGCGAAGACTTGGTTGAAATGCCAGCCGACAAATTGCGCGAAATCCGTCGCAAGCGCATCAGCATGGTGTTTCAGAAGTTCGCCTTATTTCCGCATCGCACTGTGGTCGAGAATGTGGAATTTGGGTTGGAGATTCAGGGGATGGATGGAAAAGCCCGTAGGGAAAAGGCTTGGGAAAGTTTGAAGTTGGTCGGCTTGGAAAATTATGCTGACAGTTTGCCGGATCAGCTGAGCGGGGGGATGCAACAACGGGTCGGTCTTGCGCGTGCCCTAGCGAATGATCCGGATATTCTGTTGATGGATGAAGCGTTTAGTGCACTGGATCCACTCATTCGCAAGGATATGCAGGATGAGTTGTTGGAGCTACAACGCAATATGAATAAGACCATTATTTTTATTACCCATGACCTGGACGAAGCACTGCGGATCGGTGACCGCATCGTGTTGATGCGCGATGGTGAGGTTGTCCAGATCGGCACACCAGAGGAAATTTTGACGAATCCGGCAGATGAGTATGTGGAGCGGTTTGTTGAGGATGTAAATCTCGGCAAAGTCCTGATGGCAGAAAGCATCATGCAAAAACCGGAAGTCGTGGTGCTGGGTAAAGATGGGCCAAGGGTAGCGTTGACCCGGATTCGGGATAAACGCATTCCGACATTGCTTGTGATCGATCGCAACCGAGAAGTAAAAGGTTTATTGACTGCAGACAAGGTGAAACAAGCGGTAGCGCAAAATATGAAAATCGAAGAGGTTATGATAGAAGACATTGTAAAAGTGCAAAAAGACACCCCATTGCAAGAGGTGTTGGCTTCCATGGTGCAAATGGATTTTTCTTATCCAGCCGTGGTGGTAGATAATAAGGAGCGCTTACAAGGCATTGTTGGCCGAGGCGCGTTGCTGTCGGCATTGGCTGGACAAGGGGGTGATACGGCATGAATGGCATACCCAAAATTCAGTTAGCTGAGTGGGTGGATGCGCTCATTAAATGGATGCAGGTGCATTTCGCGCCTTTTTTCGCGGTCATCCAAGGGGCGATCGAACCGACGACTGATTTTTTCGAGCGCATATTGACGGTGTTGCCCCCTTTGCCGACCATTCTCCTATTATCCCTGATCATATGGCTGTTGAGTCGCTGGCGCATAGCGTTGTTTGCTTTGTTGGGTATGTCATTCATCCTGTATCTCGGTTTGTGGGAAGCCAGTGTACAAACCATTGCGTTGGTATTGACCTCGACGCTGTTATCGATTGTGATTGGTATTCCCCTCGGGTTGTGGGTAGGACGTAGCGATCAAGCTAAAAAAGTGATCTCACCACTATTGGATTTTATGCAAACGATGCCTGCGTTTATCTATTTGATTCCTGCGGTGTTCTTCTTTGCCTTGGGGGCGGTTCCAGCTGTGATCGCGTCTGTCATCTTCGCGATGCCGCCCACGATTCGAATGACAGGGTTGGGATTGCGGCAAGTATCGAGCGAGTTGAAGGAAGCGGCCGACGCGTTTGGTTCCACTCCGTGGCAACGGCTAGTAAAAGTAGAGTTGCCACTGGCCAAATCCACGATTTTGGCAGGGATCAACCAGACGATCATGCTATCATTGTCGATGGTTGTGATCAGTTCCATGATCGGTGCGGGTGGACTTGGTGAGATCGTGTTGCAGTCGATCTCGCGGTTGCAAGTCGGAAAAGGGTTTGAAGCCGGTTTGGCGATTGTAATCATCGCCATCATCCTAGACCGAATGACGCAGAATTTGGGTGAGCCTCGTCAGCAAGCGAAAGGGGCGACCCCGTGGGCGGGAGTCCGCAAATGGGTGTCGATTGTGGCGATCTTGGCCCTGTTGGGCTTGGGAGTGGCCTCATATGTCAAACCTGGCGGTGCCAAAGAAAAAGTGACGCTGGCTTATGTGAGCTGGGATACGGAGATTGCGAGCACCCATGTGATGAAACGCGTGCTAGAAGACCAAGGGTATGAAGTTGACTTGAAAGAAACGGAAGCGGGTCCAATGTGGTCAGGAGTCGTGGCAGGCGATGTCGATGCGCATTTGGCGGCATGGTTGCCCGTGACGGGAAAAGTGTTTGTGCAAAAGTACAAAGGGCAATACGACGATCTTGGTGTCAGCTTAAAAGGAGCGCGGTTGGGTCTGGTGGTGCCTAAGTATGTGCCGGTTGACTCCATTGAAGAATTGAATGCAAACAAAGACTTGTTTGGCGGCAAAATCATCGGAATCGATCCCGGCGCTGGCATCATGCAAAACACGGAAAAAGCGATCAAGCAGTATGGATTGGACTATAGCTTGGTCAGCGGGTCAGATGCGACGATGACGGCTTCGCTCGCCAAAGCGATTGAACAGAAAAAACCGATTGTTGTCGTCGGTTGGCAACCGCACTGGATCTTTGCCAAATATGATCTGAAGATCCTCAAAGATCCCAAGGGACTTTATGGTGAGGAAGAGCAGATCCACACCATCGCCCGCAAAGGGTTGAAAGAAGACATGCCAGAAGTGTACCGTATTTTGGATCGGTTTGCATGGACCAAAGAGGACATGGAATCGGTGATGCTCGACATCCGTAAAGGAAAGACACCGGATGAAGCTGCAGAGGCATGGATCAAAGCGCATCCTGAGAAAGTGGCTGCATGGACAAAGAAATAAACAAAAACCCTGGGCCGGTTAAGCGGCCCAGGGTTTTTTTCTTTTTTTCAGGCGGATTGCGCCTGTTCCTCGGCGAGGAGTTTGCGCTCATAGGCTTTAAAAAACGGCCAATAAATGACTCCTGTCAATATCAAGTTGAACAAGTGGAGGCATACGGCTTGCCAACTCCCGCCTGTAGCTAAGTATGCACCGATTGGGCCGGGAAGTGTCCATGGTACCAATAGGGAGATTTTATCGATCAAGCCGATAGAGAATGCGGCATAAGTTACTGCGGTGCAAGCCAAAGGCGCGAGGATGAACGGGATGAACATCATTGGATTCATTACCATAGGTACGCCGAAAATGATGGGTTCGTTGATGTTGAAGATGCCCGGCACGATGGAAAAACGGCCTACTTGCTTGAGATAGGAAGATTTAGAAAAAAGCATGAGCACGCATAAGGACAGAGTGGCGCCGGAACCACCGATCAAAACAAACCATTGGAAGAACGGTTCCACAATCAGGTTGGGCAATTCTTTGCCAGCTACTGCCGCGGCGGCATTTTGGTCAAGCAAAGCGAACCAAATCGGATGGAAAATGGACCCGACTACGGCGTCGCCATGTATGCCAGCCGCCCAGAGCAACATGATGAAGAGGACCGGAACCATCGCGCCCAAAAACGTGTTTCCGGCGAATATCGCCAACGGTTGAAAGAGGCTTTGTAACAAAGCGTGTAGATCAATGTCCAGCAACACCCTGATCGTCCACATGAACAGAACAATCGCTGTGGCTGGAATCAGCGCTTCAAATGACCGCGCAACCGAACGAGGCACGGATTCGGGCATGTGGATGACCCATTTTCTTTGTTTGAGGAAGCGCATGGTTTCCACCGCGATGAGCATGGCGATGATCGACATGAACAATCCGGCTCCGCCCATATGTTGCAATGGCAACAGCCATCCAAGTGCTTGGTCTGCGGGTAATTTGTCGTCGAGATTGACCGGAACCGTCGCCATAATAAACGTAGCCATGGTCAGCAACCCACCGGAAACGCCGTCCAATTGGTACGATCTGGCCAAGCTGTGGCCCATTCCGAAAGAGGCGTAAAGAGCCATTAGCCCCAACGTGAGACGAAAGGGTACAACAATCAGTTCTTTATACGGTTCCACTGCTTTAGCCCAAGATTCGACAGGGGGATTGGCGATGATAATGAAAAAGCAACCGACGATGATTAAAGGCAGGGTTGCGATGATTCCGTCGCGCACCGCTCGGATATGGCGCATTTCGGAAATGCGAGCCATTGGCGGCATTAACCGAGTCTCAATCCATTGAAGAAAGAGTTGCATAGGCGCCTCCTTGTGTAAATATATTTTGAAGATTCTGTATAATGACCTTCCTATCTGAAATATATCTCATAAATGGGTGCGTTGTCCATGTGTGAATATTGTTATAATAATGTTGGCAGTATGGGAACGTCACTGCATGACTAGGCAGAAAGATCAGGGGGAATGGATATGCGCGTGGTGATGGTTTGCTCGGGTGGAATGTCAAGTGCGATTGTGGTCAATGCGGTCAAGGCATTGGCCGACCAAGAAGGGTTTCCTTTGGAAATCAAGGCCGTCGGAACGCATGAATTTGAAGCTGAACTGGCTCGGCATGACCTGGGCTTGGTCGCGCCGCAAGTGAAGCATCGTTTGGCCCAATTTGAGGAGATCGGTAAACGATTGGGAATACCGGTGGCATTGATTCCGCCACTCGGTTATACTCCCCTTGGCGCCCCCAAAGTGCTGGAGCTGATCCGGCGATACAATTAGGGACAGGAGTGGAGAGCATGAATCATGAACAAGAGTTGTATGAAATCATCTTGCATGCGGGAAATGCGCGTGCCATCGCTTATGAAGCGTTGGATGCTGCAGAGGCGTTTGATTTCGCCAAGGCGGAAGAGCTAGTCAAGCAGGCGGAGGAGGTGCTGAACGAAGCACACAAAGCACAAACCAAGCTGATTCAAGCTGAATTGAACGGGAAGGCTGGGGAGAAAACTTTGTTGATGATCCATGCTCAAGATCATCTGATGACGGCGATGAGTGAACAAAAGCTGATTGAACGCTTGATTCGGTTGGTGAAGAAGCTAAAAACACCCTAAGCGGCCAAATAAGGGAGGGTTCCTGCGTGAAAAGATGGGGGATTTCCATTTACCCAGAACATTCCACCGCGGAACGTGATCAGGCATATTTGCGGTTGGCCGCACAACACGGTTGCAGACGGGTGTTCACTTGCCTGCTTTCGGTGGAGGCTGGGCCCACACAAGTGAAAAAGCAGTTCGCTGAACTGACCGCATGCGCCAAAGACTTGGGCATGGAGATGATCGTCGATGTAGCCCCCCGTGTGTTCCGGGCATTTGGCGCTTCGTATGAGGACTTGTCCTTTTTCCATGAGATCGGAGTGGACGGGGTGCGCCTGGACATCGGTTTTGGTGGGCTGGAAGAATCGGTGATGACGCATAATCCGCATGGGTTGAAAATCGAACTGAACATGAGCAACGCCACCAAGTATTTGGAAAACATTTTGAATCATCAGCCCAATATCAGCCGATTAATGGGATGCCACAATTTTTATCCGCATCGCTACACGGGATTGTCCTATGCGCATTTTGTCCAGTGTAGCCGTATGTTTAAGGCGCGCGGGATACGCACTGCCGCATTTATCACTTCTCCTAATGCGTCGTTTGGGCCTTGGCCGGTGACAGAAGGTTTGTGTACGTTGGAAATGCACCGCGATTTGCCGCTTCATGTGCAAGCCAAGCATTTGTTTGCAACAGGCTTGATTGATGATGTGATTATTGGTGATGCCTACGCAACCGAAGCTGAATTGCGGGTGATGGGCCGTATCAATCCCGACTTGCTGTCGTTCACAGTGGAATTGGCGGATGAGGCCAGTCCGTTAGAGCGGAAAATCGTGTTAGAAGGATACCATATCTATCGTGGGGATGTGTCAGAGTACATGATTCGTTCGACAGCCTCCCGCATCAAATACAAAGCATATCCCTTTCCTCCCCATCGCACAGTGGACATTGAGCGGGGAGATCTCCTGATTGACAATGAACTGTACGGACAATATAAGGGCGAATTGCAAATTGCCTTGAAGCCCATGCATAATTCCGGCAAAACCAATGTGATAGGCCGGATCGTCCCTGAAGAGGTGTTTTTGCTGGATTATTTGAAGCCGTGGGCCAAATTCACATTTACGGAAAAGATGGATGCTTGAAGTGGGCAAGGAAGCGGTGAATGTTGTTTTTGCATGGATAATAACCTCATTGGTTGCAGAGGTTCACTTGGTCATCATTGGGCGCCAACGAAATCAAAAAGGGGAGGACGTAAGCGGGTTGGCGAGTCAACCCGCTTTTGGGATGCGAAGGGAGGTGTATCAGTCGAGGAAGGACATTAGAAGGCTGGCTGAATGCGGATGGATCAAGGTGAAAGGCACGGTTTTAATAAAAAAGTAAATTAAAGTGTTGACATTATGTATAGAAAGGTGGTAAGATCATATTTGTCGCCGCAAGAGCGGTGCAAAATAAAATGAAGCGTTCCTTGAAAACTAAAGAGTGACAACGTGACCTGTCAATTCGATGAAACACTTAACACTTTAGTGTTTAGTGTTTTACAACTCCGCGAGCTTTGCTCGGCGGAGTATCAACTTCGAGCATAGACTCAAACCTCAGTTTCACACCGAAGTGTGAAACCTTTAACGGAGAGTTTGATCCTGGCTCAGGATGAACGCTGGCGGCATGCCTAATACATGCAAGTCGTGCGGGGGTCTCCGGACCCTAGCGGCGAACGGGTGAGTAACACGTGGGCAACCTGCCCGTAAGACTGGGATAACTCCGGGAAACCGGTGCTAATACCAGATAATCTC
>NZ_FXTU01000017.1:0-7528 GCF_900182735.1 Laceyella tengchongensis | reverse complement strand
AACATAACGTCTGGTGATGATGGCGGAGGGGACCCACCCGTTCCCATACCGAACACGGAAGTTAAGCCCTCCAGCGCCGATGGTACTTGGGCTTAAGCCCTGGGAGAGTAGGTCGTTGCCAGGCCACCAACCCCCACTTCATTTTGAAGTGGGGGTTTTTTGCTGAATAAGGCCAGAGTGAGGGTGTACATCACTCTTTTTGTAAAACAAATTAAAGAAAATTCATTTACTCGGTTGCATTTACAGGCGATTCTGATATACTACTGATAACAACAGAGATCATACCTATTAACACTTTGTTTTTGGCAAGAGTTCGAATCCTTATGCAAGTTAAAAATGAAGCAGTAGACTTATGCAAGAAAATGTTCGTAAACTCATTTTAAACAATATCATTATTCATTTTATTCATTATATAACTACAATAGTTGTTGACAAGATGAATAGAGGTTACTATAATCATTTTTAATAACTTGACAAAGCAACCATTTCACATTCCCACAAACTCATACCCTTACAAAATGGTTTACCGGTGGCTTCAACCGGCTGACAGGAAGGAAGACAGTTAAGTGTTTTGAGATCGAATTTTTTGAAAATAACAACATAACTTTATTACTCAACTACGGTGAAGAGGACAAGCGGAAGTGGGCGCTGACGGTACAGAGAACCATCTCATGGCTGAGAAGATGGGCGTCATCCCATTTCACGTATCACCTCTGAGTTTTGCCTTTCAAAGAGGAAGCATTCTCAAGTAGAAGGCAACGGCTGGTTTCCGTTAGCAAACTAAGGTCCTGCAAAAGGACTTGGTGAGTCTGCTTTTCGTGAGAAAAGTAGAGAAGCTGAGTGGTACCGCGAGTGTTTCTCGCCTCAGCGTCAAATCAAACGTTTGAAAGGAAGAGAAACGTTTGTTTGATGGCTGGGGCTTTTTTGTACTGACTCATGGGATGGCAATCGCTTAGGAGGCCTCCCGACCATGCCTTCAACCAAACAAATCGGCTTGTAGGCGTTTCTTGTTTAGAAGCGAATGTTGGGTAAACCATTGTGAGGAAAGGTTGTGAAACAGTATGAACACCGGAGTTAGTCAGAAGATTGAAAAAATATCCGGCGCCAGGATGGTTGTCCAGTGTTTGAAACGCTTAGGTGTCGACACGATTTTTGGTTATCCTGGTGGGGCGATATTGCCGATCTACGACGCGCTTTACAACAGTGGGATCCGTCATGTGTCGACGCGACATGAACAGGCGGCCATCCATGCTGCCGAAGGATATGCCCGCGCGACGGGGAAGGTGGGAACAGTGATGGTCACCTCGGGGCCAGGTGCAACCAACTTGGTAACCGGCATTGCCGACGCTTTTATGGATTCTGTCCCTATTGTCATCTTTACGGGTCAGGTGGCCACTTCTATGTTGGGAACGGATGCTTTTCAAGAAGCCGATGTGCTGGGAATCACGTTGCCTGTAACCAAATACAGTTACCAAGTGCATGATTCAGCCGAGATTCCAAAGATCATCCATGAGGCTTACCATGTAGCCGGTTCAGGTCGGCCCGGGCCCGTTTTGATTGACATACCGAAAGATGTGTCTAATGCGGAGGCCGAATGTCAGTATCCAGACCGAATCTCTTTGCCCGGCTATCGTGTCGCGGAAGAACCCGATCCAGAGCAAATTGCCAAGATCGCCACTGCGATTGCCGAAGCTCGGCGCCCCCTTTTATATATCGGTGGTGGCATCATTCACGCTGAAGCTTCAAAAGAATTGAGGAATTTTGCCAAACAGGCCAACATTCCCGTCGTCACGACGCTGATGGGCTTGGGGGCGTTCGAACCGGATGATCCGTTGTTTTTGGGAATGCTGGGCATGCATGGAACCTATGCTGCTAACATGGCCGCTTATGAATGCGACTTGTTGATCGCATGTGGTGTGCGCTTTGATGATCGAGTTACGGGCAAGCTGGAACGATTCTCTCCCCATTCAAAGAAGGTGCACATCGACATCGACCCCGCGGAGATCGGCAAAAATGTGGCAATTGATTATCCGCTGGTATGCGATGTACGAAAGGCGTTGCTCCGGCTGTTGGATCAAGCCCCCCGACCAGACAGCGAGGCGTGGGTTAGCCAAACGACAAGCAGGGCACAAGCGTTTCCTTTAACCTATGAGCAACGTCCAGACGGGGAGTTGAAACCACAATTTGTAATCGATTATTTGAGCAAGGTGACGGAGGGCAAAGCGATCGTCACGACTGAGGTGGGGCAGCACCAGATGTGGGCGGCGCATTTTTACCGGGTGCGTCAACCGCGCAGTTTCATCACATCAGGTGGCTTGGGTACGATGGGATTTGGTTTTCCGGCGGCCATGGGGGCGCAGTTAGCCAAACCGGATGCGACCGTCGTTTGCATCGCCGGGGACGCTTCGTTCCAAATGAATATACAGGAACTGCAAACGATCGCGGAAATGAACATCCCCGTGAAGATTTTTGTCATCAACAATCATTTTTTGGGGATGGTGCGGCAATGGCAGGAGATATTCTACGATGGGCGTTATTCAGAATCGCGGCTTAGTTCGCCAGATTTTGTGAAAGTGGCGGAAGCGTTCCATGTGAAAGGGATACGCGCCACCACCAAGGAAGAAGCGGAACGCGCCATTGACGAAGCGTTGCGTTATCCTGGTCCGATCGTGGTTGACTTCCAAGTAGAAGAAGAGGAAAGTGTGTTTCCGATGGTGCCTCCGGGCAAAGGCAACAATGAGATGATTTTGGGAAGGTGGGAAGGATGAAGCAGACAATCAAGCTGAGGGTGAATCCCAAGTCTAGCGCATTGGCGAGAGTTATGGGGATGTATGTGCGCAGGGGCATCGACATAGAACACCTGCTGGTGGAGAAGGAGGAGCGATCCGATTTTTCTACCATGACGATCACCATGGATTGTGACGCTCTCAAATTGGATCAGATGATTAGGCAGTTAAGCAAACAGATTGATGTTATCGCTGTTCAGAAATTGTCCGGAGAAAGCCATTAAATCTCAGATTCACATCAAATAACGAAAAAGGGAGACTGATAACATGCATATGTATTATGACAATCATGCGGATTTAAGCGTTTTAGCAAACAAGACGGTGGCGGTGATCGGCTATGGGTCCCAAGGGCATGCTCAAGCGCAAAACTTACGGGATTCCGGCGTGAACGTGGTGATTGGGTTGAGACCCGGCAAATCATGGCAACAAGCGGAGGCTGACGGATTTGAAGTGCTGACGGTTAAAGAAGCGAGCGCCCGCGCCGATGTGATCCAACTCTTGTTGCCTGATGAATACCAAGCCAAGGTGTACCAGGAAGAGGTGGCGCCTGGATTGACTGCCGGCAACATGTTGCTGTTTTCACACGGGTTTAATGTTCACTTCGGTCAAATCGTCCCCCCTGAAGATGTGGACGTGGCCATGGTGGCACCCAAGAGCCCTGGTCACTTGGTGCGTCGCGTATTTAAACAAGGCGGTGGTGTGCCGGGGTTGCTAGCCGTTCATCAGGATGCGACGGGCCAAGCCAAACAGGTGGCACTTGCTTATGCCAAAGGATTGGGTTGTACCAAAGCGGGGGTATTTGAAACAACTTTCCGCGAAGAGACGGAAACAGATCTGTTCGGTGAGCAAGCTGTTTTGTGCGGAGGCATGACGGCTCTGGTCAAAGCAGGATTTGAAACGTTGGTGGAGGCCGGATACAGTCCAGAGATCGCCTACTTTGAATGTCTGCACGAATTGAAATTGATCGTGGACCTGATGTATGAAGGAGGCCTTTCCCGGATGCGCTATTCCATCTCCGACACAGCCGAATTTGGGGATTATATGACCGGGAACCGCATTGTCACCGATGCGACCAAAGAGGAGATGCGCCAAGTGTTGCGTGAAATTCAACAAGGGGAATTCGCGAAAAAATGGATTCTCGAAAATCAGGCAGGGCGTCCTTCTTACAATGCGATCAAGCAGCAAGAGGCCAATCATCCGATTGAAGAAGTGGGGGCCAAATTGCGTCAAATGATGAGTTGGATGCAGAAATAAACGAAGTAGAGGGCTGGATGCGGAGGTCGGTGTGGAGATGATCAATGTAAAAGAGGCCGTCGGCCCGGGTGATGTGGTAAGTGCCCGGAGCGCGCTCAAGGACGTCGTCAGACAAACGCCACTGGAGTATGACGCGCTATTATCCGATCGGCATCAATGTCAGCTTTATCTCAAACGTGAAGACTTGCAGGTTGTTCGTTCATTCAAACTCAGAGGGGCTTACCACTTTTTAAGCCGTCGTTCAAGAGATGAATTGGATCGAGGGGTCGTATGCGCGAGCGCTGGCAATCATGCGCAGGGGGTTGCCTACTCTTGTCGCTTGTTGCAGGTGCAAGGAAAAATATTCATGCCCACCACTACGCCCAATCAAAAGGTGAACCAGGTTGCGCGTTTTGGCGGTCCATATGTGGAGATCGTCTTGACCGGCGATACGTTTGACGCTTCGTTCGCTGAGGCGATGCGAGTGTGTGAGCGAGAACGGAAGCTGTTTGTGCATCCTTTTGATGACCCGGATGTGATTGCTGGGCAAGGAACTGTGGGGTTAGAGATCATTGAACAGTTTTCCGGTTCCATTGATTACTTGTTTGTCGGCATTGGCGGAGGAGGTTTAGCCGCCGGTTTGGGCACCTACCTAAAAAAGATCAGTCCTATGACCAAAATCATTGGTGTGGAGCCCGCCGGCGCCCCGGCGATGCATATGTCATTGCACCAAAACGAAAGAGTCATGTTGCGCGAGCTGGACAAATTTGTTGACGGTGCGGCAGTGCAGCAAGTAGGCACGCTGACACTGGAGATTTGCAAACAAGTGCTGGACGACGTGGTACTGGTGCCAGAAGGAAAAGTATGTTCCACCATCCTGCAATTGTACAATGAAAACGCGATAGTTGTGGAACCAGCAGGAGCGTTGGCTTTGGCTGCCCTCGATTTTTATCGGAACGAGCTCAAGGGCAAAAACGTGGTCTGTGTTATCAGTGGCGGGAACAACGATATAGACCGTATGTCTGAGATAAAGGAAAGATCGTTGATTTATGAAGGGTTGAAGCATTATTTCATCATTAATTTCCCGCAACGGGCCGGTGCTTTGCGGGAATTCATCAATGGAGTTTTGACGGAGCAGGCGGACATCACTCGATTTGAATACATCAAGAAAAACAACCGTGATAGCGGCCCCGCTCTGGTGGGAATTGAGTTGAAGGAGAGGGATGAATATCCACTGTTGATTGAACGGATGGAGCGAAACCAGGTGGATTACATGGAAATCAATAAGGATCCGAACTTATTTCATCTGTTGATTTGACTGGCCAGGAGGGATGCCGTGTGGGAAAAATGAGAAGCGACACGATCAAGCGAGGGTTCGACCGCGCTCCGCATCGTAGCTTGTTGCGGGCGACTGGACAAATTCGGGATGAGTCCGATTGGGATAAACCGTTCATCGCCATTGCCAATTCGTATATTGACATCATTCCCGGACACGTTCATTTGCAAGCGTTTGGTGAACTGGTGAAAGAAGCAGTACGTGAAGCGGGTGGCGTACCGTTTGAATTTAACACGATCGGGGTGGATGACGGGATTGCCATGGGACACATCGGCATGCGCTATTCCCTTCCCAGCCGGGAGATTATCGCCGATTCTATAGAAACAGTGGTGGCAGCCCATGCGTTTGACGGTTTGATCTGCATTCCCAACTGTGACAAAATCACTCCGGGCATGATCATGGCGTCTTTGCGGGTGAACATTCCCACCATCATCGTGTCCGGCGGTCCGATGAAAGCGGGGAAAACAAGTGACGGTCGCTCAATTTCTTTGGCTTCCGTGTTTGAAGGGGTCGGCGCTTACCAAGCGGGCAAGATTAACCAAGCCAACCTGGAGGAATTGGAACGGTATGGCTGTCCCACATGCGGTTCTTGTTCAGGGATGTTCACCGCCAATTCCATGAACTGCCTGCTGGAGGCAATCGGTTTGGCTCTCCCGGGCAATGGAACCATCCTGGCTGTGAGCGAAGAGAGAAAAGAGCTGGTCAAGCAAGCGGCAAAACAACTCTTGCGACTGATCGAGCTGGATTTGAAGCCGCGTGACATTGTGACCGAGAAGGCTATTGACAACGCGTTCGCTTTGGACATGGCCATGGGAGGCTCTTCCAATACGGTGTTGCATACGTTGGCTATTGCTCATGAGGCAGGATTAGACTATTCATTGGCGCGGATCAACCAGTTGGCCCAAAAAGTGCCGCATTTGTGCAAAGTTAGCCCCGCTTCCGATTATCACATTGAAGACGTGCATCGGGCAGGTGGCGTCTCCGCCATTTTGAACGAGCTCAGTAAAAAAGAGGGAGCCTTGCACTTGGATCAGATCACCGTCACGGGCAAAAACTTGGGCGAGAACATTTTGGGGGCTGATATCTTGGATCAAGATGTTATTCGGCCATTGTCCGATGCCTACTCGCAAACAGGTGGCTTGTCGATCTTGTTTGGCAATTTGGCTCCTGATGGCGCTGTGATCAAATCAGGCGCCGTTCAAAACGGCATTACCCGCCACGAGGGGCCGGCCATTGTCTTTGACTCCCAAGATGAAGCTTTGCAAGGCATTGCCTCAGGAAAAGTGCAAGCGGGACATGTTGTCGTCATCCGATATGAAGGCCCCAAAGGAGGGCCGGGTATGCCCGAAATGTTGGCGCCAACATCTCAAATTGTGGGGATGGGCTTGGGAACGAAAGTGGCCTTGGTGACAGATGGGCGCTTTTCGGGGGCAACTCGAGGGATTTGCGTCGGCCACGTTTCCCCTGAAGCTGCGGAAGGAGGCCCCATCGCCTTCATTGAAGATGGGGATATTGTAGTGATTGACATCGAACAAAAGAAATTGGAAGTACGGTTGTCGCCAGAAGAGCTTGAACAAAGACGAGCCAAGTGGTCCGGTTTTGAGCCGAAGGTGAAAACGGGGTATCTCGCTCGTTATTCCAAACTGGTTACCTCCGCCAGCACCGGGGGAGTCATGAAAATTTGAAGGTTGCAAAAGCGGGCACAGTCAAACTCATTCTTACTGCTGTCCGCTTCCTCCCTTCATTTACAGCTCTTGCTCCAAAACTGTCTGTCACCTTGCCATTTCCACAGTATACAGAATCCCGATAAATAATCTGAATAGATGGAATAATGGTTTTTGTATTGACTCAAATGCAATCATTTAGTAAGATCATATTTGTCGCCGCAAGAGCGGTACGAAATGAAACAACGTGTTCCTTGAAAACTAAAGAGTGACAACGTGACCTGTCAATTCATCGAGCATAGACTCAAACCTCAGTTTCACACTTCGATGTGAAACCTTTAACGGAGAGTTTGATCCTGGCTCAGGATGAACGCTGGCGGCATGCCTAATACATGCAAGTCGTGCGGGGGTCTTCGGACCCTAGCGGCGAACGGGTGAGTAACACGTGGGCAACCTGCCCGTAAGACTGGGATAACTCCGGGAAACCGGTGCTAATACCAGATAATCTC
>NZ_FXTU01000016.1:0-9467 GCF_900182735.1 Laceyella tengchongensis | reverse complement strand
TCGATACGCACGCTACAGGGGGCTTGCAAAAATTCAAGAGCAATGCCTCCTAACTGCTGTGGCTCAAAACATAAAAAAGTTGGCTATGCTGCTTTCGAGAGCAGGTAAGGGAGGTGGTTTTAAGTTTATATGGGTTGATATTCATCCATTAATTGTTTATATCCCTTTTATATACAAAAACCCTGCGATCAACAAAGTTGATTCGCAGGGTTTGTCAACATTCTCAGCTGACAAGAGATCTTGTCAGCTTTTTTATTCATTGCTTGCAATCTAAAGCTAGCACAGCGGTAAAGTCCGCACTTGCAACCTATCGTGCTACCCCAGCCTGTGCATCGCTTTGGCCGTGTTCCTCACACCCATTCAAATTGGGCTTGGTGCAAGCGATGATAGTGACCTTGTCGAGCCATTAATTCTTCATATCGGCCCTCTTCGGCAATGCCGTTCGGGGTCATGACTACGATCCGGTCGGCGTGCTTGATGGTGGCGAGGCGGTGGGCGATCACCAAGGTGGTGCGGCCTGCCGACAATTCGGACAACGATTTTTGAATGGCTGCTTCTGTCTCAGTGTCCAGTGCTGAAGTCGCTTCATCTAAGATCAAGATAGGCGGATTCTTGAGGAAGATTCTGGCGATCGACAAGCGTTGCTTCTGCCCGCCCGAGAGTTTGACTCCACGCTCACCGATCACGGTGTCCATCCCTTCGGGCAATGATCGAATCCACTCATCCAATTGCGCGCGCCGGGCCGCCTCCCACACTTCCTCCTCCGAGGCATGCAGTTGGCCATAAAGAATGTTTTCCCGAATGGTGCCAGCAAATAAAAAGACGTCTTGTTGCACAATGCCAATCTGGCGCCGCAATGAGGCTAGCGTGATCTGCCGAATGTCCATGCCGTCGATCGTGATCCGTCCTTGATCTACTTCATAAAATCGCGGTAGTAAGCTACACAGCGTCGTTTTCCCTGCTCCGGAGGCGCCGACAAAAGCCACCGTTTCCCCCGCCCGAATGGTCAGGTTGATCGATTTGAGCACAGGTGCGTCCGCTTCATAGCCGAAAGATACGTTTTCATAGCGGATGTCGCCCCGCAGTTGTTTTACTTCCACCGCATCGGGAGCGTCCGCGATGTCGGGTTCGGTTTCCAACAATTCGATATAACGTTTGAACCCAGCAATTCCTTTGGGATAACTTTCAATGACAGCGTTAATTTTTTCAATCGGCCGGAACAAGATATTGGACAGCAGCACAAACCCGACAAATTCCCCGTAGGTCAATTCGTTGCGAATCACAAACCAGGTGCCGCAAATCAAGATGAACAGTGTGACCAAACGCATAAGCATGTAGCTGATCGATAAGTTCATCGCCATGATTTTATATGACAGCAATTTTGACAAGCGAAATCGCAGATTATTTACAGAGAAACGGGCCCGTTCATGATCTTCATTGGCAAATGCCTGTACTACACGCATGCCGCTCACGTTGTCTTCCACCGTTGCGTTAAAATCGGCAATGTCGGAATACAATTGATAGACGGCCTTCGTCATCTTGCGATTAAACATAATGGTCAACCACAATAAGACAGGAATCACAAGAAAAGTGAGCACCGCCAGCTTCAAGTGAATCATAGCCATAAAAATGAAGGCCCCCATCAAGGTCATGATGGCGATGAACACATCTTCCGGCCCATGGTGTGCCATTTCCCCGATTTCCATCAAGTCGTTGGTGAGACGGGACAGCAGATGACCCGTTTTATTGTTGTCAAAAAAGCGAAATGACAGCTTTTGAATATGATCAAACAATTTGCGGCGCATATCCGTTTCAATATTGATACCCAGCATGTGACCCCAGTAAGTGACAACATACTGCAATACCGCGCTAAGCCCGTACAGGGCAAGCAAGCCCACGCTGGCCCATAAAATCAAGGGCCAATCTCTGCTCGGTAACAACCGGTCGATAAACTGGTTTACTACCAATGGAAAACCCAATTCCAACAGCCCGGCGAACACTGCGCAAGTGAAATCGAGCAAAAACAAGCCTTTATAGGGCTGGTAATATGAGAAAAACTTGCGAAGCATACCCTTCCTCCTTTATTACATATTTATTTCGACTAAGCCATCTTCTCGGCAACATCGTTGACAGCGTACTTTCTAATAGTAACGGAAAAAAAGGAAACGCAAAATAAGGCATGCATCCTGTCGTACTCAAGAATTGTGTCAGCAGCAAAGGAGAGCAAGATGAAAATCTCCAAGCGCAGGCCGCCTGATGAAATACATTAAGGCAATGTGGAGCGGACGTTGTTTTGGTGGTGTTTGCTCCCTCAAATAACACGCGTTCATCTAGCAAACACTATAGGATGAGTGGCGAATGGTGTGAAAGCGCAGAGGACGACGCGTATAAATATTAATGAAAACATAACATTGTTGTGCGTGAATGGTGGTTAGATGTAAATCCTTTGTAAATCAACGGATGTTATCAGATGTATTAGCATAATTTTGCGTAACAATGTTTTATTTCTGTGAGATCGGGTATATCATGGGTGTGAAGATCACTCGAATATGAGGAGGGTTTTATCTTGCATGGCAAATGGCTAAAGGTATTGGTCCATGCGAGCACGTGGTTTGCGCCAGTGTTGTGTCCAATCATTGTATATCTCATTTCTAGCGATCGCGATGTTAAGCGGGTTTCATTGCAGGCGCTCGTGTTTCATGTGATTATGGCCGGGTTGATTTGGCTGTCCAGCCTTTTGTCGTGGGTGCTGATCGGCATTCCGTTCTTAATCGTGTTCGGACTGATGGCCTTCATCTGCCCGATCAAAGGAATTTTACGGGCGCTGAATGAGAAGGAGTACCATTACCCCTTTACGCGTTGGGCGATTAAATGATTTGATTTGAAAGCGCACACGGCCAGTGTGATCATGGTTTGTTTTCTTAAAAGCCCCTGACCGCTTTGCCCTTTTCATCAATGTATAGAAAAGGGCTTTTTTTGTGTGTTGTTAAGGGAAAGTTTAGCTTTGCCGCCACCTCTTTTGTGAGAAAATAAGGGGGAGATGGAGGGGATCGCTTTAATGGAAGGGGGCGTCTGGTCATGGCGCGGAGGCATCTCGGTGAACATCCCATTGTTTTTTTTGATGGGGAATGTAATTTTTGCAATGGCCGGATCAACTGGATCATAAAGAAGGATCGGGAGGGGCTGTTCCGGTTCGCTTCGTTGCAGTCATCTTTTGCTGAAGAGGCGTTCCGTCAATCGCCGCTCGGCCCCGTTTCTCTTGATACGATGGTCTTGTATGAAGGAGGCAAGTGGTATACTCGGTCAACGGCGGTGTTGCGCATCTGCCGCTGGCTACCAGGTGGATGGAAGTGGCTCTCACTGCTCTTATGTATTCCGCGTCCGCTCAGAGACTTAGGTTATCGCTGGTTTGCGGCCAACCGTTATCGGCTGTTTGGCAAAGCCGAAACATGCATGATGCCAACCCCGGAAGTGCGGGCGCGGTTTTTGGGGTTGGGGGATGGGCAGGAAAGAGTAAATGAATGAACATAATGGACGAAGCGTTGGCTTTGTTGTCGGGCATGTGTGCCGAACAAGGCCGAAAGCATGCTAGGAGTGCCATGTCCCTGCATGCTTTTTTTGTGGCGAGATTACCGTTAGGTCAGGCATGGCGCAGGGGGAAGCAGCGCGGCCGCCCGCTTTGGGATGAAAAATGCTCTCCATCTTGTCATATACTTTTCGATAAAGATTCATTTAAAACTGATAAAATGAATGGTGTTATTTGAAATGTGGATAGAAGAGGTGGAATGGGATGAAGAAAAAAATCATCTTTACGGGCGGGGGCACGGCGGGCCATGTAACGGTCAACTTGGCATTGATTCCTAAGTTTGCCCAAGATGGTTGGGAGATCAAATATATCGGTTCGGAAAATGGGATTGAGAAACAATTGGTGGCGCGGCTGGATCGCGTTCCCTATGCCGGCATTTCTACGGGGAAATTGCGCCGCTATTTTGACTGGAATAACTTTAAAGACCCATTTCGCGTGATTAAAGGAATTTTTCAAGCATACAGCCTCATCAAACGAGAAAAGCCCAACATCCTTTTTTCCAAAGGTGGCTTCGTCTCCGTACCTGTGGTACTAGCCGCGTGGTTGAACCGAGTACCTGTGATCATTCACGAATCGGATATCACACCGGGGTTGGCCAATAAGATTGCTATGCCGTTTGCGACCCGGATTTGCACGACCTTTCCGGAAACGGCCAAAGGACTGGACCCGAAAAAAACGGTTTATGTGGGCGCCATCATTCGGGATGAATTGAAACGGGGGAGCCGGGAGCGGGGATTGTCCCTCTGCGGATTTCAAGCGGATAAGCCGGTGTTATTGATCATGGGAGGAAGCTTGGGATCGCAAAAGATCAACCAAGTGGTACGGCAAAACCTCGACAGTCTGATGCGTTATTTCCAAATCGTGCACCTGTGTGGCAAAGGCCAAGTGGATGAATCCTTGATCCGCCCCGGATATAAGCAGTTTGAATATATCAATGAAGAATTGGCTGATGTGATGGCAATGGCGGATATGGTGATTTCTCGTGCAGGCTCCAATTCCATTTTTGAATTTTTGTACTTGAGGAAGCCTATGTTGCTCATCCCACTTTCTAGAGCTGCCAGCCGTGGAGATCAGATACTGAATGCGGAGTCGTTCCGCAAGATGGGTTACTGCGATGTGTTGCAGGAGGAAGAGCTCACCACCAAAACATTCCTGCAAAAAGTAGAAGGGGTCTTTAACAACCGTGACCGGTATATCGCCGAGATGTCCAAAAGCAATTCTGATGAAACGATGAAGCAAGTAATTGATATGATTAAGCAACTGGCCAAATAAAAACGACTGAAGAGTGAAAAGAAGCAGCCCGGTTGATGTCGGGCTGCTTCTTCTTTACGGGTTCTCGTCCCGCGATTGCACTTGTTCTTGAGTCACTTTTGTCGAAGAGCGTTTGAAGGCGCCGTCGATGATGCCCCCAGCGTACAATGATGCCGCTCCGATCAGGAGATGAAGGGTGTCCATCGCCGCGGCGGATGGAAGTACGCCAAACAGATTGTCTGTGAACAATCCCCAGATGGCCGCCAACAGATACAGGCCGCCCAGTCCCAGAGAAGTCCAGCGGCGTGCTTGTTCTCGCTGGCTCACAGCCAAAAATACGCCCCCACTGATCAAGTGAATCAAATTGTGTGAGAGGGTTGGGTGGAACCAGTCATGCCACGCCCCTGTGTCAGGGATCGCCAAGCCTCCCACACCCATGGCTAGCAACACACCGCCTATCGTTTGCATCCAACGTTTCATTATGGATTCCTCCTCCTTTGCGCAACATGGTACATGTATATGTCCCTTAAGTAGACGAGATCACTGCCAAAGAGGGAGAAAATTTTCCAACTTAAATTAGGGGATGTTAGAAGGAGAACATGCTGATTATAAAGAAGAGATTCAGGATGGATAACTAGGGTGTGTATGGCAAATCGAGTTGTGTGGGGAAGAAGCGGCGGAAAAACCTTTTCTCGAGGAGCGCCTCGCCATGCGTGAAGCGAATGAGAAAATGGTTTTGGAGCCGCTGGCCTATTCATCAGTCACGCCCTAGCGCACATGGATCGCTTCATTGACAAACCGGCCCTGCAAGCCGTAGACTAATTATATCTATTATTAATTAATAATCGTTATCTAAACGGCGGAGAAGCGAGGTGTATACAAATGAGCAACAACCGCCTGGCAGAAGCTGTGGAGCTGTTGAAAGGCATTGGCGTACGGATGACTCCCCAGCGGTATGCCATTTTAAGCTTTCTTTATTCGACGATGAATCATCCCACCGCAGATGAGATATACAAGTCGTTGGAAGGTAACTTTCCCAATATGAGCGTAGCGACTGTGTACAATAATTTGCGTGTGTTCAAAGAGGCCGGACTGGTGCGGGAATTAACCTATGGCGATGCCTCCAGCCGTTTTGACGCCAATATGATGGATCATTATCATGTGATCTGCCGGGAATGCGGCAAAATCACCGACTTTGACCATCCGCCGTTGTTCCAAATGGAGGAACGAGCTGCCCAATCGACTGGATACCAAGTTGAATCGCATCGCATGGAAATATATGGGTTGTGCCCTGATTGCCAATCCCACCGTACGCAATGAAAGGCACCCTGCACAGGAAGCAGGGTGCCTTTCATTTGTTTGATGACTGCGATAGGGCGGCTAGTGGTTTTGTCTCTTGCGGGGTGGGCTTCCGGCCTTGGAGGTGCAGTTGCCCTCCGCTGCCCTTTGCGGCGAGATCGCCTGTGTGCAACCAACCAGCGCCCATGCCCGGATGTTTGACTAAGAGTTCACCATCGGGCGAGATACGCGTTTCCACTTGCGGCAACAATTGATAAGGCGCAGGATCAGATTGGTAGCTGTATTGGCAAGCGATGGGGCAACCGGTTTCCGCAATGCCGTACAGAGTTGCCAACGGGACCCCTAAGTGGCCGAAAAATTCGTGCAAGGCGGGAGTCAGCCGATCACCGCTGATTACCAACCGCAAGCGTCCGCCCAATTGCTGGTGCAAAGACGAGAATGAAAGCAAATGGGCCCAAGCGTAACCGAAACGCCATCGGCTGGGAATAGGGGTGTCTCGACCCGCACGGCGGTATTGGTGGTATTTGGCGGCTAGGCGCATGGCGTGGTTAAACGCCAGTTTGCGCCAAAGCGCCCCTTGGATGTGCTCCCATAGCTGTTGTTTCATCTGTGTAATAGACGTAGAGTCGGTGACGAGAAGCGTCGGTTTATGTTGTTGCAATTGCGCGATAATCGGCTCGCCATCCGCAATCGTGACCGTGGCGCCATGGCTAAGTGGCATTAGGTATCCCGTCAGTCGGGCGTGCAATTGAGCGAAAGAGGAGTGAACCAACAAATCATCTTGTTGTTGCTGGGGATGAAGATAAGCAATGCCGTCCAAACTGTACAAAAGTTGCGCATGGGTCAGCGCGACGACTTGGGTTTCGCCGTTTGCGCCATTCACAAGCTGGATCGTGGCTGGATCGGAAGGTTGGACGGCGGGATAAGCCCAGTCCAATTCTTCCAATGCGATAGTTTGCCCGAGCTGGATGAGCGTGTCAAACCGCAGGGCTTTTTGTAAAGCGGGCGGGTTTTCGGTCAACTGGATGATATGGCGGACGTTTTGTGGTGGATGGGTCAAGCCTTCGGGTGCATGGGTTGAGCCGATGATAACTACCTCCGCCTCGGTTAGTTGAAGCCACTCGTTCCATTCTTGCTCACTCGCTTCCGGGGGCAGAGGTACTGTGACGCTGCCTAGGCTCATGATGGCAAAATCGCACAAGATCCAGCGGGGATGGTTTTCGGCGATGAGTGCCACTTTTGTTCCCTGTCTGACGCCGAGGCGCTCCAATCCAAACGCGATGTCCCGCACCGTGTTCCAACATTTTTGATAAGTGAGCGCTTGGCCGTGATGGCGAAGCGCGGTCTGATCGGGGTGCCGCTTCACCGCGAGGGCCAACATTTCCACCAGGTTGTGGGGTTTCAACACAAAGAGGCCCCTCCTTTCGGGCATGGCAAGAATTAACTTAATTATAGTCATTTGACGAACAAAACAGAAGAGTGCGAATGCGCTGTCGGGAACAAGGCGTGCATGGTCAAAAGGAAAGCCTTCCCTTATATGCGGAAGGCTGAGCTTGTCGACAACGCGGGGCCGATGTTTGATTTTGCGCACTATGGGCAAGAGCTCCGCTTGCTCCAAACTCCTGGTTCATGGGTTTGGCCCAAAATAGGTTTCTTTGGCGTTTGACTATAGGGGTGTTTGATAAAAAGGCCAGCCGCTCCATAATCCTTTTCTCATTCGCTTCACGCGGTGCTAAGCGTTCTTTGAGAAAAGGGTTTTCCTCCGCTTCTTTCTCATCAACTTAATTTAAGACATACTGGTAACACCCGTGGTTAAGGTTTGTCTGCGGGAGCTGGTGCATCTTTGGGGTCCATGGACAGCACCGCTTTGCAATGCATGCATTGATCGCGTTTTCCTAGCATTTTGGTATGGCGGTCGCACACGGGACACACAACCTGAGCCGCTTGGGTGGACAATATGCCAATCCAAAAGTAGATTCCCACGCTCGCCAATACGAACAAGATGCCTAAGATGAAGAATAAGGCCATAAGCTTCGGAAACGCAAACCCGATATACATAACCCCGATTCCCACAAAAATCAGGAGCAGGGCGAAAGTGCGGATTTTGTTCAGTTTACCCGACAGGAGCATGATAAAATTCCTCCGTGAACCGTAATTTGTTCAATCAGAATGATTTTATCATGATTTGATTGTTGACAGCAATGTAAAGAGAGACAGCAAAGGCGATCACCCCTGGTTCCATTCCACTTGATTGGAGGGGGGATGATCGCCGGACGCCCTCAGTTTGGTCTGCGTTGCCGGTGTATGCGGGGGCGTGGCCGATATTTGTGTGCCCTTGAAGATGGAATCGGCTTCGGTGTGAAGGGACTAAACACGGTTCCCGAGAAGGTGAGTGGCAGGATTAGATCGACTTGCTCAATGAAGTCGGAGTGAAGGGTGGCAGTGACAAGATAGCTGGCTTCTGTATGCGGCTCTGAGATTTGATCGACAAAGTGAAGGGGGACGGATGTGATGACTGGGTCAGTGGAACCATTGTTGAAGGTTTCAATCCACCGAATCAGTTCTTGCTTGGTTTGGCCGTTTTCGCTGGAACGGTAAATTGCCGTTTCCAAGGAAAATGATTGCCCTTCCTCGGCATGTAAGAGAAAAGTGCCCTTCAGCTCTACGGTCTCTCCGCCTTTCAATTCATTAAAGGAAAGCCGGGCCAACTCAGCTTCTGTGTCTGCTGTGATTGCCCGTAGAACGACATCCTTGCTACGGGTGTGCTGGGTGATGGATTGGAAGTCGCGCACGTAAACGGACATGTTCGCACCTCCTGTTTTTTTCAGGATATTCAATCGGGTTCTCTGTGGCGCGCGGGCAAAAACGCAGATTTGTAAAATGGGTATGTTGGGATTTGGAGTGGAGAAATATTTTTTATAAAAAAGTGTTGACGGATAAATAATAAGATGATAATATCTTATTTGTCGCCGCGAACGAGCGGTGCGAAATGAAACAACGTGTTCCTTGAAAACTAAAGAGTGACAACGTGACCTGTCAATTCGATGAAACACTTAACACTTTAGTGTTTAGTGTTTCACAACTCCGCGAGCTTTGCTCGGCGGAGTATCAACTTCGAGCATAGACTCAAACCTCAGTTTCACACTTCGGTGTGAGACCTTTAACGGAGAGTTTGATCCTGGCTCAGGATGAACGCTGGCGGCATGCCTAATACATGCAAGTCGTGCGGGGGTCTCCGGACCCTAGCGGCGAACGGGTGAGTAACACGTGGGCAACCTGCCCGTAAGACTGGGATAACTCCGGGAAACCGGTGCTAATACCAGATAATCTC
>NZ_FXTU01000015.1:0-11006 GCF_900182735.1 Laceyella tengchongensis | reverse complement strand
GATATTATCTGGTATTAGCACCGGTTTCCCGGAGTTATCCCAGTCTTACGGGCAGGTTGCCCACGTGTTACTCACCCGTTCGCCGCTAGGGTCCGAAGACCCCCGCACGACTTGCATGTATTAGGCATGCCGCCAGCGTTCATCCTGAGCCAGGATCAAACTCTCCGTTAAAGGTTTCACACCGAAGTGTGAAATTTGAGTTTGAGTCTATACTCAATGAATTAACAGGTCACGTTGTCACTCTTTAGTTTTCAAGGAACACGTTGTTTCATTTCGTACCGCTCTTGCGGCGACAGTTATTATCCTATCACGCTGATCTCCATTAGTCAACACTTTTATTTATGAAAATAAGAAAGCTGTGTGCATGCACACAGCTTTCTCTTCACCACTGCTTGGTTAAGCCCGCTTAGCCAAGCGGCTCAATCCCAAACCAGCTAGCAACAAACCAATGCCAGCAATCATGTAGACAGGATAAGCAGTTGCCGTTTTCGGCATTTTACCCCCGTTGCCTGGATGTTGGTTACCAGGATTGTTACCTGGGTTTCCAGGTTTGCCTGGGTTATCGCCAGGTTGGCCCGGATTGTCACCAGGGGTTCCCGGGTTATCACCAGGATTGCCTGGATTACCTGGATTACCTGGGTTACCTGGCTTATTGCCCGGCTTGTCTTTTCCGCAGTCCCCGAATTGCAAGTTTGTCACCAACGTTTTGCCCAATTTAGTACCTTCAGCCCTCAGTTCCAATTTAGCGGTGTATTTTTTGGATTTCTCGGCATTAGGAACCTTGATGGAAAACCGCTTATTGTCTGTGGCATTGGCAATCTTCCCTGATGACACAAGCTTTCCTTGGGACAGGGAGCTGTTTGTAGCTGGCATTTCATAAATATGGTAGACCACATCATAATTCGTTCCTTTTGGCACATCACCAAGCTGATCCATGAACGGATTAACTTTCGCATCCATATACAAAGAGGTGCAATCATCATCAAACCGCAACACAGTAAAAAAATTGGCACTCTTCAGCGCTTCTGCTTTCATCTCAAGAGTTGTACCCTCTTGAGAAGCACTCGAAAAACCTGGGAAAGAAAACGACAACGCAAACAACAACATACACATGATAATTGATTTTAAATAGTTTTTAATCATGTATGTATCCCTCCTTATGCTTAAACTTATTTCAACAGAAAATTAGTTATTCCTTCTACAAAAAACAAAAAAAGGGAAAAATTCAAAACCCACCATGCAACACTCAGGTAACTAGTGCTTTCACGCACACTATGAACGGTTGTTAAAACAAAAAACAGCAGACATCATGTCTGCTGTTTTTTCAGCGTGCCCTGGAAGATTTGAACTCCCGACCTTTTGATCCGTAGTCAAACGCTCTATCCAGCTGAGCTAAGGGCACATATATATGAATTGTTAAGTTGGAGCGGAAGACGGGATTCGAACCCGCGACCCTCGCCTTGGCAAGGCGATACTCTACCCCTGAGCCACTTCCGCATGTTGTGGGGCGACCGATGGGAATCGAACCCATGAATGCCGGAGCCACAATCCGGTGCGTTAACCACTTCGCCACGGCCGCCAAGAAAAATGGTGACCCGTAGGGGATTCGAACCCCTGCATGCTAGCGTGAAAGGCTAGTGTGTTAAACCGCTTCACCAACGGGCCATGTCTGGAGCTTCCTACCAGGCTCGAACTGGTGACCTCTTCCTTACCATGGAAGCGCTCTACCGACTGAGCTAAGGAAGCATGCTGGCTCCTCAGGTAGGACTCGAACCTACAACCTACCGGTTAACAGCCGGTTGCTCTGCCATTGAGCTACTGAGGAACATCTGGAGCGGGTGAAGGGAATCGAACCCTCGCATTCGGCTTGGAAGGCCGATGTTCTACCACTGAACTACACCCGCGAAGGTTGGTGCGGTCGGCGAGACTCGAACTCGCACGATCAGGGATCACTACCCCCTCAAGATAGCGTGTCTGCCAATTCCACCACGACCGCACAAATATGGTGAGCCATGAAGGACTCGAACCTTCGACACCCTGATTAAAAGTCAGGTGCTCTACCAACTGAGCTAATGGCTCATATTGGCTGGGGAAGTAGGATTCGAACCTACGCATCACGGAGTCAAAGTCCGTTGCCTTACCACTTGGCTATTCCCCAGCGTAAAATGATGGTGGAGGGAGTAGGATTCGAACCTACGAAGGCAAAGCCAGCGGATTTACAGTCCGCCCCATTTGGCCACTTTGGTATCCCTCCATATTGGTGGAGCTAAGCGGATTCGAACCGCTGACCCCCTGCTTGCAAGGCAGGTGCTCTCCCAGCTGAGCTATAGCCCCATGTGGTGAAAAAAGCCACTCACAAGATATAACTTTAACATGCCTTAATCAAAAACGCAATACCTTCATCACCATTTTCCATTAATTTTTTACATAAAAATCTCTTCCCTTCATCATATGAGAAGAGACAAACGCACGTGACTGGTTCACATGCGTTTTTTCAAGATACCGTGCTGTTGCGCCCTGCGCCTATAATAAGCACCATATCGACGCACGTCCACCGTCCTCAATCACTGGGATGGCTGGTGCGCATGAAGCGTTTCCTGGGCAAACAGGTGATAGCAGGCAAAGTGGGCAATCGGTATTAACAGGATAGCGGACATGATCCACAACATTCTCTCCGCGCCGAACACCGGGCCAATCATTCGCCCCGCCGTCGCCGCAAAACTAACAAACCTCGACTCGATCAGATTGCTGGGGGTTCCTGCTTTCAAATGACCACGGGCTAGGGTATAATTTAACAAACAAAGAACATTATGAATTTTTCGAGGAGTGAATCAGGATGCGTGGAGAGTTGATTTCGTGCCTGTTGGCCCTGCTTCTCCTTCTTTTTGCCGTCCCCCTGCAAGGGCGGGCACAAGAAAGCCCGGATCCCTCGTTAAGCGCTTCCATTGAAGAAAAGCGGCAATTGCGCGCCGCATGGATCGCCACTGTACTGAACATTGATTGGCCTTCCAAAACCGGGCTCAGTAAAGATCAGCAACAAGCCGAGTTCATCACGCTTTTAGACCGCCTACAAGCGATGGGCATCAATGCCGTCATTGTTCAAGTAAGGCCGACCGCCGACGCATTTTATCCGTCCACGCTTAACCCTTGGTCCAAGTATTTGACAGGAACCCAAGGTGTGTCGCCCGATTATGATCCCTTGGCTTTTATGGTGCAAGCTGCCCACAAACGCAACATGGAATTCCATGCTTGGTTCAACCCCTATCGCGTCAGCATGGACACCCAATTGAACGCCTTGGTGCCAAGCCATCCGGCACGGCAGAACCCCGATTGGGTGGTCAGTTACGGCGGCAAGCTATGGTATGATCCGGGCATTCCCCAGGTACGGTCGCACATCGTGGACACCATCAAAGAAGTGGTGCGCAACTATGACATCGACGCCGTCCATTTTGACGATTACTTTTACCCTTATCCTGACGGCACTGACTTTTCCGATGAGCAAACTTACTTGACTTACGGCCAAGCTTCCTTTCCCAACAAAGCGGATTGGCGGCGTGACAATGTCAACCGCTTAGTTAAAGAAGTAAATGCGCAGATCAAACAGCTCAAGCCCCATGTGAAGTTCGGCATCAGCCCATTTGGCATCTGGCGGAACAAATCGACGGACCCCAGCGGATCGGACACCTCCGGCTTCCAGGCTTACGATTCTCTGTTCGCCGATGCCCGCACATGGATTCGCCAAGGCTGGATCGATTACATCGCCCCCCAAATATACTGGAACATCGGTTTTCCAGCCGCCGCTTATGAAAAGCTCGTTCCCTGGTGGGCCAATGAAGTGAAAGGTAAAGCCACGCATTTGTATATCGGTCATGCTGTGTACAAAGTTGGTAGCGGTGCGGCCTGGGACAAGCCCGAAGAAATTCCTAACCAACTGCAATTGAATCGGCAATACCCGGAAGTAAAAGGCAGTGTCTTTTTCAGCACCAAAGACCTGTTGAAAAACCCATTGGGCTTGGCTGACCGCTTGCGCACAGACCTCTACCGCTATCCCTCCCTCATTCCGGTCATGCCTTGGTTAGGTGGCCAGACACCCGCCGCGCCTTCGCTCCTCTCCGCCACGCGCCGATACGGTGGAGTCACCCTACAGTTCACCAATCGGGCTAGTGAGGCAAGTTATTTTGTCATTTACCGCTTTGATGAGGGGGAAGCCATCACCATAAACCAGCCCCGCAACATCGTCGGCATCATCCGCAAAACGGTTTCAAACACACAGCAAATCTTCTTTGACGACACAGCACAACCGACAAAACCTTACACCTATGTCGTAACGGCAGTCAGCCGGCTCCATCAGGAAAGCGGAGCTAGCAACCCGATTCAGATACCCTCGACGACAGCAAGATGATGGTTTCCACCATCAACCAGTCCGGAAGTGAAACAAAAAATAACATAGAGGAGGATGGATCACATGCCCAGATGGCTGCTCTTTTTCTTGCGGGCGATGACTGTCAATCGGGATGCGCAATTTTACAAAGACCTGCATACACTGGAAACCATCAAGAAAAAAAAGAGGAAACGAAATCATTTGCGGCGGGTGAAATAACCCGCCTTTTCTCTTTAGAAGCGCACCTTTTTTGCAAGTTCCATTCATTTACCACCGCTGTTGGCCCGAGTGCCAACCAATACAAACCGCTTGCTGAAACCTCCGCTCTGCACTACTAAAACCACCTTCCCTGGACGTCTGAAACGAAGCAAATGGGTAACCGGATCAAACACGGCGATGCTGGAACCCGTCGCCTGATCCAAACGGGTGACGGTCAAACCGTTCTCTCCTCGATACCGCACAGTCGCCGGATAGGTGAGCGGAAAAGTCCAACCTCCTGTTTGCAAACCTGACACTTTCACCTCAGCCGTTTCATTCACATAAAACTCCGTCCGCTCCAACGCGATGTCCTCAAGGATCGGTCGCACATCAGCCACAAGCCACGGGTGTTTGCGAACGTTCCCTTTTTTCTCCCCGTTAATGCTGAATACACCATACCCGTAAAATCCACCCCGATCCGGCGAACCATACACTCGCTTACCGACGGGTCCCACCACCGCATAGGCAACGCCGTCACGTTGCGTCCAGTGATGGACATGCGCGTGTGCCGCAATCATGATGGCCGGCTTGCCACTTCGTTCGGAAAAGTCGGTCAGCTTCTTCTGCAACAATCCCGCCTCCCTAGCATCGGATATTTGTGATGTCTTGGACGGGTTGGGATCGTTGAGAGGATGATGCGCCAAAAAAACGAGTTGCCGCACTTTTCGATCTCGCTTTCCTTGCTCCAACCAAGCATCCAACTGGCGCCACTGAGCATCATCGCTCACCCGCCAACCACCCAGCGCAGTGTTGCTCAGAATAAAGCGCACGCCTTTGTGGTCAAAATGATGCAACGCCGCCCTCGGGCCAAAAACCTGCACAAAAAGATCCAAGTTGCCCGTGCCATACGTTTCGTGATTGCCCGGCGTCACATAATACGGTTTGTCAAGGTTTTGCTCAATCAATGTCTTGACAAAGGTAACATTTTCAATGGTAGCATCATCCACCAAATCCCCGTTAAAGATGACAAAATCGACATCCTCGCGCGAAAGGTCCTGCAACACCTGCACCGTGTGTTTTACCTCTTTGCTGTCAGGAGCCGCGCTTACAATATGCAAGTCGTTCAACACAGCGAACCGCCAACTGGATTGTGGCACCGTTCCCTGTTGTAATACCATTGGATGCGGTTGCACCGGTTCATCAGGAAGATGCAAGGGTGCAGACACATACACGACCACGTCGTCCAACAAGATGTCCCCTTTGTCCTGCTTTTTGGCGTCCGGTTCGACCAAATAAATTTGATTCAATTGAATCGGATACTGCACCCCTGCTGGCACATTTATTTCCACATATCTCCAACCATGCCAATTTACCTCCGCCGCCAAATCCAATGTATGGTACACTCCCGCCGCATCCTTGATCCGCGTCCGCAGCCAATGCCCATTGCCCCCATCTCCACGCACATGGACACCGATTTTTTTCACTTCCCCAGGTAGTGGCATCAGCCCCGTAGGCGGCAAGGCGTACACGGCCCGCGTCTTGGTGGACTTGGTGAAATCATAAGTCAATTTTAGCGCTTTGCTTTTCCGATCTGCGTCATCCACATACAGCAACTCACCGGTTGTTTCAGCAGGCGCTTTGGCAAAAGTCCATGGTGTCGAGGCATCTTCAAATGTTTCTATGCGTTGTTGTTCCCAACCGATGGAAACTCCGGCAACCGCCTGCAATTCGCCAACCCGAGCCGTGATGCGCGCCACCCCCTGCTCCACTTGTGGCACCACCGTCAAACTGCCGTCGGCATTGGCTTTCACATCGATGATTTGCCGGTCATAGCTCAATTGGACATCCTCCGGCTCCACATAAGTCTGATAACCAGACGCATCTTTTCCTGTCACCAAAAAAGTAGCTGTTTTTCCTTTTTCTAAACCCATCAACCGGGGTTCAATTGCCAGGGAGACCGGTTTTCCCAGCACATGCACTTCTGCCATCGACTCCACACCCCTGCTCCGTACGGAAATTCGGCCTTTTCCAGGGTGCGCGGCCCGCAATACTGCCCCGTCAAAACGGCCGAGCGCGGCCGGCAAAGCCCTCCAATGCATCCGAATCTGATCCGTTTGAAGCGGCGCAAAAGCAGTATCATACGCCATGGCACGAAATTTGCGGGTCAATCCAGAAAACACACGCCGGGACCCCGCTTCGATCTTAAATCCACCCAGCTGGCCCGTTCGTTTGTCGTTCCATACTCCGATTCCGTTAGGAACAGGGCGTTCTTGTCCATCGGATGGCGTATTGACAACTTTCAATCCAGTCTGTCCCTGCATGCGCGCAACCAGAGTAGAGGAGCCTCCACCATCCAAGTTTAAGGCCGTCCAAGCCCTTTTTTCTTTCATCCATTGGGCCAATTCCAATAACGTCATACCTCTGCTACGAGACGATCTTCCATCAATGGTTGCCAATATCATCTTCTTGCCGTCTTTGGTAAAACCGACCGCGGTGCGGGGATGAACTGCGCCATGATCCTTAGTCACCACCTTCCCCTTGTCCACCAGTAAAGCACCGCCTCCGATCGCAAAAGCCAATTTCCTAAAGTCCGGTCTGGTCTCTACACGAACTTCAACCGCGCTCCCCACCGGTAACGCTTTAAGAAACGCCGCACTGGCACCTTTGCCACTCAATATGAATTGGCCTTCATGCAATGCTTCATTGTGTACCCCACCGGCATAAGTCATTTTCACTTTCCCGTCTTCCACCAACACTTCAAAAAAATCGGGGCTGACCAGATGCGTTCGCTTCGCCGTACCCCAGTCCGGGGTGTACATCGCCAAATGATCCGCCGGCAACTGGGGAGCGTTAATGGCATGCAACGTCGTCGTCGCCCCATTGGCCATCACTTTGCCCTGCAATACGAGGGGGCTGATTTGGCCGATCCGGTCTTGTGAGACGCTCGCTGCCAAGCGGTCCTCGCCACTTTTTCGTAATTCCCCCGACCGAACTTCCGCCCCCAACGCTGCTTGCGTATTGCCAATATCAAAAAAATCCCCGTTCACTCCTGCAATCGCGCCCGCCGCTTTCATCTGCTGGATTAGCGGCATACTTTGCGCCACATGGGGAGGCGTCAACAAATTCGTTTTCACACTAGGTTCGGCCAAGTCCACCGTCAGCGCCGCCCCTTCTAGCCAACCCTTAGTGTCAAACCTAGTAAACTGTGTCAGGGAAATCCCTTGCGCAATTTGCTCTTCTTCCGCTTCCTCATGAATCAATTGTGGCAAATCCGGCTCACTTTGCTGAGACGGTTCCGACGGTTTTGCCGTTAACACCTCGGCCGAATCGTGGATTGCGGACAGCTGTGCGGCAAGTGGTTCAGCCGCTCCCGTCCAGCCAGGAATAATCACCATCACCAGCAGGCACAACACCGCCAAGCGCTTTTTAAACGCGTTCATCAGGCACCTCCGTTACATTGCGGTTAAAGCTTAATCAAACAGGCTCTCATAATGATTATAATATTTTGACAACTTATTTTCTCGCTCCCTCTGCACAAAAAACGGTTGCATCCAACATGCAACCGTACATTTCAACCTAACGGAAAACACTATGCCTTCTCTCTTTTGGCCGCACCTTCGGGAAACGTGAAGGCAATGCTGCCGTTCTCCAATCGCAACCGGGCGTCAAACCGTTTGCCTTTCTTTGAGACAAACCCCTTGAGTAAGCCTGATTCTTTCCCACTTAACAGTTTTTTCACAACCGCTGAACTCAGCTTTTTTCCCAACAACGTTTTGGGAAGGGTGAATTTGCATCCAGTTTGGTAACCCTGACAGCCATAAAATTTTTTCCGGTCAACCACCGCTTGACCGCATAACGGACATGACCCCACGGTCTCTTGCGCAGATCCCTTCCGTCCGCTTGTTTGCGTTTTTTCCTGTATCGCCGCAGCTACTTCCCATCCGTCGGCGCGCTTGATTGCATCGGCAACCAAATGCTTAGCCAACTCTTTTGATTTTTCGATGAATGGAGCAGCCGCTTTTTCCCCACGGCCAATCGCATGCAAATACTGTTCCCACTTTGCCGTCAAATCCGCTTTCCCCAAAATAGTATCCGCGACGGCCGAGACCAAGGCTTTTCCTTTCTCCGTAGTGGACACCACATTTTTCTGCACTTTGATATACTTGCGATCCTTGAGAGTTTGGATAATTCCAGAGCGAGTTGCTTCCGTTCCCAATCCAAGCCCTTTCATCGACGAAAGTTCCTCATCCTCGATGTGTTTGCCGGCCGTTTTCATCAATGTGATCAATTGGCCTTCTGTGTAAGGCTTAGGTGGTTGTGTCATCCCTTCCTTCAACGCCACCTCCGGCTTGACCACCTGACCCTCACGCAAAGGAGGGAGCGGTTGATTCCCCTCATCTCCCTGCTCTTGCTCATGTTGAAATACCGCTTTCCATCCGATCTTCACCACTTTATTGCCGACCGTTTTGAAGGCGTGCTTGTCAATCATGGTCAATACTGTCGTCTGCAGGAATTCATGATCAGGATAATGGACGGCAATCAAACTCCGCGCCAACTCATCATAAATTTTCCGCTCATCTGAAGTTAGCTTGATGAGGGTGGGAACTTGCTCCGTCGGTATAATCGCGTGATGATCTGACACCTTTTTCGGATCAACCACCCGCTTGTTTCGGCTGACGTCTCGCAAGTCGTCCGCAATATTGTAGTGGGGGGTGAGTAAGCGTAAGATCTTCGGAAATGCCTTGGCCTCGGCAGCAGTCACATGCTGGCTATCCGTTCGGGGATAAGAAACATACCCTTTTTCATATAAGGATTGGACCAATTGCAACACTTTGGACGGCGCCAACTTATACATGCGGTTCATTTTAGCTTGAAGGGTGCTTAAGCTGTGCAACAAAGGCGGGCTGATTTTTTTCAACTTGGTTTCGATTTTCCCCACTACGCCAGGCTTATCCCTCATTTGTTCCAGTAAACGCTCCGCCTGTTTTTTATCAAAAAAACGCTCTTCTAATTTCCCTTTGTACTTCTCTCCATCCGCATCAAAAACGGCGACAATCTCCCAAAAAGGCTCCTGCTTGAAGCGCTCTATCTCCTCTTCGCGTCGGCGGATCAGGCACAATAAGGGAGTTTGCACCCTGCCCGTTGAAAAAACCTCTCTGATCCCTTTTTGTTGCATCAATAACGTATACACCCGACTCGTATTGATGCCCACCAACCAATCGCTGTATGATCGAGCCAACGCTTCTTCAAAATAAGGCTTTGTCTCGCGGTCAGAACGGAGCCGGCCAAATGCCTCTTTAATTGCTTGCTCCGTCAACGAACTACACCACCAGCGTTTAATTTTTTTCCGAGACGCCCCAGCCATTTGGATGATGATCCGGGCGATATATTCGCCTTCACGGGCCGGATCCGTTGCGATGATAATAGTGTCCGCTTGGTTCAACACTTCTTTCACCAATTTAAAGTGACCCGCCTTTTGTTTGATCACTTGGTGCTTGAATCGGTCGGGAATGATGGGAAGCGTTTCTAAACGCCATTTTTTCCAGGCTGGGTCATACTTTTCCGGCTCAGCTAATTCGCAAAGATGCCCAATCGCCCACACAATTATCGCTCCGCGCGGAAATTCAGGACATGGTGCAATGGTTATCCGTGTCTTTTCCTTTTTATGCGCAAACGGGGAAGCCAATTTCCGCGCTTGATCCGGTTTTTCTGCTAGAATCGCATCCATGTTTCATATCCTTTCCGTTCCGGTTTCGAACACTATTCACTATACCACAGGAAAAAAAGCTGGAGTGTACAAAACAAATCGTTCAGGAGTATGCTATTTATGAGATGTGTTTGCCATATAGCGCAATCGTCAAACACGATAGATTTGTCAACAAACTGATTCCAAGCCGATTTTTAGTCTGCGTTTTGTATTATCTACAGCCTATAAAATATAAAAAAAGACACCTTTCATTGATGAAAGGTGTCTTTTTTGCATTTGGTTGCGGGGACAGGATTTGAACCTGCGACCTTCGGGTTATGAGCCCGACGAGCTACCAGACTGCTCCACCCCGCGTCGTTCCCATCAAAAGATGGGATATGCCTGGCAATGACCTACTCTCCCAGGGCTTAAGCCCAAGTACCATCGGCGCTGGAGGGCTTAACTTCCGTGTTCGGTATGGGAACGGGTGGATCCCCTCCGCCATCATCACCAGACAATATTGGCGTGCCCTGGAAGATTCGAACTCCCGACCTTTTGATCCGTAGTCAAACGCTCTATCCAGCTGAGCTAAGGGCACATGTTTTCATTGTAATCAGGTGTTGCCCAGATTTGAAGCAAATCTTGCCACACCCTGAAAATTAGAATGGAATAAAGCGTGTTGCAAGATGAAGAGATGAAGTAGGATAAGCCCTCGACCGATTCGTATCCGTCAGCTAAACG
>NZ_FXTU01000014.1:0-11622 GCF_900182735.1 Laceyella tengchongensis | reverse complement strand
CCCCGAAGCTTATCGGAGTTCGTCCCGTCCTTCATCGGCTCCTAGCGCCAAGGCATCCACCGTGTGCCCTTAGTAGCTTAACCTACTAGGTTTATCCGGCATATCGCTATGCCGCTCGGTATCTCCTCGGTGATTTGCAACATCGACGGTCAAAGAAGGATCTCCTTCTTAACCTCGTTGCTTTATTCCATATCTAATTTTCAAGGTGCGTTTCTCTTTGTCACCGCATCGCGGCGACAAGGAATAATATATCATGACTGAAATACAAATGCAACCCTTTTTTCTCATTTTTTTTCACGAGTCAAAACCACATGAATTACAAAAGAGATATAGGGCAATCAATACGAGGCAATCTTTGTCGAATGCTTTGCTCCCACTTATGTTCCTTGAATGATTGGGTCTTATATGATAAAGCTTCGTATTTATAGAGACCTCTCGCAAACGCATTTAGCACAAATCATCAAGGATCGGATCGAATGTGAATAAGAGCTGCCTGGTCAATCGACTCGGTAGGTAGAAGCGGCAGAAAAACCTTTTCCCATAAATCAAAATCGAATGCGAACTGTATTGGAGCCAGTTTCCTATTCATCAGACACGCCATAGCAATAACAAGACAAAAAAATAGCTTAGCTTTAATCATATAAAGCTAAACCGGAAACATCATTTATTTAATGTTTGCAACAATCTAAGTAGTTAGCATAGAATACTCTTTAAATTATTTCGGTGTTCCATCGTGAGCACGCAGATACCCATCTGCTTGGCAGTAGGCAATTCCACTACAGGACATATAAATTGTAACAGGGCCTACTGGAACATATTTATCTCGCCGATTAATACGCTGATAAACTCTTCCGTTAAAAAATGTTTCTATTCATCTGATAAAAAAACAAGGGGGTTCACCCCTTGCCTTGACAAATTAGATGGATCATCTCATTCTTTTTTCAGTGTGTTCGCTCATGGATAAGTGATTACTTCCTAGGTTGAAAGCAAAGTCACCTTCTTTTTATGCTCCTCTTTCTCCAATAGTTCTTTCACCTTTCTATCGATTTTCTCTATTTCTATCCCCGGATTTCTCCACCAATTTCGACTCCAAATCCGTTGAATGTTCCATCCTCTTGACTCTAGGAACTCTTGCCGATATAAGTCACGCTCTTTTGCATGCGGAGAGCGGTGATAAGTCTCTCCATCACATTCGACTCCCAAGATATAGCGGCCTGGATCCTTTGGATGAACAATTCCAAGATCAATCCGGTATCCTGAGACTCCAATCTGAGTATCAACTTCATAGCCAATGCTTCGTAAATAATCGCATACTTCCACTTCAAACGGAGAGTCAAACTGGTCATCATGATACTGCTTCTTGGTTTCTGACTGGGGGTTAATTCGATTTAAAATACTCAGGACTTGCTCTTTATTCCCTTCAGAAACAGCCTTGGCGTATTCCAAGTAATGACGGAATAGTTTAGGTCCTTCATGTTTTGTTCCAGCTACATTTAGTTCATGCGGATCAATACTTGCGACCACAAGAATTTTCTCTTTTGCCCTTGTAATTGCTACATTTAATCGGTTCTCTCCCCCCTGTATATTGAGAAGACCAAATCGGTTATAAATTCTTCCTTCTTCATTAGGAGCATATCCAACAGAGAAGATGATAACATCCCGCTCATCCCCCTGTACGTTTTCGATGTTTTTAACAAAGATGCGTTCATCCAACTCCCTCTTCATCGCTTCTTCATATAAAGCGGAAAAGTGGGGATCCTCCTTGGCTCGTTGATCGATCAACTGCAAAATCTTATCGTGTTGTTTCACATTAAATGTGATAATCCCCACTGTTTGATCGGGATGCTTTTCCAATTGCTGTTTGAGCTGATCAACAACCATCCTTGCTTCCTGCTCGTTACATTGGTTAATCCAATGCCCATCCACCTTAATCCAACGAATGGCTGGCGTTGAATGATGAGCAGATACATTGGGTACTACCTGCATTTTTCCATGATAAAAGGCATGATTGGAGAAATGGATCAATTCCTCAAACTTGGAACGGTAATGATACTGAAGCATCCGCACAGGATATATCCGTTTAGCTAGGTTAAGCAAGCTTTTTGACTCTTCCATTTCAAAATCCATTTCATCTTCGTCTTCATCATACAAAGAAACGCGAAACTGTTCGAATGGCTGCAACTGCTTTTCATCCCCTGCGATTACTATTTGCTTTCCACGATATACAGCTGGCAATCCACTTTCCACAGTACACTGTGATGCCTCATCAAAGATTACTAAATCAAACAAACCCTGGCTTAAAGGGAACATAGCAGAAACGGTTTCAGGCGAAGCCAACCACACAGGGAGGAGCTCTAATAATCCTTTCTCAGCAAAGTGTTTGACTAATCGACGCACAGGCCAAATCTGACGTTGCTTTCCTGTTTGATGCCGTAGCTCTCGAAAAGCTTTTACATGACTTTGCAATGATTGGTTAATATTCATAACCATGCGTTCTTGAAGAACCTGTAAGGCTAACTTCTTTTTTTCAAGCAGAAGTTTACCGAATTCTTCCCGAATCTGCTGATACTCACCCGTTGATACGTTACTTAGATATGGATGTTTCCGTTCAATTTCATCAATCCAAAATAGATAAAAGGATTGTTTGACGGCATCCACCCACTTTTCAGAAAGCTCTCCTTCCTGGCCCATCTCCTTCTGTTTTAACCTATTGATGAGCTTTTGCACAGTGGGAGTAGCCTCAAAATAACAGCGATCCATGGCTTTGAGGTCATCAAAGTCACGTGAAATAGCTTCACGGATCTGTAACAGCGTACGCTGTGGAATTTTCCCTTCAGCTAATTCTTTTTGTATCTGTTTAAAAAAATCATCGTCTAAAATCTCTTCTAAGAAGCGGATATGTTGTTTTAGGGATTGGGTGATCTGAGCAATTTCATACATTAAACGCAAGCTTTCTTGAATGCGGGGCCATTCTGTAGAAGAAATCCCTTTAAACTTCTGCCCATTTAATAATTCTTCAATCACGCTTTTCCCTGTAAAGGAGGTCCACCACCACAGCCGCAACTTTTGTAATGTCTTCTTTTCTTTTGGATCTAAATCATCGTAAATTTTAGCTAAGCGATCACTGTTTAACCATAGGTAAGCAGGAGTGATTTTCTCATGATCCAATTGGTTAAGTTTTCGGATTGCAACATCTGCTTTTTCTAAAGCAAGTTCCAATTGCTCAACCAGATGAGTCTGATCTCTTAGCTCGAGATTAGCTAGGGATTTTCTTCTTCTTAGGATGTACGCTTCTTTACCAAAACGTTGCTGATAAGTACCATACCTCGAGATCGTCGAGAGCATATCATCTAACTCATCTCGATGCACACTTTTCGATAAGTCGGAGACCATGATGGTTTGAACGACATCATCTTGTTTCTTAGCTCGCCCATATAGTTCATATGCGCTAAACCCACATGATTGCCGTTCATGCAACCCTTTACAAATGGCATTGAGCTTCTGCTCACGCTCTTCTATTCGCTTGCACAAATGGCGCAAGGAGGATTCTTTTCCTTGGATTTGAGTAACTGTTTCGGGAATGAGCTTATTGATTTTTTGATATAATCCGCTCCGGTCCTGTTTTTCGTCATGAATTAAGGCCACATAGGAAGTCAAATCGATACTATCTAACCGTTGGTATACAACATCCAAAGCTGCTCTCTTCTGACAGACGACAAGCACTTTTTTCCCATTGGCTAACGCATCAGTAATTAAGTTTACAATGACTTGAGATTTACCCGTTCCCGGAGGACCATGCACCACTAATCCTTTTGTGGTACGCGCTGTATGAAGAATCGTTTCTTGAGAAAAATCCGTTGGCAAGATAAAGAATTGTTCTTCTTCTTTTGCTGGTTGAATCTCTTGAACCTCAATCAGCTCCTCCCGTTGGGAATCCGGCATAGGATCGTAGGTATGATCTTCATTAAAATGAATGAGCTCTTGTATAAAGGGTAATGGTTGTTTTGTCGATAAGGCGATTAATTCATCATAATCCCGGATCAACGACGAATTACCTTGTGGGAAGCTACCTAATATTGCATAAGGTTCAATCTTGAGTGGCTGATCTTGAGGAAGGGTTTCCCTGCGATACGTTTGAAGTGGTTTTAATCCTTCTTCTGCACAGGTTACGTTGATGTTATACTGACTTAACCATTCTGCCCATGAGGACAAGTTCGCTTTATCGATCATCTTCCACTGCGCACTATCCTCAAACATACTCTCTTCAAACGTAGCTTGATGAAAACGTCTGAGTCCTAAAAAGAGTGTGCGATTTAATTGTGGCTCAGAATCTGGAAAAGAGTGCAATTCCCAATATAAATTACTTCGATCCTTTCGTTCTAAGCGAACCGGATATAAATACAATGGGGCTTGAATAAAAGAACCATCCCTTAAGTTACCTGATAAGAAAGGATAGCCTATGTATAAATCATACAATCCCGTTTCATCTTCGATTGCCTTCATATTGCGATAAAGATGGGTTAAGCTATGTGCTACAGTTTGTAACTGTTTTTCAGTTAAAGATGAGTGAGTAAGCACCATTTTCTTTTTACCAGTCATCACTTGATCTAAAATCTGTTTTGACCGTGGTGCGTTCTCTTGGTCTAACGCCGTTAGGTCGAAGACCCATTTACTTTGTAGCCTAAGTAGCCGTAGGGAACGATTTCTCCGGCTCAGATCACTTAATCGATCCTTCAGGCGAATTAGCTTTTGTTCCATCTTATCCCCTCCGATCTTTATGGTTGCTCGTGTATTTGGTTTTGAACGGGTTTTTAACCAGCTCTCACCACTTCATACCCAATGACAACAAATCTGATTATTTGCGGATTAAATCTATTCATGGATATACAATTACGAATAGCAAAGCAGAGCATTTCATGATTTTGTATATGATTGTTTCTCTTTACAATATAATATTTCACTAATAATAAGTAAACGAACGAATAGGCTAAATGTTAAAAACAAGTAACAAAGGTATTCTATTCAACATCCAGTGTTGTGGCATAGTGGGAAGAAATCGGCAATCCGTTTCAACCATCGACTGGAACCGAGGCGTACTTGCATGAGGTGAATAATGCCGCGCTCCAGCAAGGATTGCAAGCTAATTGTCGTTTAAGATCGTTGGTCGATTTTATGGTTCCATCTTGAGATGCAAAGCCAAATCGACACAAAAAATGAAGTGCCTGACTGTAGTCAGTTTGCACTTCATTTTCTTAGTTACAACAAGTTCTCCAAAGTTCTATCATTCAAAGCAAACGACCTAAAGATGAATGTCAAACCTCCTTGGTTAACGATTTGTATTCACAAAACGCCGCAAATAAATAGTTTCATTATAAACATATCGGTTTGTATGCCAACGCTTTCTCCACTATTTCTTCCTGGGTGAGACCATCGTCACTCCTGTTGCCCTTAAACTTTTCGTCCGGGTAAAAAATCAGGTTTGAAGCATTGGGCATAGGTACATGAATATCAAAGAGTTCCATATAATAGTGCGTTTCAATTCCATATGTTTCAACATCCATAGCCCTGGTGACTATTTCAATCAACTCTTCTGTCGTGATATCCTCCACTTTACTTGGAACAGGTAATGAAGCAAGATCAACAAACGTTTCTAAATCCATGGCTTCCTGATGCATAAAGTCAACATCGATATAATCTTTTCCTGTTAGTTGGTTAAACTCTTCTATCTCTTTATCAACAGGTTGTTTCGTTTCCAACAAATGGATAATCCGTTGAACTTTTGATCTGATGACGCTTTTCCACTCTGGAGATATTGGTTTCAACTCCAACTCTTTTCGAAGTTTCAATAACATTCCTCCCGCATGCCAAGCAACACTTAATCACTGCTTTACAACCAATAAAAGAATAACATATTGTAATATTCAAATGACCCCAAGGAGGCATGCATCATGAAAGATGATTTGTTTAACGAAACCGTTGATGTGAGGTATGATTTTTGGAAAAAGATCGGAAAAATAGATCCAGATGTGTTGACCCACCTCATCAATCCAGCTTTTAGGGGCGGGCCTAGATGGCCGGCATTGAGACAAGCTTTTGTGAAAATAGAGACTCCGAATTCCGTCATTTGGGCAAGTGACGGCTTGTCTGATCCGTTTGATGATGTTGAGGAACCCAACCAAGGATTTTCATTGGAGTGTTACCTTGAATCAGACGATCCTGCCCTTCGTAAAAACATTGCTGAACTCGATCAAACATGGCAATTTCAGTTGCTATACGAAGTTGCTCAAAACTTTGCTCATCATGGAGGCGTAAAAGAGTTATTGGAGCATCATGGTGTTTTGTCGATGGAGTTTTCGTATATTGATGTACCAGAACCTTTCAGTGATGAGGAAGGCCGCGTAGGTGTCTTGCTCGGTCTTGAATCTGAGCAAATTCCAACCAGTATCATCGGTCCAGCCAGTGATATACGTTTGGTAAGCATCAAAATACTCACCTCACAAGAGCTGCAATACATATTGCAACATGGTGCCGCTGGAAGAAAAAAATTAGCTGAGTTATTTCGTGAACAAGGATCTCATCATCTGTCTACGCTTAATAGAAATCCCGTAGTATAAGAAAGTTACTATGGTAAATAGCAAATAGAAAATGCCAGGACTATTAGGGCGTGTCTGATGAATAGGACAGCGGCTCCAAAACCATTTTCTCATTCGCTTCACGCATGGCGAGGCGCTCCTCGAGAAAAGGTTTTTTCGCCGCTTCTTCCCCAACAACTTAATTTGCCAGACACACCCTAGTGATTGGCTCTGGCATTTTCTTTTCCATGGATGATGCCTTTAATTTTTTGTTGTTGATACCCAATAATGATCACGCGAGCTGACCCCGATTGAAGTAGAACAGCGGCTCTCATTCGCTTCACGCGTACGAGGCTCACCTGGAAAAGGTCTCTCCGCCGCATCTACCCAGTTAAAAAATGCTATCAGAGACGTAGTAAATTTTCTGCGTATTTTGCTTATTCACCGGGTCTGTAACGATCGTAAAATAAACGTTCCCGTTCTTTGTCTGTACACCCTCGATTTCATGAGTTCCTACATTGGTAATTTTCACAAGGGTTTTGTATGCTCCCGTGTTTGACATCATGGCGATTTGCGGAGTTTGGCCTTCTGCGCCACCTGACGTATAAATCTCCGTATTACTGAGCATATCAACGCCTTGGAAAGAACCGTTCGGTCTGACTATGCCACTGCCCGACTGCGTAAAGCTGCCAACACAGGCGCTCTTCGCCTCCGCGCTATTCATCTGTACCTGTTTATTACTGTCAAGAAGCCGGTTTAATGCCACTGTGTCATAAATAGACCAAGTTACGGTTCCTTGTGCTGTTTGTACTCGGAAAATCGTGTAGTTACTATTGCCACCGCCATCGACACGGTACGTATCACCTAGTCTTGTACCGGCCTTATTGGCGTAATTCATATAGGTAAACCGATGAAGATCTGTATAATCATATTTCGCGCCGGGCGAGTATTGAAGTCTTGCCACTTGCAGGGACCAGTAATACGACGTTGAAGGATCTGCTTTCGAACTGAAATAAAAATAATTTTTACCATTGTATGTGTACATGTCTAATGTTTGGCAATGACCCGCATTGGTGACAGTCATTTCATCAACGTATGTAGCGTCACGCCCATTAATGAGCAATCTTGAAAGATAGCATGTTCCCCCAGACCGTTGCGTTACGTAAATATACTTGGAAGCGATATAAGCTTTCTGAACAGCCACATTATGCTTAAGTCCTTTGAGGTTGTATGCGAGTGTTGCCGACGCATTAACCGTCTTCCCTGGAGTGGCCGCAAATGCGGGCAAAGCAGTCACCATCGAAATAAGCATCGCGAGAATAACGGAGGTGAATAATTTCAACTGGCTTTTCACTCGAATTTGAAACATGAGCAAAACCTCCATCAAAAATGATAGTATCATGGATTCATCTCACTGAACTCCTCACGGAAACTGCACCTAAAAAGTTATTCTCATGGCGAATCTTTTAATTAAATCATAACAGAACACTTCCTGTGTTGACAAATTATTTAAAAAATTATAGCTACATAAGCACATCCGCCTACTAGCTCATTCTACAAACAACGCTTTGTACATGTTACACTCTTTTTGGGTAATGAATTTTTGATCATTATCATCATTGCGTTTCATTTAGTCTCTCTGATCTTTATTTGTTAAAAATGGGTGGTAAAATGAGAAAGCATTTCAAAGGGTTTTGGCTACCATTCGATCAATATACCAATCCCATTTCTGTGACGGATGAAATGATTGCTCAGGCAGAACAAACGTTGAATTTCAAACTTCCCCGTTCTTACATAGAACTAATCAAAACCAAAAATGGCGGAATTCCTGTCAACTCTTGCTTTCCAACAATGGTTCCAACCTCTTGGGCGGAGAATCATATTGAAATCGAAAAAATCCGTGGCCTTGGAGGAGATGAAGGCATTGATTCCGAAGATGTCCGAAGCACTGATAAAGATTGGGGTTATCCCATTCATCTAGGATTTGTAATATGCGATTGTCCATCAGCTGGTCATGATGCCGTCATGTTAGATTATAGTCAATGCGGAAAAAATGGTGAGCCCCGAGTTATCCATGTTGATGTTGAAAATCCCGATCATCCTAAGATTACGATCCTCTCAAAGGATTTCAAAACCTTCATCAATGGATTGGTCAATTGTAAAAAATTCGAAGAATGAAAAAAACGCCTTATTAAAGGCCCTGAGAATGTTGACAAACCCTGCGAATCAACTTTGTTGATCGCAGGTTTTTTGAGGGATATAAACAATTAATGGATGAATATCAACCCATATAAACTTAAAACCACCTCCCTTACCTGCTCTCGAAAGCAGCATAGCCAACTTTTTTATGTTTTGAGCCACAGGGCAGTATAATTCTTTACATTTCTCAGCAATGAAGGAGAAGTCGATCGTTTCATAAATTTTCCGTAACAAGTGATCTCGTGGAACTAATTCTTCTATGTTAACCAGTTCTGGTTGATGTTCTTTACTCGGATTTGTTCTAAACATAGAAAAAACTCCTTATAGAGTGTTTTTTATTGATTCGACAAAAAAGGCTGCTGACCCTGCCTTTCAAGGCAGTTTGTCAGCAGCCTCAGCGCCTTTAATAAGGCGCTTTTAATCATAGTAAGATCATAAGTAATTCGTGACATCTGCGAGTTTCAATCCCACTATGGTTCCAACTAAACGGGGATTAGAAACCTGGGAGGTTCATAGATTGCCATTCAAGATATTGTTTTTGGTTAAAACACCTTTAAGAGGAGACACCATACCAAACCCTTGGGAACCATAAGAGCCTAATCCGCTTTCATAAATCACCTGATGCATCTTAGTCGAGGTTTCAATAACCAAGGGGATTTGATACCCCTTCAAATTTTTCTCTTTATATCGAGTGAGGACGGCCGCTTTTTTCAAATTAAATTTCTCGGGGCGATAAAGTTGGATGCGCAATATCTCCTCCTCGGGAAACTCTTCATTCCAGCGCAAAGTATACCAGTTTTTCAACGAGTAACGCATACTGTCATAAAACTGGCTGTCCAGTGGATGACAATAGATGACTTGCCCGTCAATCTGTGTTGGAACCACAATCGATCCTAACGCCTGATACACCATCTTGCGCTCAAATGGTACTGGCGGCAAAATTCGCACATCTGCCAGCGGAAATATGGCATCATTTAAAGATAATTGTCCCACTCTCCAAACCCCTTCAATAAACCGTTGCACGATCTCCGGCTTGATCGAATCCAACTGGAATGCAAGTGACCCTTTTACCTTCATGGCGGATTTCAGATTAATCCTGGAGGTGAAATAGCAGCGAGAAAAGACAAAGGGTTTATACTTCTTCCCACGATGCTCCAAGCCTGTGTCATGCAACCATTGTGCAAGATCGGGATCCGCTTGCATCACACAGTGATAGATAAAGCTGCTAATCGGATAATTCAAGTCGTAAGGCAATAACATTTCTTCAGCAATATGAAACGTCACTTCCACTCTCATAAAAAAACACACCTTTCTCAATACCATGATGGTTGCAACTCAAAACCAAGCTTAACCACTTTAATTGTACGGAAATTAGTGAAAACGAGTAATGCACCACTTCTTTTATAACGTCGTTTGCCGTATGCCACATTCAAGGATCACATGATGATCCGTTGATAAGACGTTATACTCTTCGCACCTTGCTCTATCTGGGATAAAAAAACCGCCGAGCAAAACTCTCCCCGATTCAAACTTGTAATCGTCTCTATTTTATATCTATTTGTCTACAATAGAATCTAGATTATGTTATATTGAGACGGCTCGTTTGCAAATGATCTTTCCTTATGGAAGATCCTCACAAGCCACACCATCTCCATCTTCATCCAATCTATGTGGATCTGCAGGGGCAAATTGATCGAAAAACGCTTGCGCTTCCTTTTGCGTTTTAAAATCGCTACAGTCCTGATCTGGGATATTGGGGTTGGGCTCACCTTTCGCAAAGCCGTGAGAAGGTACTGGTGCATTCGACGGTGACGATGACCCACACCATTTATCCCGATTAAAACCTTTGTCGCCTACATAGCCGGGACATTGCCATATTCCTTTTTTCGCGTTTTGAGCTATCTTTTCAGCCTTTCGATACGCACCCAAATGCTTCTTCGACTCGTATATGTATCCCACTCTGGCCAGTCCTTCTTTAAGAATGATTTCCTGTACGCTCTTGCCGTCTACGTAGACATGAGCCAGTAAACGATGATACTGATCACGCTTCGCAACATCCCACTCTAAGGATACTTCTTTTGCCTCCGACAACAGCTTCTCCACAAACGCTTTCGCTTCAGGACCAAGAGGCTGCTTGCCTAACTCGGGATGCGATGTTTCGGGCATGTCGACGAGAAGGAAACGGACCGATTCCACCTTGCCATCTATCTCAAACTTAGCTGTATCTCCATCTACAATCTCAACAAACTTGACCACTTCCCTCCCCGAATTGATAACTGATGATGTCTCGGTCACACAACCAGGCAACATGAACAAAGTGAACAAGAGAAGAAATAAACGCAGTTTCACCCTATCCCTCCTTCAGCACATTCATATTCATCTTATCAAATAGCTCGTGTGCGTTCATAAAAAGATGCTGCGGCGCTCCACTTATCTTCTTAAATAAAGCACTTCTTCCGTCTACGTAGGAAAATGTACGTTCACCCCGGCATAATCCGCATCGGTATATTTCAGTCATTCTGTTTTCTTGCTGCGCCCATATATTACAAAAAAAACCACCTCTGCATAAGCAGAAGTGGTTTTGGGCGCATTCCCTGAAAACTAAAGAGTGAGTATCACGTGACCCAAGAAAATGATCGATGATGCTCTGAAAAGAGCTCCTTAGAAAGGAGGTGATCCATCCCCACCTTCCGGTAGGGATACCTTGTTACGACTTCACCCCAATCATCTGCCCCACCTTCGGCGGCTGGTTCCGTAAAGGTTACCTCACCGACTTCGGGTGTTGCAAACTCTCGTGGTGTGACGGGCGGTGTGTACAAGGCCCGGGAACGTATTCACCGCGGCATGCTGA
>NZ_FXTU01000013.1:0-49295 GCF_900182735.1 Laceyella tengchongensis | reverse complement strand
TCAGCATGCCGCGGTGAATACGTTCCCGGGCCTTGTACACACCGCCCGTCACACCACGAGAGTTTGCAACACCCGAAGTCGGTGAGGTAACCTTTACGGAACCAGCCGCCGAAGGTGGGGCAGATGATTGGGGTGAAGTCGTAACAAGGTATCCCTACCGGAAGGTGGGGATGGATCACCTCCTTTCTAAGGAGCTCTTTCTAGAGCAAACAAACGGAATCCCCGACGAGCGAAGCTCGCGGGACGTGAAGGACGAAGTGCGAAACGCACTAAGCCCTTCAACGCAGGTCACGTGACACTCACTCTTTAGTTTTCAGGGAATGCAAGCAACTGCCAATCCAAATCGGATTGGCAGTTTTTAATTTGTCCAACGAAAAAACGGGTGGCTGAATATGCTCCGCTAGTTATGTTTGAATATTACGGAACGAGTCGCAACTGATGGTCAGAGGTGGCCGGGGCTTGGATGGTGGTGCGGTAGTAACGGTTCATCGTCCAGTTTTCCGTTTGGTCATCATACCAGTCGCTGCCCAGTTGCCCCGATTGTCCAGGGCCCAACAGATGCTCGGCTTGGCTTAAGTTGCCAACATCGACAACAGTACGCCAAGGGGCGCCATGATCGACTGTGCCAGTTTGTTTGCTCCAACCCATGGCCCGGACGGTATGTTCGCTTCCACCTACCGGATAGCCGGCAGAATCGAATAGGAGGTTGAGCGGCTTTTTTACACTGAGTGGATGGGTAAATGTGATTTGGTGGAATTCGCCCCACCGCCAAGCAGTAGGATCAGCTCCCTGCAAGTTGCTGGCTCGCTTCACGGCGCGTTGGAGTGCTTCGGTGCACAGTTTTTTGATTCCCCCTGCCTGAGTCACCCAGTCACTTTCTTCACCGCGTGCGGCTTGGGAAAGCAAGGTGTCGGCGACGATGTCTTTTTCATCAAACAGTTCTGCCAGTTTCGGATGAAGCGATCGGTACAATTGTTGTTTGATTTCTTCCATCCATAGGTGGTAAATAAATGGTGCCGCTGCGTCGGCGGTGTCATAGTGGTTCCACTTTTCCATCAGGTGGGCGGCACTTTTCTCGGTGGCGGATAATCGCTTAAAGTCTAGTTGCTGCAAGAGCAAGGGTGCCATTCGGGCCGCTTGCAGGTTTTTTTCGTCGCTTTGTAGGCGCTTCATGTCCGTTGTCGTCAGCTTGTCTTTGTTAGCCAATACTTCATGGATCCGTTGGGTTCGATATGGGGGAGACCACGTGCTGGCGATATGGTGAGGATATTCGTGCGAAAACACCCGGTGGTTGGCCGTGGCGATGTATCCGCTGGATGGGTTGACGATCGTCGGCAACTCCTCCCAAGGGATGAAGCGATTCCATTCATATTCATCGGTCCATCCGGGGACGGGCAAAGCTCGGTTCCCTTTGCGCACTGGAATTTTGCCATTGGCCCGGTATGCGATGGTGCCGTCCGAACCGGCGAAGACGAAGTTTTGGGCCGGTACTTCAAAATAGGTCAGTGCTTTTTTGAATTCTTCCCAATTATGCGCTCGGTTGATTCGCAAGGTTGCTTCAAATTCGGTTGTCGGTTCCAAAGCGGTCCAGCGCAGGGCAAAGGCCGTGTCAGCTGGCAAGTTTTGCTTAGGATCAGCCCATTCGGAGACGATGGGGCCGTGACGGGTGATCCGCACCGTGTGCCGCACAGGCTGTTGCCCTTTCACAGGGATGGTTTCTGTGATGATTTTCGCCTGTTCCCAGTTGCCTTTGTACAGAAAGAGATCGGGGTTGTGTGGATGGCGTTTCTCGATGTAGAGATCTTCCACATCCGGGGCCAAGTTGGTGACGCCCCAAGCGATAGCCTCATTGTGTCCCAAGATTACGCCGGGAACTCCGGCGAAAACAACGCCACTCACCTGTCTGTGCGGTTCGCTTAATGTGGTTTGGTACCAGATGGATGGCAGATGAAGCCCCAGATGCGGGTCGTTGGCTAACAGGGGTTTGCCTGTCGCCGTTTTGCTACCGGAGATGACCCAGTTGTTACTGCCGTTGTACGCTGCCGGGAAAGGGGCTTTGGCCAAATTGGTGGTCAATTGGGAGAGCGCGCGTTTTGATGGGACGGCCAACTGACCGCTGGGGATCGTGCGGTCCGTTTCTGGCGGAAACAAATCTAGTGCTTTTGCCTGTGGATATTGCATCAGCATCAGGTAGCGAAACGCTTGCCCCTTCCATTTGCCGCCCAAGTCATACGCCATATATTTGCCGATGATTAGGGAATCGACCGGTGTCCAAGGACGCGGTTTATAACCGGCAAGGGTGAATTCCAGTGGCAATCGGTGATTCCGTTTGGCTTCATTGATATATGCATTCACTCCTTTGGCGTAAGCGGACAAGATGCGTTTGGCTTCATCGGAGTAAGCTTCGTAAGAGCGTTCGGCTGCCCGGCGCAATCCCAGCGTTCGGAAAAACTTATCCTTGTCTAATGCCGACTTTCCCACCACTTCACTCAATTGACCGGATGCTAAACGCCGGGACATGTCCATTTGAAAGAGACGGTCTTGCGCGGTGACATAGCCTTGGGCCATGTACAGGTCATGCTCGTTTTGCGCTTTGATATGCGGCACTCCCTGTGAATCGCGTGTCACTTGTACAGGAGCTCTCAGTCCAGGTAACTTCACTTCCCCGGTTGTCTGGGGGAGCAGATGGAGCACGAAGAGACTGACGGTTCCGGCCGACAACAGGACGAGCAGGAGGAGAGTGATGAGTAGCGTCCGCCAGACCGGGATGCGCTTGGGGTGCTTGGTGAGCGGGGTGGTCATTTCGTACTTCAGCTCCTTTGTTTGCGAAGGTCAATAATATAATTATCACAATAATAAATGTTTTTGTGAAATATAAATTAATTGTTGCTGATGGAGAGGGAATTGCTCGATCCATTAGCCCAACTCGTCCTGTGAAAAACTCTGTGAGGGGGAAATGTTTTTTTGGGGGGAATGCAACGGATGGTTGCAAAAGGTTAAGATAATAAGAAACGGAAAACTGCCTTGGGGAGGTACATGCCATGGATAAAAAAAAGCCTTTTAGTCCTGAAGAATTAAAGGCGCGCTTAACGCCCCTGCAATATCGAGTTACGCAAGAAAATGGGACTGAGCCTCCGTTTCAAAATGAATTTTGGGATCATGACGAAGAAGGGCTGTATGTGGATATCGTATCGGGCGAACCATTGTTCACCTCCATGGACAAGTTTGACTCTGGATGTGGCTGGCCCAGTTTTACTAAACCGGTGGAGCCAGACAGAATCGTCGAAAAGCTAGACACAAGCCATGGGATGATTCGTACGGAAGTCAGAAGCAAAGACGGGGATTCGCATTTGGGACATGTGTTTGACGACGGCCCCGGACCGAATGGCCTCCGCTATTGCATTAACTCCGCGGCCCTGCGCTTTATACCGAAGGACGAGTTGGTTAAAGAGGGATACGGCGAGTATTTGCCACTGTTTGAAAAATGAGGGGGAAATGAACCGGCCCGGCGCTATCAACATGCGCCGGGCCGGTTCGGTTTTCATCTCGCTCAAGCAAAGAGGAGTTGCTCCAGCTCATTCAGTTTCTCTTCGAAGTCCTTCAACGCCAACCGAATCGGTTCAGCAGTCGTCATGTCGACACCTGCTTTCTTCAGCACTTCGATCGGGTAGTCAGAGTTGCCCGCTTTGAGGAACTCTGTGTAGCGGTCAACGGCGCGTTTGCCCTCAGTCAAAATCTGTTTGGACAGTGCTGTGGCCGCGCTGAACCCGGTGGCGTATTGGTATACGTAATAATTGTAATAAAAATGGGGAATGCGGGCCCATTCTAGGCCGATTTCCTTATCACTGATCATCGCTTCGCCATGGTATTTCTGATTGAGTGCATAGTACAGCGAAGTGAGCAGATCAGGTGTTAACGCCTCGCCGGCTTGCGCCTTTTGGTAGATGGTATGCTCGAACTCGGCGAACATCGTTTGTCTAAACACGGTGCCACGGAAAGAGTCGAGATAATGGTTGAGAAGATAAAGTTTTTGTTGCTTGTCGGTGGTGTGTTTCATCAAGTAGTCATTCAACAGAGCCTCGTTGCAGGTTGAAGCGACTTCAGCGACGAAGATGGTGTAATCGCCATAGATATAAGGTTGATTTTTGCGGCTGTAGTAACTGTGTACGGAATGCCCGAATTCGTGGGCCAAAGTGAACAGGTTGTCGACGGTGTCTTGCCAGTTCATCAGGATGTAAGGGTTGGTGCTATAAGAGCCAGAGGAGTACGCGCCGCTGCGTTTGCCCTTGTTTTCCATCACGTCTACCCAGCGATTTTCATACGCTTCTTTCAGGATGGAGATATATTCATCCCCCATGACGGCCAGGCCTTCCAGCAACTTTTGCTGTGCTTCGGGATAGGTGATTTTCATCTTCGCGTCTGGCACCAGTGGGTTGTAGATGTCATACATGTGCAGTTCTTCATATCCCAATGCCCGTTTGCGGATTTCCAGATAGCGGTGCAAAAGCGGCAAATGCTCATTTACTGTGTTGACGAGCTGGTCATACACGGTTTCCGGTATGTGATTGTTGCTCAGGGCGGCGTGACGGGCTGAATCGTATCCGCGAACCTTGGCGTAGAAGCTGTTTTTCTTGACTACTCCACTCAGGGTGCTGGCGAAGGTGTTTTTAAATTTGTCATACGTATGGTACAAGCCTTCAAATGCTTCTTTCCGCACCCGCCGGTCGCTCGATTCCATCAGTTTGATGTAGCGGCCGTGTGTGATTTGTACAGGCGTGCCGTCTTCATCCACGATCGTTGGGAATGTGAGATCGGCGTTGTTTAACATGCCAAAGGTCGTAGCGGAAGCGCCCAATACATCAGCCGCTTGGGCCAAAATGGCTTCCTCTTTTTCGGATAATACATGCGGGCGTTTTTTGTTCAGCTTTTCCAACGCGTGGCTGTACACGCGGAGTTCACTGTTTTCCGCGAGAAACGCTTTGATTTTGTCTTCGCTGATGGAAAGGAGTTCTGGTGTCATAAAAGAGAGCGCGCTTCCCGCTTCTGCGAACAAGCTTTTTGCCCGTGCATCAAGCGCTTGATAGAAGGAATTGGCGGTGTCTTGGTCATACCGCATGTGGGCGTATGTATACAATTGTTCAAGGCGCATGTGCAATTCATCCCTGAACTTGAGCGCGCGCAACAAGGATTCGGCTGAATCGCCCAATGTCCCTTTGAAATCTGCGGCTTTGGGTATCAAGGCTTTCACCTTGTCAAACTCTTCGTTCCAAAGATCGTCGGTTGCGAAAATATCTTCCAAACGCCAAGTGTATTCCACCGGCACTTCCGAACGATGTGGCAGTTGCTTGCTGTTTTGTTGCTTGGACATAGAAAGCCCCCTTACCTCTTTTTTACTATTATACTCGAAAGGGGAACAAAATTCGATCTGCGAACGGTTTTGTCACCCTTTCGAGAGCGGCGGAAAATCACGATTGTTTGGCAGAAATCGATCGCCTCCCGATGATGTTTGGAGCCTCGGATATCAAGATGCCGAGCAGGATCAGCAACACCCCGGCCCATTGAAGCATAGTGGGCTGTTCATGCAAAAAGAATGCCGCTACGACGATGACCGCTGGCAATTCGACGGAACCCAAGATGGAGGCGAGCCCGGAGCCAATGTGAGGGATGCCCTTCATAAACAATATGGTAGGGATGACAGAGCCGAACAAACCGAGCAAAAGACCCCAGAACCACAAGCCGTCAAATAGCTTCCCCTCGATGAGAAAAGCGGGGGAGAAGATAAGTAGGTTAGTAAACAATCCGCCGGTTACAAAGCTGGCGCTACGAATCATCGGATTGACGTCGGTTGCGACGAAATTGCTGAAATAAATGAACAGCGCATAAGTCAAAGCGGACAGCAAACCGAAGAAAATCCCCTTCGCATGAAGCGAGGTGCCGTTGAGTTGGGAAGCACTGGCTAGCAACGACCCGCTCAAGATGATAGCTGTGGCCAACCAGTGATTCCAGCGGGGTCTCACCCGCGTGCGCATCCATTCCAACAGGAGACCGATCCAAGTGAATTGGAACATGAGGATGATGGCAAAGGAGGCGGACAGCGCCTTGAGGGATAGATAATAGAAGATTCCCGTCAAACCGGACACCATCCCACACATAATTAGAGACAGCAGGCTTTTGCGAGAAAGCCGCTTCGTTTTGGCGCAGGCTGGCAAGGCAACCAGCCACAGAAAGAGACAACCAAAAAACACTTGGCTACCCGTGATTTCTCCCGTGGCGAACCCGTGTTGGTAGGCTAGTTTGGTGATCGTGGACACCACACCGTAGGATGATGCGCCCATCAATACATAGATGCTCGCTTGTGTGCGACTCATCGAACCACTCCCTATCTAGTTACAACCAGATTAAAAAATAAATCACAAAAACCGCTTGGAACCATGCTGGAAACAACAAAATTCCCCATGGTTTCAGCACATTGCCTGTTTAGTGGAATAAAGGATAATATTGTATATTTTTATAATCCTATTGAATTTTAACATGTAAATCTGGATTAGCACATCAATTTCATGTAAATCTTTTTTTTGTGCATGATAAAGGATAACGAAGCCTGCACCCTATGCTTTTCCGTGAAAGGCAATTGCATGCATTTTGCTGATTGTGTTATAATCACGTTGGCTATACTTAGTGTAGATACATCTGTTGGCAATAAAGAGTGGGTGCTGACCCACTCTTTCCGTTTTGCTAGGGGTGATATCGAATTGGCTCAAAATAAGGAGGGTTGGCCTTGAGCCGACAAGTGTCAGAGGTTGTGGAGAAGATCGCACTTCCGATCATAGAGGCAGAAGGACTGGAATTAGTCGACATTGAGTATAAAAAGGAAGGGACAAACTGGTTTTTGCGCGTATTTATTGACCGCGAAGAAAAACCAGTGGACTTGGACGATTGCAGCCGCGTCAGTGAGCGACTGAGCGAAGTGCTTGACGAGACTGATCCCATTCCAGGCGCTTACATACTGGAAGTCTCTTCTCCTGGGGCTGAAAGACCACTAAAAAAAGAAAACGATTTCCACAAAGCTATCGGCAAACATGTGCACGTGACAACCTATGAGCCGATTGACGGGCAAAAGGTGTTCGAAGGCGTATTGAAAGAGGTTGACAGCGTCTCTTTGACGGTAGAGGAGAAAAAGAAAACGGTGCACATCCCACGGGAAAAAGTGGCGAAAGCCCGTTTAGCGATCGTTTTTTAAAAACGAAGGGAGGATGTTGGCCGATGAATGCTGAGTTCATCGAAGCCCTCGGTCAATTAGAGAAAGAAAAAGGGATTAGCAAGGACATATTGATCGAAGCAATCGAAGCAGCCTTGATCTCCGGTTATAAGCGCAACTTTCACTCTGCACAAAACGTGCGGGTCGACATTAACCGCCATAACGGAGAAGTGCGCGTGTTCGCGCGCAAAACAGTGGTTGAGGACGTGTTGGACACGCGCTTGGAAATCAGCTTGGCAGCTGCGCGTGAATTGGACCCGAACTACCAATTAGACGATATCGTCGAGATTGAAGTGACTCCGGCTGATTTTGGCCGTATTGCGGCGCAAACTGCCAAACAAGTGGTGACGCAACGCATCCGCGAGGCGGAGCGCACGGCGATCTACAAAGACTTCATTGACCGTGAAGAGGATATCATCACCGGGATCGTGCAACGCGCCGACAACCGCCACTACTATGTGGATCTGGGTAGAGTGGAAGCTCTTTTGCCACATGCAGAAGTGATTCCGGGTGAACGCTTTAAACATGGAGATCGCGTAAAAACTTACATTACCAAGGTAGAAAAATCGACGAAAGGCCCGCAGATTTTCCTTTCTCGCACCCACCCTGGTTTGTTGAAAAGATTGTTTGAGTTGGAAGTGCCAGAAATCTACGAAGGCGTGGTCGAAATTCGCGCCATCGCCCGCGAAGCCGGACAACGTTCTAAAGTGGCCGTTTCTTCGCGCAATGAGGATGTCGATCCCGTGGGAGCATGTGTGGGCCATCGCGGACAACGCGTGCAAACGGTTGTAAATGAATTAAAAGGGGAAAAAATCGACATTGTTCGCTGGTCAGAAGACATCGGAGAGTGGATTGCTAATGCGCTCAGCCCGTCCAAAGTGATCAGTGTCACCGTGTATGAGGAAGAAAAGATGGCGCGCGTGATCGTGCCGGATCACCAGTTGTCGCTGGCCATCGGCAAAGAAGGGCAAAACGCTCGCCTCGCTGCCAAACTGACCAACTGGAAAATCGACATCAAGAGCGAATCCGAAGCGCAAGAGGCCGGCGAACCCATTGAACAAGAGCCGATGCTGGTTGAGCAGGTAGCGGAGGAAGCCGAACCCGCACATGAAGCGGATGAAATGTTATAAAATGGGGAGGTTGCTTGAACGATGAAGCAACGGAAGGTTCCCATGCGCAAATGCGTGGCGTCTCAGGAAATGTTCCCAAAAAAGCACTTAATTCGTATTGTTCGTACACCCGACAACGAGATCATCATTGATCCGAGCGGGAAAAAATCGGGGCGCGGAGCGTACTTGTGTGCCAAGTTGGAATACATCGACATGGCGCAAAAGAAAAAAGCGCTGGACCGGGCCCTTAAAGCACAAGTTCCATCCGAAATTTACGACGAACTGCGCGAAGTGGTAAAAGGGATGGACCTGAATGAATAAGATGCTACAGTTGTTGGGTCTCGCTATGAGGGCGAGAAAAGTGGTTTCAGGTGAAGAGCTAGTCATTCAAGAGATCCGATCGGGTAAGGCGCGGCTGGTTTTCCTGGCCACGGACGCCGCGAAGAATGTGGAAAAGAAAGTGACGGACAAATGCTCTTCCTATGGCGTGCCGTTGATTCGATATGGTACCCGGGGGGAGCTTGGAGCTGCAATCGGCAAAGAAGAACGGGTGGTGATCGCTATACTCGATGAGGGATTTGCCCGTTCGTTCCGTAAGCTTTCGAGTAACTGACGGGGGTGAATGGATTGGCCAAAATCCGAGTATATGAGTACGCCAAACAGATGAAGATGAGCAGCAAGGAAGTGCTTAACATTTTAGAACGTATGGATATGAAATTAAATAACCATATGAGCGTGATGAACGAAGGAATGATCCAAAAAGTGGAACAGTATATAAACGATGTAAAAAAGTCTTCTAACAGTAAAGAAGAGAAGCCGCAGGGAGAAAAGAAGCCGAAGCAAAACCCGAATGCTCAAAAGAACCAAGGGCAAAACCGGGGGGCTCGTCAAAACAATCGGCCAAACCAACAATCACCAAGAAATCAAAATAAACGCCCAGCCAATGACGGGGCTAATGACGCGCAATCGGCCGGCACGTCCAATGCCGGAAATGCCTTTGGTGGCAAAAAGTCGGACAACAATCGCAAAGGGAAGTTTAACAAATCTAATGGCGGAAAAGGGCACGCTTCGTCTGGATCGGGCGGCAAAGGCGGCCGTAACAATCGCCGCAAGGGAGACCGCCGCGGGTCTGAACAACGCGAAAAACAGGCACCCGTGTTACCAAAAGAAATCACCGTGTCCGGCCCGCTTTCTGTTGGGGACTTCGCCAAGCTCCTGCGCCGTGAGGCTTCTGCCGTCATCAAGAAGTTGCTCATGCATGGGGTCATGGCCACGATCAACCAAGAAATCGATGTGGAGACCATGGTTGTCATCGGGGACGAGTTTGATGTGAAAGTCCAGTACGTTGAGGAAGTGGATGAAAGCAATTTCGAGGAGCAAGTGGAAGAAGATGCTCCAGAGGATTTGGTTGAACGTCCTCCTGTAGTTACGATCATGGGGCATGTTGACCACGGTAAAACGACCTTGCTTGATAAAATCCGCCACACCAATGTGACCGCTGGGGAAGCGGGTGGTATCACCCAGCATATCGGCGCGTACCAAGTGGAGGTATCGGGCAAGAAAATCACTTTCCTTGACACTCCTGGCCACGCCGCGTTTACAACCATGCGCGCACGCGGGGCGCAAGTGACTGACATCACTATTTTGGTTGTCGCCGCAGATGACGGTGTCATGCCACAGACGATTGAGGCGATCAACCACGCTAAGGCGGCGGAAGTGCCGATCATCGTGGCGGTCAACAAGATCGATAAACCAGACTCTAATCCCGACCGCGTCAAGCAACAATTGACAGAGCATGGTCTGGTACCAGAAGAATGGGGTGGCGACACGATTTTCGTTCCCGTGTCAGCGTTGGCGGGAACAGGCATTGATGAGCTGTTGGAAATGATTCTTCTGGTAGCAGAAGTGCAAGAATACAAGGCGAATCCCAACAAACGGGCGCGTGGCGTCGTAATCGAAGCCGAGCTGGATAAAGGCCGTGGGCCGGTCGCGACCGTATTGGTACAAAACGGAACGTTGAAAGTGGGCGATGGGGTTGTCGCGGGCAACTTCTTTGGCAAAATCCGCGCAATGGTCAATGACCGCGGACGTCGGGTGAAAGTGGCTCCGCCATCGACGCCGGTGGAAATTCTCGGTTTGCCTGACGTGCCCAACGCCGGTGATCAATTTATGGTGTTTGAGGATGAGAAGAAAGGCCGGGCAATTGCAGACAAGCGCCTGCAAAAGCAACGTGAAGAAGAGCTTGGCGCGAACAGCCGCGTATCCTTGGACGATCTGTTCAAGCAGATCCAACAAGGGGAAGTGAAAGACTTGAACGTGATCATCAAAGCTGACGTACAAGGCTCGGCAGAAGCGTTGCGGGGTTCTCTGGAAAAAATCGACGTAGAAGGCGCACGAGTCAAGATCATCCATCAGGGTGCCGGGGCAATTACGGAATCCGACATCATCCTCGCTTCTGCGTCCAACGCCATCGTGATCGGGTTTAACGTGCGTCCAGAACCAAACGCCAGAGCGATGGCGGAGCAGGAAAAAGTGGATATCCGCTTGCACCGCATCATTTACAACGTGATCGAAGAGATCGAAGCCGCGATGAAAGGGTTGTTAGACCCTGAATTTGAAGAGCGTGTGGTGGGTACCGCTGAAGTGCGTCAAATCTTCAAAGTGTCCAAAGTGGGTACCATTGCTGGGTGTTACGTCACAGAAGGTAAAGTGGTGCGCGACGGGCACATCCGCCTCATCCGCGACGGCGTGGTTGTGCATGAAGGCAAGCTGGACACCCTCAAGCGTTTCAAAGACGATGCCAAAGAAGTGGCACAAGGGTATGAATGCGGCTTGACGGTGCAAAACTACAATGACATCAAAGAAGGAGATGTCATCGAAGTTTATGTGATTGAAGAAGTGGAGCGGACATAACGTGCACATCGGATTGTTGGAAGTGGAGGGGCGCGTGCCCGTCTCTGCTTCCTTAAAGGACAAACGGCGTGTGATTCAAAGCGCGCAGGCGAAACTGCGCAACAAGTTCAATTTGTCCGTTGCGGAAGTGGGTTATCAAGACAACCGGCAGCTTACCGCCTTGGCCGTCGTCGGTGTGGGCAGTCATGCGAAGGTTGTGGAACAGGAGTTGCGACAGGCCCTCACCGTGTTGGAAAATACGGATGGGTTGGAAGTGACTTATACCTCTATCACCTTTATGTGAATACATGTGCAAGTAGGAGGGGTAGACCATGGCGCGCATTCGTGTTAGCCGTGTTGGAGAGCAAGTGAAGAAAGAATTGAGCCAGATCATCCAGCAAGAAATCAAAGATCCACGCATCGGCTTTGTAACGGTGACGGCGGTGGAGATGAGCGGTGATTTGCAAGTGGCCAAAGTTTACATCAGTGTGATGGGAAGCGCCGATCAAAAATCGCAAACCTTGTCCGGTTTGGAGAAAGCAAAAGGATACATTCGCTCTGAAGTCGGCCGCCGCATCAAATTGCGCCATGTTCCAGAGCTCGTTTTTGTCATAGACAATTCGCTGGACCGGGGAGAGCATATTTCCCGTTTGTTGACTGAAGTCAATACACAGGAGAAAGAGTAAGATGAACTGGATTCAACCTTTGGAACAATGGATTGAAGAAGCGGATCGTGTGCTGGTCGTGTCTCACATCCACCCGGATGGAGACGCGATCAGCTCTACGCTTGCCATGGGAACGATGTTACAGGCAATGGGAAAACAGGTGGTTATGGTTAACGAGTCCCCATTGCCTAAGAAGTTCGCTTTTCTTCCGGGAGCGGACGAAGTGAAGCAAGTCCATGAAGTCAGCGAAACCTTTGAGCGGGTGGTGGCTTTGGACTGCGCTGATCGGGCTCGGATGGGGGCTTGCTGCGAATTGATCGCCCCTGGTGCTTCCGTGGTCAATATCGATCATCACGCCACCAATGATTCGTTTGGAACGATGAACATCGTCCAGCCGCAAGCGGCGGCAACGGCGGAGATACTCTATGATTGGATCGACCAAAGCCGCGTGGGGTGGAATGAGAAGCTGGCAACCCATATTTACACGGGATTGTTGACCGACACCGGCGGTTTCCGATATTCCAACACATCTCCGAAGGTGTTGCGGCAAGCGGCCAAATTGGTGGAGATGGGCATCTCATTCCACCAGATTGCCGATCAAGTGCTTGAGACGGTGACACTGCCCCAATTGCGTTTATTAAAGGCGGCGCTAGGGACACTCCAGCAAACGGATGACGGATTGGTCGCGTGGATGAAGTTGGCCAAGGCCGATATTGCAAATGCGTCCCATGATGATTTGGATGGCATCGTCAACTACGCCCGCAATATTTTAGGGGTTGATGTGGGAATCTTGTTTAGAGAGGAGCAACCCCAGACGGTCAAAGTCAGTCTGCGTTCGCGCGAGATTGTCGATGTGGGGAGAGTGGCCAAGCAGTTTGGCGGCGGCGGCCATGCCCGGGCGGCGGGTTGCACCGTGCAGGGCACCATCGCGGAAGCGGAAGCGAGCGTGTTGGCGGAGATCCGTTCGCAACTTAGGAGTGAAGCAAGATGACAATGCATGGGATTTTGCCGGTATTCAAACCACGCGGCCGTACTTCGCACGACATGGTGGCAGCCATACGTCGCTTGGCCAAGCAAAAGCGGGTGGGGCACACCGGCACATTGGACCCAGAGGTGGAGGGAGTGTTGCCCATTTGCTTAGGGCAGGCGACTCGCGTGGTGGAGTATGTGCAAGCGTTGCCGAAACGTTACCGCGGCTCGCTTAGGCTTGGCGTCGCGACGGATACGGAGGATCAAACCGGGCAGGTGACAGAACAAGTGGAGGCGGTACCTGACATCACACGAGAAGGGGTTGAATCAGTCATTCAGCGCTTTGTGGGTGAGATTGAGCAGGTGCCGCCTATGTATTCTGCCGTGAAAATCGAGGGCAAACGATTGTATCAGTTGGCCCGGGAAGGAAAAGTGGTGGAGCGCCCCAGCCGGAAGGTGACCATCCATGAGCTAAAGTTATTGGAACTGGAAGAGGGCAGATATCCGGTTATCCATTTTGAAGTACTTTGCTCCAAAGGGACGTATGTGCGGACGTTGTGTGTGGATTTGGGCAAAGCCTTGGGATATCCGGCGCATATGGCCTCTTTGATCCGGGTTCAGAGTGGACCTTTCCGCTTGGAAGATTGTTACACTATCGCCGAGTTGGAAGCGTTGGGCGGGCCAGCGGAATGGAAAAGCGTTTTAACACCGATCGACGGTGGATTGACTCATTTCCCAGCGGTGACCGTCAACGGGGTCGATGCGAAAAAAGTGTTGGACGGCGGCTGGCTGACTCTTGACGAAAGCGGAGTGGAAGCGGGACAATTATTTCGGGTGTATGCGGACACAGGGGCTTTTTTGGCCTTGTACCGCATGGGCTCGGCTGGACGGGCCAAGCCGGAAAAAGTATTTCGGGATGTGGAACGCTGATGGAAATCATTCATATGACTTACCCTTTTATTCCGCAAACGCCTGAGGCTGAATGGGTGCTGGCGATCGGTTACTTTGACGGGGTGCATCGCGGTCACCAAGCGGTGATTGGTGAAGCCATCCAGTTGGCGAAAGAGCTTCATGCCCGCCCCGCGGTGATGACGTTCGACCCCCATCCGCGGGATGTGTTGGGGCAGGCTCACATCACCCGCTATTTGACGCCACTTGACGAAAAGTTGAAGCAGTTTGCCAAGTTGGGTGTGGAACGGGCGATTGTAATGAAATTCGATTTGACCTTTGCGGCGCTGTCCAAAGAAGCGTTTGTAGAGGAAGTGTTGTTGCCGTTGGGGGTCAAAGGGGTTGTGACTGGCTTCAACTTCACTTTTGGCCGCAAGGCAACCGGTACGGCGACTGACTTGGCCAACCTGGCACAGGGCCGGTTCGTTACACGCGTGGTAAATCAAATTGATCTGGGGGAAGGGCCGGTCAGTAGCACCCGATTGCGCCAAGCGCTGGCTGATGGGGATATGACATTGGTTACTCGCATTTTGGGACGGCCTTATTCCTTTGAAGGCGTGGTGGTGGACGGCGACAAGCGGGGGCGGCAGATGGGCTTTCCGACCGCCAATTTGCGGCTGACCGCCCCATACCTCATTCCGCGCCGCGGGGTTTACGTCGTCGGCGTGACTGTGGACGGGGAGCCAGCCCACGGCCTGATGAATATCGGAGTGCGCCCTACTTTTTCTGATCCGACGCCGCAGGAAATGCTGGAAGTGCATTTGCTTGACAAACATGCGAATTTGTACGGAAAAGTGTTACGGGTTTCATGCTTGTCGTTCATTCGCGAAGAGAAAAAATTCTCAGGCGTCGATGAACTGATCAAGCAAATCAGCCAAGATAAACAACATGCGGAAGAGTGGTTGCAAATCTACGCGAAATAAGCGCCCGCTTCTTGTGCAACACACTATGTTATGCTATACTATTCCGGTGGCAAACATGCCACGACAACCCTAGCTCGGATGGCCGAGGCCTCGACGGTGGTCTGGGTTAAGGGGGATTAGAATAAGGAGGATATGAGACATGGCATTAACCAATGAAGTAAAAAGAGATATCATCAACCAATTTAAAAAACACGAAGGCGATACGGGTTCCCCGGAAGTGCAAATCGCCATTCTGACTCATCGTATCAATGAGCTGAACGCTCACTTGAAAGACCACAAGAAAGATCATCATTCCCGCCGTGGTCTTCTGAAAATGGTTGGTCAGCGTCGTAACCTGCTCAACTATTTGAAGAACAAAGACATCACCCGTTATCGCGAACTCATTGAAAAGCTTGGTCTGCGTCGATAAGAACACAAGCGGGGCATTTTTGCCCCGCTTTTTATCTTACCTTCCTTTTAAAAAGTTAAGAGAAGGAACATACTGTACATATGAAGAAGTATGGAATGTTTGTGTGTGTTTTTCTTGAGAGGGGGAAATACTTGTACTATGGAATCAGCACTATTTGAAACGGAATTAGCAGGACGCAAACTCGTACTTGAAATTGGGAAATTTGCTGGGTTAGCTAACGGTTCCGTCATGGTTCGTTATGGAGATACAGTCGTGATGGCGACGGTGGTCGCTTCCAAAGAACCACGTGATACGGACTTTTTTCCATTGACAGTCAATTATGAAGAGCGCTTGTATGCTGTGGGCAAAATCCCGGGCGGGTTTATCAAGCGAGAAGGCCGCCCGAGCGATAAAGCCATTTTGGCCAGCCGTTTGATCGATAGACCCATTCGCCCGTTGTTTGATGAGGGGTTCCGGCATGAAGTGCAAGTGGTCACGATTGTGATGTCCGTCGATCAAGATTGTTCCTCAGAGATCGCGGCACTCATCGGTGCATCCACCGCACTGTCCATCTCTGACATCCCATTCCGGGGGCCGATCGGCGGCGTAATCGTAGGGCGTGTCGATGGCAAACTGGTTATCAATCCGACGGTTGAGCAACAAGAGCGATCCGACCTACACCTGGTTGTGGCGGGAACAAAAGAAGGCATCAACATGGTGGAAGCGGGATCAAAACAGATTCCGGAAGAAACGATCTTGGAAGCGATCCTCCTCGGTCATAAGGTAATCAAGAAGATTGTGGCCTTCCAAGAAGAGATCGTGGCGCAAGTGGGCAAACCGAAAATGGAAGTCCAGCTGTACCAGGTAGACGAGCAGATTGACGCGCGGGTGCGCGCTTTGGCCACCGACTCCTTGCTTGCCGCCGTGCAAGTGACGGAAAAGCAGGCCCGTCAGGATGCCATTGATCAAGTGAAAAAGCAAACCCTTGAACAGATGTTGGAAGAATTGGGCGAAGAGGCATTCGCCGAACATGAAAAAGATATCAACGCTGTGTTGGACAAGATTGTGAAGGAAGAAGTGCGCCGCCTGATCGTCGAAGAAGGCAAACGGCCAGACGGTCGCAATCCGGAGGAAATTCGTCCGCTTTCCAGCGAGATTGGCATTTTGCCGCGCACACATGGTTCCGGTCTGTTCCGGCGGGGTCAAACCCAAGTGCTTAGCGTTTGTACCTTGGGGGCCTTGGGTGATGTGCAGATTTTGGACGGCTTGGATCTGGAGGAGTCAAAGCGTTTCATGCACCATTACAATTTCCCGCCGTTTAGCGTAGGGGAAGCGAGACCGATCCGTGCGCCGGGACGCCGCGAGATTGGCCATGGAGCCCTGGGTGAACGGGCATTGGAACAAGTGATTCCATCCGAAGACGAGTTCCCATACACCATTCGCCTCGTATCCGAAGTGTTGGAATCCAACGGGTCCACTTCGCAAGCCAGCATTTGCGCTTCCACTTTGGCTTTGATGCATGCAGGGGTGCCGATCAAAGCGCCAGTCGCCGGTATCGCAATGGGATTGGTGAAAGAAGACAACAAAGTGGTCGTGTTGACCGATATTCAAGGCATGGAAGATCATTTGGGCGACATGGACTTCAAGGTGGCTGGAACGCGCCGCGGCGTGACTGCGTTGCAAATGGACATCAAAATCTCCGGCATTGACCGCTCGATTCTCGAACGGGCGCTGGAACAAGCCAAAAAAGCGCGGATGATCCTTTTGGACAACATGGAGGCGACCATCAGCGAGCCGAACAAAGAGTTGTCCCCATACGCTCCAAAAATCCTGACCATGCGCATTCACCCCGACAAAATCCGTGACGTCATCGGGCCGAGCGGGCGCGTGATCAACAAGATCATCGAAGAAACCGGCGTGAAGATCGACATCGAGCAAGACGGCCGCATTTATATCGCTTCCCCGGAAACGAGCCAAAACGAACGGGCCAAGAAGATTATTGAGGATTTGGTTCGTGAAGTAGTTGTCGGCGAGATTTACGTTGGCACAGTGAAGCGAGTAGAAAAATACGGAGCCTTTGTGGAGCTGTTCCCAGGCAAGGAAGGGTTAGTCCACATTTCACAGCTTGATGTAAACCGTGTCGCCAAAGTGCAAGATGTGGTTAATGTCGGTGATTCCATCAAGGTCAAAGTGACGGAAATCGATGATCAAGGTCGGATTAATCTCTCGCGCAAAGTGCTTCTCAAACAAGAGGATAAGAACACCGAGCAGAAAAAACATAGCAAGTGAAACAAGAGAGGCAAAAAGAGACAGAGCGATCTGCCTCTTTTTTTACGCCTATAGACTTCAGCAGAATAGGGAATTGTCCACCCGCATAAGGTAGGAATAAAGGAGGTGGACACCTTGTTCTTCCCAGCCAGATTAACGGCCTTTATCCTTATCGTTTTGCTGCTGTTTTTCATGGCAGATACACCGTTCATGGAAGCTTATGTGACTGCTGTGAAGCAAGGGAAGGATATCCCGGTATGGGCACATGCGGATGAAGATGAGTTGTTGCGCAAGCAAATCCAAGCAGAAGCCCCCAAACGGGCCATTCCGCCAATTGATGCGCGGGTTGATCGGGTGTGGAAGCTCATTCCCGGATTAAACGGGAGAGAAGTGGATATTGAAGCCACCATCAAAGAGACCAAAAAGCAGAAACGGAATCTCCCCATCCGCTGGGTGTACCGCCAAGTCAAGCCAGCTGTACCCATGGAAGAACTGGGCGCCCATCCTATTTACCGGGGGAATGAGCAAAAGAAGGCCGTCTCGTTGATGGTAAATGTAGCTTGGGGAACCGAACATTTGCCAAAAATGTTGCAAATATTGCGGCAGGAAAACGTGAAAGCGACGTTTTTTTTGGACGGATCATGGCTTAAACAAAATCCAGACATGGCTCGGAGGATAGTGAAAGATGGGCATGAAATAGGCAACCACGCTTATTCCCATCCGATGATGAGTCAATTGACCCCAGAGCGAATGAATGAAGAAATTAGCAAAACGAATCAGCTGATTGAAAAAACGCTTGGCGTCAAGAGCCGCTGGTTTGGCCCGCCCGCAGGCGATTTCAACCAACGGGTGGTGGCCGTTGCTGCGGCTCACGGAATGCATACTGTATTATGGACCGTAGATACAGTTGACTGGCGCAAGTCGGTTTCCCCCGCAATGATGGTGAACAAGGTGAAGGAGGCTATGGGCCCCGGCCACTTGCTGTTGACCCATCCCACGGATCGGACGGTGGAGGCATTACCGCTGATTTTGCGCACAATGAAGGAGAAGGGGTGCCGATGGTTGCCAGTTGGGCAGTTGCTCTCATCGGAACGGCTGGAGACGATTGAGTGAACAAGAGAGTTTTGATATAGTAGGGATATTGTTTTTTATGAGAAGGAGGATCCTGTGTGATCGTTAAACATACGCTTCCAAATGGTGTGCGCATAGTTGCTGAGAAGATTCCCCATGTCCGCTCGATCGCTTTTGGGATTTGGGTCGGAACGGGCTCCGAGCGTGAGACACCGCAAAATAACGGCATCTCCCACTTCATTGAGCACATGCTGTTCAAGGGAACCAAAAAGCGGTCGGCCCGTCAGTTGGCGGAAGCGTTTGATGAAATCGGGGGCCAGGTAAACGCGTTCACATCCAAAGAGATTACTTGTTATTACGCCAAAGTGCTGGATCAACATTTCCCAACAGCACTTGATGTCCTGGCGGATATGTTTTTTGAATCGGTGTTTGCCGATGAGGAGATTGAAAAGGAAAAAAAGGTGATCATCGAAGAAATCCGGATGGTGGAAGATACACCGGACGATTTGGTGCATGATCTTTTATCCGAGGCATCTCTTGGGCATCACGCGCTAGGGTATCCCGTTTTGGGAAGTGTGGAGACAGTTGAGAGTTTTACCCGGCAAGATTTGGTGCGCTACCGTGAGCAATACTATACGCCGCAACAAGTGGTGGTGGCTTTGGCGGGCAACTTGCCAGATGATTATCTCGAACAGCTGGAAGAGGTTTTCAGCGGGTACCAAGGCCAGACCTTAGCGCGAACAGATCATCTCCCGGTCTTTACCCCAGGCACAAAAGTGAAGGAAAAACCGACGGAGCAAACGCATTTGTGCATCGGTTTGCCCGGTCTCGCTGTCAAAGACTCGCGGATTTACACACTGGTGTTGCTTAACAATGTCTTAGGGGGCAACATGAGCTCGCGCTTGTTCCAAGAAATACGCGAAGAGCGCGGATTGGCCTATTCTGTCTACTCATACCATTCAGCCCACCGGGACATGGGAATTTTCGCCATTTACGCGGGGACTAAACATGGACAGGAAGAAGAAGTGGTCGATTGCGTCCAGCACATCTTGATGCAAGTGAAAGACAAGGGCATCTCCCATGCGGAGTTGGTTAAGGCCAAAGAGCAGTTGAAAAGCAACCTCATGCTGGGACTCGAAAGCACCAACAACCGCATGAGCCGATTAGGTCGAAATGAATTACTTTTGGGCCGTCACCTCTCATTGGATGAAATCGTGGAAAGCGTGGAGAACATCACGCTGGACGATGTGAATGACTTGGCTCGGGAAATGATCGCTTCCCCCATGTCGCTCGCCCTAATATCCCCAGACGCCAAGGTGCCGGCTGCCTTTAGGAGGAACTAAGTTGATTGATGTCAAACTAATTCAATTACCAGGAAACGAAGATTTGCCTCTTCCAGTGAAAATGTCCACAGGCTCCAGCGGTTTTGATTTGCATGCGGCGATACATGGAGAAGTGCTCATCGAACCGGGTAAGTGGAAATTAATCAAAACCGGCATTGCGATTTCAATGCCGAATGGACTTGAAGCGCAAGTGCGCCCGCGCAGTGGTTTGGCTTTAAAGCATGGGATTACGGTGTTAAATACGCCTGGCACCATCGATGCCGATTACCGCGGAGAAATCGGAGTGATCATGCTTAATCTGGGAGATGAGGCATTTGTGGTCCGACGTGGAGAACGGATTGCTCAATTGGTGTTCATGTCGGTTCCGCAAGTGGAAATCCAAGTGGTGGAACAATTGGACGATACCGCGCGCGGATCAGGCGGATTTGGTCATACGGGCAGATAAGGAAGAGGGGATCTGCATGACCGAAGAGTCGCTGAGCCATCTGGAACAAGAAATGGAACGCCTTCGCTCGCAGCTGCACCAGTCCGTGGAGGGTGAACCCTCACGGCTGTCTGCGGAGCATGTGTTACCGCTTTCCAAACGATTGGACACACTCATCGTCGCTATGCAAAAAGCGAAACGAATATGCCGCCAAACACGCATTGGTTGACGTAGACCCGGGATACTCCCCGGGTTTCTTTCGTTTTTCAGTCATATGTCCACAAGTAAACCATACATTCAATAACAGCACCCCAAATGAGGAGGGCGAATGATGAGATGGAGTGAATTTGCCGTCAAAGAATGCGTGGATGTGAGCAATGGGGAAAAACTGGGCAGTTTTGCGGCGGCTGATATGGAATTTAATCCGATGACGGGAAAAATCGAAGGCATTTTGCTGGAAACGGCGAGAGGCACGTGGCTTAAGAAAAACGCCCGGCATCTGGCTTTATCTTGGGCGATGATCAAAAAAATCGGTCCGGAAATCGTCATTGTGGACACCCACTCAGAAAAAAGGTAACCCCTATTCCACCTGTGACATATGATGCAAGCAAGGATAGAACTTTGGCATGCGCCCTTATTCAATCAATTATTTTCCCTGGGAAAGGGGTCGTGAGCAAATGCTGACTGGCAAGCATGTGGTCTTCCTCGGTGGTGATGCAAGGCAGTTGGAAGTGATCAAAAGCTGCATTCAGATGAATGCCCGCGTCAGCCTCATCGGTTATGACAATCTACAAAGCCCATTCAGCGGGGCTTCTCTCAAAGAATTGTCGACCGAAGTGTTAAGCAAAGCAGATGTGCTTGTTTTGCCGATTGTGGGAACCGATGAACACGGACATGTAAGCAGTGTGTTCACTTCTGACACGCTCATCCTCACGGAAGAGCACCTCTCTTCACTGCCGGCGCATTGCATCGTATTTGCGGGAATCGCCAAGCCGTATTTGAAGGATTTGTGCGCAAGGTATGGGATTGAGCTGATTGAATTGATGCAACGGGACGACGTGGCGATCTACAATTCAATCCCCACGGTAGAGGGCGCTTTGATGATGGCTATTCAGAACACGGATATTACACTACACGGATCGATCTGCTTAGTGTTGGGGATGGGACGATGCGGCCTTTCATTGGCTCGCGTCCTGCATGCCATCGGTGCCGATGTAAGAGTGGGGGTTCGCAGTTCTGCCCATCACGCGCGCGCGTTTGAAATGGGGTTCAAGGCGTTTGACACCCGGGAGCTTAACCAACATGTGAAAGAGGCGGATTTGATATTCAACACGATCCCGGCGCCGATCATTACAGCCCAGACGCTCAGACATTGCCCGCACGACGTGGTGATCATCGATTTGGCTTCCAAGCCGGGTGGAGTCGATTACGCCTTTGCCGAGAAAAGGGGCATTAAAGCGATCTTGGCCCCCAGCTTGCCGGGGATCGTCGCACCTAAAACGGCGGGCCGGATTTTGGCTCGAACCATTACGCAGTTGTTGAAACCGATGGAACTTCAAAAGGAGGGGAACGTTTGATGAACTTCCAAGGGTACACCATCGGCTTTGGTTTGACAGGGTCGCATTGCACACATGATGAAGTGTTGCCGCAGATGAAACGACTGGTCTCCTTAGGGGCGGAGGTGATCCCGATCATTTCTCACACCGTCGCGACAGTAGATAGCCGGTTTGGAACGGCGGAAGATTGGCGGCGGAAGATCGAGGATATCACTGGGCGGACGCCGCTCATGACGGTGCCGGAAGTTGAACCGTTCGGGCCGAAACAGACATTGGACTGCATGCTGATCGCTCCTTGCACGGGCAACACGCTGTCGCGGCTGGCCAACGCCATGACGGATGGGCCGATTTTGATGGCCGCCAAGGCGCAAATGCGCAATCATCGGCCGGTTGTGCTTGCCATTTCCACCAATGACGCGTTAGGATTGAATGCGATGAACCTCGCCCGCCTACTCGCGGCAAAAGATATCTATTTCGTTCCTTTCGGCCAAGACGCGCCGGAAAAAAAGCCCAAATCAATGGTTGCGCGAATGGAGATGATACCTGAGACGTGTCTCGCCGCGATCGAAGGGAGACAACTGCAACCATTAATAGTTGAAAAATATCGGGATTTGGCTAAATAATATAGTATGCTATTAATAAGCCTATTTGTCCCCTAAACGAGAAATGGGATTTAGGGGACATTTGTCATAATGAACAGCGTGCTGCTTGGGAGGGAATGATACTTATGACAATACAAGGATATACAGTAGCGGTTGTGGGCGCAACGGGTGCTGTGGGACAACAGATGGTCAAATACTTGGAAGAACGGGAGTTTCCGGTGAAAGAATTGCGTCCGCTCGCTTCAAAGCGTTCGGCGGGGGGAACGATTTCTTTCAAGGGACAGGAAGTCACGATTCAGGAAGCGACGCCGGAAGCATTTGAAGGCGTGGAGATCGCCCTTTTTAGTGCAGGCGGGAACGTGAGCAAAGTGTTGGCTCCGGAAGCCGTGAAACGGGGCGCGGTGGTCATTGACAACTCCAGTGCTTTTCGGATGGATCCCCAAGTGCCGCTGATTGTGCCTGAGGTGAATGCGGACAAAATCAAAGAGCATCAAGGAATTATCGCAAACCCGAACTGCTCGACGATCCAAATGGTTGTCGCGTTGAAACCGCTGTTGGATCGATATGGCATTGAGCGGATCATCGTATCAACCTACCAAGCGGTATCCGGTGCCGGCTGGAAAGCGGCTATCGCGCTGGAAGAGCAAAGCAAAGCTGTGTTGAACGGTGAAGAGGTGACGCCGTCCGTCCTGCCGGTAGGCAAATTGGATAAACATTATCAAATCGCGTTTAACGTGATTCCTCAGATTGATGTGGGACAGGAAAACGGATATACCTTTGAAGAGATGAAAATGGTCAATGAAACCAAAAAAATCTTAGGTGACGACAGCATCGGCGTTACAGCCACGTGCGTACGCGTTCCGGTGGTGCGCGGCCATAGCGAATCGGTGTACGTCGAGTTAAAGTCGGAGTATGATTTAGAAGAGGTTCGGCAACTGTTGAGTGAGGCTCCGGGAGTCGTTGTGCAAGACGATATTCAAGAGCAAGTGTATCCGATGCCGCTTCAGGCGACAGATCGGATGGAAACATTTATTGGCCGCCTGCGGCGGGATTTGACGCATCCACGCGGCTTAAATATGTGGGTTGTGTCTGACAACTTGTTAAAAGGTGCGGCCACCAACGCCGTCCAAATCGCCGAAGCGCTCATCGATCAAGATAGATGAAGAGAAGGGATATGTCATGGGGATTTTAGTGCAAAAATTTGGCGGAACCTCCGTTGCCACACCTGAACAACGGGCTCGGGTTTTGCACCATATTAGAAAAGCCTTGGCGGAAGAATACCGCTTGGTTGTCGTAGTGTCGGCGATGGGCAGAAAAGGGGACCCTTACGCGACGGATACGCTGTTGCAATTGCCGAAGCAATACGATGACCAGATTACGCCGCGCGAAAAAGACATGCTGATGAGCTGCGGTGAAATCATCTCTGCAACCACGATTTCGAGCATGTTGACCAAACACGAGATCAAGAATGTTGTGTTGACTGGTGGACAAGCGGGAATCATCACGAATGACCATCATACCAATGCCCAGATTCTTACAGTTAACCCCAAGCGAATCCTGCGGGAGTTGGAAGGGAATCAGGTAGTGGTAGTGGCTGGCTTCCAAGGGCAGACAACGGATGGTGAAATCACCACCCTTGGCCGAGGCGGGAGCGACACGACTGCGACGGCGTTGGGCGTGGCCTTGCGCGCTGATTATGTAGATATTTTTACTGATGTCGAAGGGATTATGACAGCAGACCCCCGTATTGTGGATGACGCTTCCTACCTAGAGAGGGTTACTTACACAGAAATGTGCAACCTCGCTTTTCAAGGAGCCAAAGTGATTCATCCGCGCGCGGTAGAGATTGCGATGCAAACCAACACCCCGATTCGCGTAAGATCCACGATGTCGGATCATCCGGGGACATTGGTGACCAATGCGACGGAATCCGATCGCCTGGCCGGGGAAGTTAGGGATTTGACCATTATCGGGATTACCCAGATGGCTGATGTGACGCAGATCAAAATTCGGTTGGAACAAGGTCAATACGATTCACAGCTTAAAGTGTTCAAAACGATGGCAGATCATGGGATCAGCGTCGACTTCATCAGTGTCAACCCCAGCGAGATCGCGTATACCGTGTATGACGGGATGGCAGAGCGGGCGGCCGAATTGCTGACCGGATTGGGTCTCCATCCGGAGTTGACCGGGGGATGCGCCAAAGTGTCGGTCGTCGGGGCGGGCATCGCGGGAGTGCCAGGAGTGATGGCCAAGATTTCCGAAGCCCTGACGGAAGAAGACATTCAAATACTCCAATCGGCTGATTCGCATACGACGATTTGGGTATTGGTTCGCGGGGAAGACATGGTGAAAGCCGTGCGCGCCCTTCATAGAAAATTCGACTTGCACAACATACACTTTTCTTAAACAAATGGAGGAATGCCATCATGCTGTTTGGTCGGTTGATTACGGCCATGTGCACGCCGTTTACGAAAGAGAATCGCATTGATTGGGGTAAGGTGGAAGAATGCATTGATCGCTTGATAGACACTGGTAGCGATGCGATCGTGGTGGCGGGAACCACGGCAGAGTCTCCCACCTTGACTCATGAGGAGAAACTGGAGCTGTTCCGGTTCGCCAAGCAAAAAGCAGACGGACGCGCTAAAATCATTGCGGGAACCGGGAGTAACAACACAGAGCAAACCATTCTCTTGACCAAAGAAGCAGAGGAGATCGGCGTGGATGGGGTGATGTTGGTAGCCCCTTACTACAACAAGCCATCGCAAGAAGGGCTGTATCAACACTTTAAAACAGTGGCTGAAGCCACCCGATTGCCTGTTATGCTGTATAATGTGCCGGGACGTACCAGTGTGAACATGACTGCGGACACCATGGCGCGTCTGGCCCAGTTGGAAAACGTGGTCGCCATCAAAGAAGCTAGTGGGGACCTCAACCAGATTTCACAGTTGGTAATGCAAGTCCCAGAGGACGTTGCTGTCTACAGTGGGGATGATAGCTTGACATTGCCGATTTTGGCTGTGGGAGGCGCGGGAATCGTCAGCGTAGCCAGCCATTTGGTCGGACGCGAGATGAAACAGATGATTGAAGCATTTTTTGCGGGAAATCATGCCTTGGCGCTTTCCCTGCATCAAAAGTTGCTTCCCGTGTTCAATGGCTTGTTTATGACATCGAGCCCTGTGCCGCTTAAGTACGCCATGTCATTACAAGGCTGGTGCGAACCCAATGTGCGCTTGCCTTTGGTGGAAATGGATGAACAGGAAAAAGCACAAGCGGAAAGCTGGTTGAAAGTGCTGAAAACCAACTGAACAAAAACGTGAGAAAAAGGCTGACCAGAATGATGGTCAGCCTTTTTTGCTTGTGGAGAAGACGGATTCTCGGACAACCATTCCAATATTGCGACAAAATAATTTGTTGCATACACATTTTTTGATCGTATATAATGAGAACAAGTGAGAATTGTGCGGTTTACGGGTGACGACAACTAAATGTAGGAGGTTACTTTGTTGAGCAAAAACCAGCGAGGCAAATTACACATTTTTGCACTCGGTGGGTTGGACGAAATCGGAAAAAACATGTATGTGGTGCAGTATGAGAATGACATCGTGGTGATCGATGCGGGTTTGATGTTTCCAGAAGAGGACATGTTGGGAATCGACATCGTCATTCCAGACATCACATACCTGATTGAGAATAAGGAAAAAGTTCGTGGGATCATCTTAACACATGGACATGAAGACCATATCGGAGGACTTCCTTACATTTTGCGTCAATTGAACGTCCCGATCTATGCGACAAAGCTGACGATGGGACTGGTTGAGCATAAATTGCGGGAAGCGCATATCTTAAACGACACCAAGCGCTATATCATCAACAACCATTCAGAGATCAAACTGGGTTCCACCTTGAAGGCGACATTTTTCAATACGAACCACAGCATTCCCGACTCGGTCGGAGTCTGTGTTGAGACGCCAGAAGGTAATGTTGTTCACACGGGGGATTTTAAATTCGATATGACCCCAGTCAATGAAAAAGTGGCGGATATCCATAAGATGGCGGAAATCGGCCGAAAAGGTGTTTTATGTCTTTTATCCGATAGTACCAACGCTGAACGGGCTGGCTTTACTGGATCTGAGCGTACTGTTGGAGAAGGCATCAACGAAGTGTTTCGGAAGGCGAAACAACGGGTTATCGTGGCAACTTTCGCATCCAATATTCACCGGATTCAACAAGTTGTGGATGCTTGCCAGCTTTATGGAAGAAAGCTGGCTGTCGTGGGCCGCAGCATGGTGAACGTGGTGAACATCGCATCCGAATTGGGTTATCTACATATCCCATCAGACCTGCTCATTGAACCGGACGAGATCAACCGTTTGCCGGCCAACCGCGTAGCCGTGATCTCAACAGGAAGCCAAGGGGAATCCATGTCGGCACTGACCCGCATGGCCAACGCTTCCCACCGCAAGGTTGAAATCTTGCCCGGTGACACAGTGATTATCGCCGCAACGCCGATTCCCGGTAATGAAAAACTGATTGGACGCACAGTGGATCAGTTGTTCCGCATTGGTGCCGACGTCGTTTACAGCACCACCTCCCACGTGCATGTCTCCGGACATGGTTCTCAGGAAGATCTCAAATTGATGTTGAGCTTGATCAAACCCAAATACTTTATTCCGATTCATGGTGAGTACCGCATGTTGCGGGCTCACGCCCAACTCGCCGAATCAGTAGGCGTTCGTCCCGAAAACATCTTTATCTGCGACAACGGGGATACGGTCGAGATCTCCGGCGGTAAAGCAAGATACGGTCCAAAAATTACAACAGGAAAAGTGCTCATCGATGGTTTAGGAGTTGGCGACGTTGGAAACATTGTACTTAGAGACCGCAAACTCTTATCGCAAGATGGTATCTTAGTCGTTGTTGTCACCCTTAGCAAGACAAACGGAGCCATCCTTTCCGGACCAGACATTATCTCCCGTGGCTTCGTGTACGTCCGGGAGTCTGAACAGCTCTTGGATGAAGCAAATCGGATTGTAAGCATGACCATGGAAAAATGCATGAAAGACCAAGTGAGCGAGTGGGCTTCCCTCAAAACAAGCATTCGCGATGCACTTAGCAAATTCTTGTTTGAGCGGACACGCCGCCGCCCCATGATTCTTCCAATTATCATGGAAGTATAGTCAGAACGTAACCGCACATAAGCCATAGCCCCTGAGACGTCAGGGGTTGTGGTTTTTTTATTTTTTGGCTAAGAAATATCCCATATAAAGTTGTCTATTTTTAGTGACAGATTAAAGATGTTTGGCTTTATATCCGCGCTTTGAATCCCCTTGCTGTTATATGATTAACTGCCAGTCCACTCGAATCGAAGTAAATAAAATCCCTCCTGTTGAAAAAAGTAGGGATTGAAGTATGCCACAAAATGACTCGTTGATAGAATGGCGGACAATTCACAAGAGGTTTATTGATATTATTACTTTAATTTTCTTTTTTCATAATAGTGTATTATCGTTTAATATTGTAATTGTAAAAGATTGTATAGCATTAGGAGGAGCTATGCTAAAGAATTTACAACAATGGATTGCTCAATTAGCAGAGTTGCCGAGTAAATATCCGATGTTAAAGGCGGTCTACAAAATATGGATCTGGTTGTCCCTTTTCATGATGATTTTTACTTTTATTTTTATAGAGGAAGCCAGACCGATATTTGTTCAATTTTTATGGAGTTATTACGTCCTGTGGCAGTTTTTTATTTTAGCGCGGAGCAAAACGTTTCAATGGAAGACTTACACACGCTTTTTTCTTGTAGGTGCGTGGGTGATTAGCCCATTGACTATCCTGTTCATCACTGGATTAAATATGTTAACAGGTGCTTCGAATGACGATCTGTGGAGCGAGGCTGTCGCAACTCCGATCGTCGAAGAGGTATTCAAACTCTTGCCGCTACTTTTTTTCCTATTGTTGTTTAAGCGATCCTTATCAATTAGTCTGACGGACTATGCGTTAATTGGAGCAGCCACGGGAGCGGGATTTCAATTTGTGGAAGAAGCGATGAGAAGGTTGCTTCATGGTGACGATTACGGCTACAGTTCCGGTCTGTTCGGTTTGTTTGGTGGAGGTCAGTACCTTCATTGGGATTTTTTCAGTTTATTCCCAGGATATTTTGCAGAAGAGTTTTCATCAGAGCGTATGACGACCAGCCATGCGGTTGCTACGGCTTTGGTTGCGCTCACGATCGGATTAGGTATTCGTTTAAAACAGAAGCTCGGCTCGTATAGCCTTGTAATCCCTGTAATTGGTTTTTTGTGGGTTTTTCTTGATCACGCTGCTTGGAACTCTGATGGTGAATTTGATGACTGGGTCTATACAGTCCATGAAGCAATAGGTAGCGGTTTTCAAACGAAATCCGTCTTTCTGTTGTTGCTCATCGGTGCGATTGTCTATGATTATGTGCAATTAAACCGCATACGCCGGCATTTGCCACTGTTGCAAAAAGAAGTCATTATCGAACCAATCATGGAGTTTATTGTATTATTCTTCAGCTTAATCGGTGAGCGGAAGCGGTTTTGGTATTCTTTGGTGTTTTACCGTGATCGGCGGGAGCTGGGCTTTCGCTTGTTGGTTGAGCAAGATAAACAAGACTATACGGAAATCGAAAAATTAAAAATTCGTACCAATGCGGTTAAAAAACAATTGGCCGCTTTTTTGCTAATCTTGTTTATCTTGTGTGTTCCATTGGTTAGTACCGCTTATTCATTTGCTAAAGTTGGTTCAGAACCGACTTGCATCGCATGTGTGTTTGAAGATATAGGAGATTGGTGGGATGGTTTAAGCACGTTTGAGCAGTTGATGATCATGGGTTCGGTATTCGCGCTCAGCACTTTGTTTACTGGGGGATGGAGCGCCTTAGCCCTGGCATTGACCGCGGGTGATTTGTTGGGAATGGCGGGAGAGTTTAGAGCTTTTCTGAGAAATCCGAGAGCATGGTTACAGGGACTTTCACGGTTAGGAGGACAAGAGGCCTTAGCTTATGCAGTTGGAGCAGGACTTGAACGCATTCCTGAAGTAAAGATAGGGAAGAAAATGGTGAATGCAATAGAAGATTATGTTTACAGGCTCGTCCGTGATCCAAATACCGGAGCAATTTTGCGGGGGCAATCTAGCGTACTTGCCACCAGATTGAAACAAGCGGGGGAAGCGAAGCCAAGATCATGGTATGCGGCACACCATATTGTGCCTGGGAATGAATCTGAAAATCCAGCGGCGGTCATGGCACGACAGATTTTTGATCAGTTCATGTTAGACCCAAACAGAAATTATTCTCACCTTGATGATCCCATTAACTCAGCTGTAAATGGAGTATGGTTACCACAAAGAAGAGGTATTGGTAATGAGGCATATCATCCAAAAATCCATACTGATCAATACTATAATGAGTTGTTACGGCGTCTACAGCGTGTACAGACTCAGGAGGATTTAATCCAAGTTCTTCAAAGAATAAAGCGGGAATTACAACAGAATAATTTTCCATTATAATAAGGAGGTATAACAATTGAAAATATATCAATTGAATAACGACTTTAGATATCAGATTCTCATGACTAAAAATGTGAGTGATTTAGATATTTTGAAGCGATTGGGATGCCCGTTGAAAAATGGATGGGGAAAACTGGAGGTGTATGTTCCCGCAAGCAGAAAAGATAGACCACCTAGTGATTTCCCAGGCTTCCTACCAAATGCCCCTGTTTTTGGTCCAAAAGCAAAAGAGATTTTTCAAGATCTATTGGAGCAATACGGTGAATTTTTAGAGCTTGATGTAGAGGGAGGGGATAAATGTTTTTTATTTAATACATTGAATACTTTGAGGGCATTGGATGAAATCAACTCTGAAGTTATAAGGTTTACCAATGGAAGAATCATGGATATTAAAAAATATGTATTTGCAGAAGAATTGGTTAGAGATGAGATTATTTTTAAAATACCCGAAGATCCTGGTAGTATTTTTGTTTCGGATTGGTTTGTTTCGATTTACAAAAATAATGGATTATCGGGATTAGCGTTTAAGGAAGTTTGGAGTAATGAACAGTAGGTGAGCAGGTAACATGCTGGCATCGTTTCTTTTTAAAACATTTCTCTGATTGAGTCCAAAAAATATGTAGGCGATTATATGTCCCAGTGTTTAGCCAAAAAGCAAAGGCATGTTTTTATGAATTGCTGAGACCTCTGGGTGAGTTTTTAACTGTAACAATCGAAAATGAAGATTACTATGCTTACAATTTAACCAACATTATAGATGGATTAGATGAAGAGAAATCGGAAGTAAAGCGATTTGTAAGTAGTGGGAGGCCTAAAATTTAGGGAGATATGGAATAAGAAAGCATAGCAAAACTGCAAAAAGCCACAACCCCTTGGGTGTCCAGGGACTGTGGCTTTTTAATATGCTTACTGTTGTGGGGTCTGTTTGCAGAGATAAACAGTGATTTACGGCAAATGATATACAAGGAAGAAGGGACTTGGGGAAGGGGTCAGCCTTTCATTGCCAGCCATCCCAACATGAGATAGATGGAGCCGAAAAGGAAGAAAGGGAGATAGGTGATAAAGGATTCCACGGTTTTGCACCTCTCTTTTGTTTGGGTTATGGGCATGAAGAGGGGGAACAAGCTGTTGCAAGCTGCTTTCCCGCTCGTGTTGGCGACTGAAAGGAAGTGAGTGGGAGAGAAGCGGCGCAAGCAGACGAGGCCCATTGTTAGTTTGTCCAAAATCGCTCTGTCATTTACTAGGGCGTGTCTGGTAAATCAAGTTGGTGGGGAAGAAGCGGCGGAAAAACCTTTTCTCGATGAGCGCCTCGTCACGCGTGAAGCGAATGGGAAAATGGTTTTGGAGCCGCTGGACTATTTATTAGACACATCCTAGTGACAGTGGAAATATCCAATCACGCTTAACAAGGGAACGGGTCTTTTTCATTAGGTGAAAAGGAGTATGAACAGGATTTGTATAAATTAACAAATGTAGGATGTTTATAGCTGGCATAGGCAAAGGAGTGTTGGATCAATGGGGCGTGAAAATAGCAAAAGAAAAACCACCCCTTCTGAAATGGCCGAAAAATTGGCGAAGTATCTCGGCGTGACTGAAGAATATTTCAGCCGCCGGTTTACGAAGCAAAAGAGAGAATGGATATATTCCAGGTTAAAATTTATAAACCAAAGGCAAGAAAACAGAAAGTGATGATCAATGACTATTCATATCCTTCTAAAACAATACATAAAGCAGTGAATCAGAGGGGGAGGGAGGTTATATTTTTTATGCAGAATGTTGACAATTTGATATCTGCTTACTGATTTGACAATTGATTGTGAATTTCGTACAATGAAAACGAACGTGGATTCTATCTGGACGGATAGTGACCCAATAAAACAACAAATGCTTTCAAAAATAAGTGAGAAAGGGGATGCACCGTGATGATGAAGCGAGGAATGGTAATCGATCAATTCCAATATCAGCATAATGAAGGCTTTATTTTTTACCGCGTGCGGTGTTACAATCCCCTCATCAATTCTTTACGCTAGGATGGATCATATTCTGTTCTGGTCCAATTGAAATGGAGAGCGCACACACTGGTAAAAGATATTTACCAGTGTTTTTTGTTGTTGTTTGATAAATGAATCAGCTTTGAATTTCATTGGAGGCTACGGTATGTTTTTGAAAGATTGGGATTTGAATTTGAAGATTCGCTTATTTGGCGAAGGGATTACCAATGTGTTGTTTTGGATGTTTTTTCCGTTTATGTCCGTCTATTTCTCGCAAGCGTTCGGAAAGGAATGGGCGGGGGGAATGCTGGTTTTTTCCCAATTGTTGGGGGTGATCGCCAATCTGATCGGCGGTTATTGCGCCGACCGATTTGGGAGGAAACGGATGATGGAGCTATCTGCGCTTGCTCAAGGCATCTCGTTCTTGGTGTTTGCCTTTGCCAATTCTCCATGGTATACTTCCCCCATTTTGACTTACATCAGTTTTGCGGCGCTCGGGATTTGCGGCTCCCTTTACTGGCCGGCGAGCCATGCGATGGTAGCGGACTTGGTAAAAGAGGAGGATCGCAACCAAGTGTTCGCCATTTTTTATACGGCAATTAACTTATCTGTGGTGATTGGTCCGTTATTGGGAAGCATCTTTTTCTTTCACTATCGGTTTGGTTTGTTGTTGGTTGCGGCGTTGACCGCCTTTGTGTTGTCGTTGCTCATTCGGCGTTATGTGAGGGAAACGATTCCGGGGCGAGCGGTGGTCCACAAAGGAAATCGATTCACCGCACGCGGTTGGCGGCAATTTGTGCACAGTCATTTGCAGGATTATCGAGTCATTTTGTCCGACCGCACCTTCATGCTGTTTATTTTGGCGGGGATTTTGGTGGCCCAAACGTTTATGCAACTCGATTTGGCGCTGAGCATTTATGTGACGGAGAAATTCCCGAAACAAACCTTATTCCATGTTGGTGAGTGGTCGCTTGAAGCGGGCGGAACGACGTTTTTTGGATGGCTGGTGGCGGAGAATGGTTTATTGATCGCCCTGTTTACTGTTTGGGTCAGCCGATGGGTCAGTCGGATGCGGGAGAAAAGGGTTTTCCTCTCTTCCGCGTTTTTGTACGGGGTTTCCATGTTGGTTTTTGGCAGCAGCACAAATATGTGGGTGGCATTGGCGGCCATGGTGCTGTTTACAGTCGGAGAGCTGTTGGTAGTCGGATTACAAGAGAGCTTTGTCTCCAAATTGGCTCCAGAACACATTCGCGGGCAATATTTCGCTGCTGCCAGCTTGCGGTTTACGATTGGCAAAACATTGGCGCCTTTTGCCATCCCTCTGGCAGCGTGGATTGGGTATGGATGGATGTTTGTTGTGCTAGCTTTCCTTGCCTGGCTGGGCGGTATCATATACATGGCGATGTTTCGTCGGTTGGAACGCCAACCCGTGATTATAGCGGCCGATCATTCAATGCATGAGATATCGTGAAAAAGCGGACGAAGAACCCCGAAGTAACGGGGTTCTTTGTTTTTGCGCTCGACAAAGAGCGCCGATTCATGCGTCATCGGCGGAGTTACTTTGCCATTAAGCAGGCAAAAACCGATTAGCAGTAGTCGAATCTCTCGGCGCGATTGATCTGCCGGAGAGCGCGACCTTGAAACACAAGTGCGTCTGCAATGCGGTTTTCTGCCGTTTCAAAGCGCTCATCTCTGATTGCGTCGATGGAGCGATTCAACTCTCTGATGGCACGTTTTAAGTTTCTGATAGCACGGCATTTAGCGGACCTTCTGCGAGACATGAAGAAACCCCCTTTGTGATGTGATCAGTTGATATGGAATAGCATATGGATCATTGAGTGAAGTTGCTTGTGTGCCTGCCTTGTTTTTAAAAAACTCTAGTAAAAACAGGGTATAGATCCATATTTGTGATGGTATAAGTTCTTCAAGTCAAAGTCCGCACTAAAATGGTTTTAATATTCAGTTTATAATCGCAGTGAAAAAAGCCGGCCATCGGCTGGCAGGAAAGTCCCAAAACGCCAGAATCATTCCGGGACATGGGTGGGGTGGGGCATGGATTGTCCTATAATGATATGTAGGGAAAGGTGTGTTGTCAGGGGAACTGGCTGGGAGCTGGATGGGGGATGAGGATGGTCGAGGGGAAAAAGGGAAAGGAAATGGAGGAACCGGTGAATTGGTGCACTCCATCCCTTTACAATGAAATGGTATTGGCGTACACCTATCGTAACCCTTTCTTGGCAACTCATTCAATCATAGGAAAATCACAAATCAATGATAGTTTAGATTGCAGGTAGCCTTAGCTGATCTATTAGCTTGTGTTCTGTGGGAGACTGCTGGAAAGGGGTTTAACAGCCAGCCCAAGAGGAATGTGTACTTGTGGCAAGAATACATTGTTGAAGAATGATTGAAGCCGTTTTAAGCTGTCCTATTCCAGACGATGATAGGGAGGAAAGCAATGAAACCACCAGCATTAAAACCGGGTGATCTGATCGGGGTCATCGCTCCTGCCAGCCCGGTTCCTGAAGAGAGACGGGAACGTGCATTACAAACATTGCGCAGATTTGGTTATCGGGTAAAAGTAGGAGCCTCCGTGCAGGAACAGCATGGCTATTTTTCGGGAACAGATGAAGTGCGGGCGCGGGATGTGAATGAGATGTTTGCTGATCCGGAAGTGAGGGCGATCATGTGCATCAGGGGTGGCTATGGCTCACAGCGCCTCCTTGACCGGATCGATTATGCCATGATCAGGAAGAATCCGAAAATTTTTGTGGGTTACAGTGATATTACGTCCCTGCACTTGGCGCTTTGGAAAAAGGCAGGACTGATCACTTTCCACGGGCCTATGGTAGGAGAGTTGGAACATGTCTCAGAGGAAGAGGAGATGGCTTGGGCGGTTTTGTTTCGCCAACTTTCCGATCCTCAACCGCTGGGGGAATATCCAGACACCGGGCGGACGCTCTGTTTTACGATCACGCCAGGAAGGGCGACAGGTAGGCTGGTCGGGGGAAATCTTTGCCTTTTGGCGGCTTCGATGGGAACCCCTTATGAGCTGGACACTACTGGCAAGATTTTGTTCATTGAAGAGGTGGGAGAAGAGCCCTATCGCATTGACCGCATGTTGACGCAATTGCGTTTGGCTGGAAAGTTGGAACAAGCCGCTGGCATTTTGTTCACCGACTTTCATGATTGCAACGCGGCGAACCCGGAGCGAAGCTTAACTTTGCGCGAAGTGTTGGAGGAGATTGTCCGGCCACTAGGTGTTCCCGCTTATTTTGGCTTTCAAGCTGGACACACCAAGCCGAACCTGGCATTGCCCATCGGCATTCAAGCCTACTTGGATGCTGGCGAAGGGACGTTGATGCTGTTGGAAGGATGTGTCCAGGCCAACTGATCAAAAGAAAAATGGAGAAGCACCCATCCGGCTATGCCGAAAGGGTGCTTGATTTATGTGACCATTAGGACATGAACTGTTGATGTTCGGTAGAATTTTTCAACGCCGTGGTGGATGAGGTGCCACCGGTGATGATGAGGGAGACTTGATCAAAGTAGCCTGTTCCCACTTCACGTTGATGGCGCGTGGCGGTGTATCCTTCCGCTTCAAGGGCAAATTCGGCCTGTTGCAGTTTAGAATATGCCGTCATGCCGTGAGAGGCGTATTCATTGGCCAGTTGGAACATGCTGTAATTGAGAGAGTGGAAGCCCGCCAAGGTGATGAATTGGAATTTGTAGCCCATGTTTCCGAGCTCATCTTGGAACTTGGCGATGGTCTTGTCATCCAGCTTCTTTTTCCAGTTGAAAGAGGGGGAGCAATTGTACGCCAACAATTTTCCGGGAAATTTGGCGTGGATTGCTTCGGCGAAACGGCGCGCTTCCTCGAGATCAGGTTCTGATGTCTCACACCAGATAAGATCAGCGTAAGGTGCGTAGGCCAATCCGCGGGCAATCGCTGTATCTAGCCCAGGGCGAATCCGGAAGAATCCCTCGGGGGTTCGATCACCCGTGAGGAAGGGATGGTCAGCGTGATCAATGTCACTGGTCAACAGCTCTGCGGCGTTGGCATCGGTGCGGGCGATCAGGATGGTAGGCACGCCCATCACATCTGCGGCGAGGCGAGCCGAGATGAGATTGCGGATCGCATGCGAAGTGGGAATCAGCACTTTGCCGCCCAGATGGCCGCATTTTTTCTCTGAGGCTAATTGGTCTTCAAAATGTACGCCGGAGGCTCCTGCTTCAATCATCGCTTTCATCAACTCAAACACATTCAGCGGCCCTCCGAAACCCGCTTCCGCATCGGCGACAATGGGCGCAAACCAATCCCGCTGGGTTTTCTCTTCGGACCATTCGATCTGATCAGCGCGTTGCAGTGCCTGATTGATCCGTTTGACCACTTGGGGCACGCTGTTGGCGGGGTACAAGCTTTGGTCGGGGTACATTTGTCCAGCTAGGTTGGCGTCGGCAGCCACTTGCCAACCGCTCAAATAGATTGCTTTCAAGCCGGCTTTCACTTGTTGCATTGCTTGGTTGCCAGTGAGTGCCCCCAATGCTTTGATATGGGGCTCCGTATGAAGCATTTCCCACAGTTTGCGGGCACCGCGCGACGCAAGCGTGTATTCGATGGTAAGAGAACCGCGAAGTTTCAGTACATCCGCGGCGGAGTATGGGCGTTTGATCCCCTTCCACCGGGGGTTGGTGGACCAATCTTTTTCCAAAGCGGCAATTTCCTGTTGATGGTTCATCATCATTCATCCTCTCTGATCATGTTAATCTAATAACGCATAGCCGGGTAATGTCAGAAACTCTGTGAATTCATCACTCAACACCAATTCGGAAAACAGGGGGATCGCCATGTCTAAACGATGGGAAGATCCCAGCTGTTCACGCAGACGGGTCGCTTCTTCTTGCAACAATTGCTGATATAACTCTTTGGTGATCGGCCGTCCGTCCTCCAGTGAGGCGTCCGGATGGCGCAACCATTGCCAAACCTGCGCACGAGAAATTTCAGCGGTGGCTGCATCTTCCATCAGGTTGTCGATAGCCACAGCCCCTGAACCGCTTAACCAAGCGGCGATATAGTGGATGCCGACACGGATGTTGGTTCGCAGTCCGTTTTCGGTAATCGGGCCGGTGGGCACCCGCAACAAGTCGGCTTGCGTGATGGTCACTTCTTCTTGCTTTCGGCTGATTTGATTGGGTTCTGGCATCCAGTGATCAAACACTTCCCGGGCCAGTTGGACGAGGCCGGGATGAGCTACCCATGTGCCATCATGCCCGGCTTGGGCTTCCCTCTCTTTATCGGCGCGCACTAATTCAAATGCCCGTTGAGTCGCCTCGGGGTTTTTCCTGCTCGGAATGTGGGCGGCCATTCCGCCAATGCAAGGGGCATTGCGCTTGTGGCATGTTTGGATTGCCAATTGAGTATAAGCTTTCATGAAGGGGGTTGTCATCGTGACCAGCGAGCGGTCAGGCAACAGAATGGCACGATGGTTCTGCAAGTGTTTCATGTAACTGAAGATATAATCCCAGCGGCCGCAGTTTAATCCGGCTGAATGTTCTCTTAATTCGTACAATATTTCATCCATTTCAAACGCGGCCAAGATCGTTTCGATTAACACGGTCGCTTTGATGGTGCCTTGTTCAATCCCTTTCACTTGTTGGGCATAAACAAATACGTCATTCCACAAACGTGCTTCCAAATGGCTTTCCATTTTTGGGAGGTAAAAATAAGGGCCTGATCCTTTGGCCACCAAGGCCTTTGCATTGTGGTAGAAATAAAGTCCGAAATCAAACAGGCTGGCCGGAACCGGTTTTCCGTCAACAAGGACGTGTTTTTCATCCAGATGCCATCCGCGCGGCCGTACATGAAGCACAGCAGGATCAGGGTTTACTTTATACCATTTTCCTTGGGGACTCATGTAGGTGAGTGTCCCTCGAATTGCGTCACGCAAGTTAATTTGCCCTTGCACGGTGTTGTGCCAAGTGGGTGAGTTGGCATCTTCAAAATCGGCCATGAAACCCTGGGCTCCGGAGTTGAGAGCATTGATTACCATTTTGCGGTCGCCAGCAGGACCGGTGATCTCCACCCGCCGGTCAAGCAAATCCTGGGGCAAGGGGGCGATGGACCAATTTCCTTCCCGAATGGCTCTTGTCTCATCCAGAAAATCGGGCAGTTCAGTCTTTAGTTTTACCGACCGTTCTTTTCTGTTATGCAACAGGCGATCGCGTTGATCGCGGAAGCGTCGTGTAAGATCAGCGATGAATTGCAAGGCTGAGAAGGTGAGCACTTCGGCATAGGAATCAGTGACTGGGCCTATGATCTCAACTCTTTCCGGGCATGATACTTTTCGCAACAAACCGGATCCCCTCCTGGGTGCCATTATGTTATATAACAGTTTTCCTTTTCGTTTTCTATGCTAACACAGAAGCTGTTATAGTACAACTGGTATTTTCGAAAAAATGATTTTTTTTATTTAATAAAGAAAGGTGCAGGGCCCATCCACTCAGAGCGTTTTGTTTTGGATCATCGTCTCGGCCGGTTTCATCTGTGCATAACTCTCCATCTTTGACACAACCTAAGAGCGAAGTTAGCGATGATTGTTTTACTGAGCAAACCAATGATCTGAGATTGATTCTCTTTTAGGGAGGTGACGTGATGCAAATCGATCGGGCAAAGGAGATTTTGCAGTCGCCGGAGAAAATTGCCGTGACCTACCGTGGCGAGCCGGTATGGATTGAGATGGTGGATGAAAGTGCAGAAAAGGTGCGCGTCCATAGTGAATCCAATCCGCAAGAAGTGAAGATTCTCCCCGTTCACGATTTGGATGAGCAAAGAGCATAACAAAAGAGGCAAAGCACCCTTAATGCGTTGTAAATGGCTTAGGGCGAGAGAAGCAAACTTGGAGAGCAGCGAGGTTCTGCTCTCTTTTTAATACGTTTGATAGAGGATCCTGGGAGAAAGTAGTTTAAACTGGTTATGTTAGTGTAAAATGACACTGGAAAGGCGATCTGGGAATGTCCGGTGAATCAAGCTGATTTTTCATCAGACCCAATCTTAGTCAAAAGGTGTGGAACGATCGGGGGGAGTGTGGCTGCATTTGAGAAAAAGAAATCAAAAGACATGGTGTGGGATTGTTCTTATTATAATGAACTGAGGTAGTGTTCTAAAAACACGACAACCCGTGGCGAATCACATGGAAGTCAAGTGAACCGACCCGATGGTGTGACATAAGTTTCACTTTAGTCCATCTTGCTTAATGCCGTAACATCTTCAGGCGCGGGAACGATGAAAGGATATTTACATCAAGGGGAAACCGACAACAGAGCATGAGCTACAAACTGCCGGAACGAAACCGGTTACGTGGCGACAGTGCCTGCTTTAGAAGGAGGAAGAAGCAATGCAAATTTTGTTGATCCGGCATGGACAATCCGAAGCGGATGCATTGGAGGTGTACGAGGGCAGGAGCGACTTTCCGTTGACCCCGGCAGGTGTGGAACAGGCGCACAAGATGGCCGAGCGGGTGAGGGAAGCGTTTCCGCCCGAATATATTTGGGGGAGCACATTAAAAAGAGCGAGTGAAACAGCATCCATTTTGGCCAGGACGATTGGTTGTCCAATTAACTATCTGCCGGAATTGGAAGAGCATAACAACGGAAAGCTTGCTGGCCGTTTGCAGGCGGACACACCGGTTCCCAGGAACCTCCCCCCGCATGTGAAATTGGGTGAAACAGGAGAATCAGGCATTGAATTTCGTGCGCGAGCCGAGCATGTGTTTTCATATATTAAGCATTATAGTAAACCTTATCGTCGTATTGCGATTGTCTCCCATGAAGGTATGATTTCGCGGATATTGGAAAGTTTTTTAGGTTTGCCAGTTCACCACGACTACTATTTTCACACCAGTGAGGCGGGGATTCATTTGATTGAATACAATGAACGGGGCCGGTTTGTGCATTTCCTCAACTGTGATGACCATGTGAGAACGTAAATTTTACGTTTGGTACTTCATCTGTTCATGGACGGCCCCGAACACAAAGCTTTTGGATAAGGGATTCGTATAGAGAGACATGAACACGCCGCGACGAGGTTGCGGTTTAAGTGACCCAAAACCGGATGCCCGTGCACCACAATCGATTGGCGCACGGGCATCGCCATTTGATGACCCACATTCACTTTGGAGGGGGATATGTTTGTGCGAAAGGATATGGGCTTTCCGTTTGAATTGAAAAAAGCTCGCACCAAGCTCAGAGTTCCATTTTATTGATGATGGAGTGATAAACCCCGGTTCCTGATCCGTGTATATGGAATGCTTCTTCTCGCAACAAGTCAATGATATAGGCGCGTTCCTGTTCGGTCAGGTCGGCATCCACATCACGCAGCTTGTGTTGCAAGCTACTGATCAAATTCAAGCTGTGATCCGCTTCTTTGCGGCCTGGTTCGCGCATATTGGCTTCGTGCAACCGGGCTTCTTCTTTTTCCAAACGCTCAGACAGGATGTTCATCTCTTCAAGCGATAAGATCATCACAACGCCTCCTTAAAAACATCATCCGATGATAGTATCGTTCGAAACCAGGAAAAACATGCGGTACTGGAAGAAGGAACCAGTCATCCCCTTGCCCACATGTTCGAAAGAAGGCTGACATGAGAGTGATTCATCAGACCGTGGTGGCGGGGGCTGTATTTGTGGTGATTGCTGTGAGCCAGTCGGTGATGAGTTGATTGCATTGCCGCCATGCTTTGGTGGGAAGTTAGTGGCGTTTGCCCTTGATTTCTTGGGTAGTCACTTGAGGCAACCGGTCTTGAAGCAACTTGGTGTATTTGTGAAATCTACGATCTTTGCTTCCATAAAGAAGTAATATCGGGTGCTTAATTTCCATCAGTCGCTTGGTGCAATTGTACTGTTGGCTAAATGTGAAATATTGCTGGATGTTTTCTGGATCGCCTTGGCGCGCGGCGCGGTGGAGATTGGCAAATGTCAATGGCGTATCGGCATTGCTCCAGGACAAGATGGTGGCCAAGGATCGGAAACAGATGGGTGTGCATAAGTGGGTCGCCGCTCCAATCGCCGCTCTGAGATACAGTGTGCTTGCTTCCGACATGGCGCTGATTAGAATGCCTCCCGCAAAGCGATCCGGATAGGAGAGCAATGCTTCTAGCACAATGCTTCCACCGGTGGAATACCCGCATAAATAAGCTTCTTCAATGCCGAGTTTGTTAAGCAGTTGCCTGATATCTTCTACGATCAATGGATATGTTAGCGGAGTGGGGGACGGGGTGCTAGCTCCGTGGCCCCGAATGTCAAATGTCAGGACGCGGAAGGACGTGGTGAGTTCAGCTATCTGATAGCGAAATACCGCGCTGGTGATGAGGGGAGGATGGATGAAAACCAGAGTGGGACCTTGCCCCGCCAGATGATAATGCAACCTTGTTCCATTCGCTTCGATCAACGGCACTGATGACCCTCCTTTGGCTGTCCGTTTACAGGTAGTGTGGTTCGTGCAGGGAAAAATATGAGACCCAACGATGGGGAGACTCTGGCCGAGGGAGTATCCCTGAAAATGTAATAGATAGCTTTTTGTGAAATAAAATATATATATTATCAAAATTCTCGTTCATTGGTGTTTAGGTCATTTTTTTGTAATATGAAACAGATGCAGAAATTTTTTCAGTTTTTTATTAGAGGGATTTGACCTGACGCTTGTTTCCCTTATAATAAAAGAGCATTGTCCTTATTGTTTTTTTTATGGTGTGAGGATTTTATATTTTTAAAGAAAAGGGGAGAACGGTGGCCATACTTCTGGTCCTATTTTTAGGAGGGTTATTGTTGGTCGGTTTGTATCCGTGGTATGAGCGGATGGGCAATTACTTGCTGATGAAGTGCGAATCGATTGAAAAAAAGAAGATTCCGCGGAAAAAAGGGGGGACCAAACGCAAGGATGCCAGTCAAATCACATAAAAAGCGCAAGAAGCAGTGGATCGGATTTGCTGCAGTGTTGGTTTGCTACATACTGATTGTTTTGTTGCTGGGGAGCTGCCTGTCAATGGTAGATGCTGGTTACCAAGGCGTGGTATTCAACTTCTTCAGTGGCGTTCAGCCGCAAGTGCTGGAAGATGGGTTGCATCTCCATTGGCCGTGGGAATCGGTGACGGCCTATCCCGTTTCTACCGAAATGGCAACGTTTGCAAAGGGGCAAGCCGTATCCGTGGTAAGCAAGGACGGACAACGGGTGCAAATCGATGTGTTCATGAGCTATCACTTGCAACCCGCCCACTTGCCCGGGTTGATGCAACGTTTGCACCAGGAGGATTGGGAAGATGCACGGCAGCAAATTTTGCGGGGTCGGTTGCAAGCTGCCATGCAGACAGTGGCGCTTCGGCATTCGGTGGTCAGTCTGTTTGCCACACAAAGAGAGGCTGTCTGCCGTGAGATCGAAGCCGAGGTGAGACGGGAATTGGCGAAAGACGGAATTGGTTTGGAAGGATTAGCCTTGACTGATTTGCGCGTTGATGAGCGGATGCGGCAACGTTTGCAGAAGCTTGTCGAGTCTGATATTGAACATCAATACATATTGCGCGAGACGGCCAATAAAGAGCAATTGGCCCGCCAGCGTCTGTCTGAAGCGGAAACGAGCCGTAAGGTGGCTCTGATTGAAGCGCAGGGTGAAGCGGAGGCTAATCGTCTGATTAACCAATCGTTGACACCGGAATTGATGCGTTATTACCAGCGGGAACATGTAAAATCCCGCACAAACTGAGTCGTGTTTGATGAGTGGATGGGATTCGGCGATCTGTAGTCTAAGCTGCCCAAGGGGTTCGATTTCCGCCCTCCTTGCCAAGCGCTACCAGCCATCTGGCGCTAACGCGCGGGTGACAAAGAGGAGGTGCATGGCGCACTGGCTTGTGAGCCCTCGCAGTCACGCTTTATAATACAAACTAAAAATAAACCATCAGATGAGCTCACTATTCCCTGCGATACGTAATATATGGGGGCGGAATGAGGTAGAGACAAATGTTGAAAGCAAAAGAATTGACCATTTACGCCAGGTTGTTGATCCAACTGGGTGTCAACTTGCAACCGGGTCAAAACCTGGCCATTCGGGCGTCAACCGATGCCGCGCCACTGGTGCGCAAACTGGTTGAGGTGGCTTATGAATCCGGCGCGCCGCATGTATTGGTTGACTGGTCTGATGATGAGATCAACCGTATCCGGTTGCGCATGGCGCCGGAGGAAACGCTTGCTTTCGTGCCTGAAGGCAAGGTGGAGGACTTCATCCGGATGATTGAGGGAGGGGCGGCGGTCATTTCTATTTTGACCCCCAAACCAGAATTGTTGAAAGATGTGGAAACGTCGCGTATCGCCACCGTGACGAAGGCGATGGGCAAAGCGATGAAAAAATATCAAGAACTGGCGCAAGGTGGGGAAATAAGCTGGACGATCGGAGTGGTGCCCACCGCGGAATGGGCTAATGTGGTATTTCCGGAGTTGGGGGAAGAAGCGGCCCTGGCCAAACTGTGGGAGAGTATCAAATTGGCAACGCGTTTGGATCATGGCGACCCATTAGCTTATTGGCAAGCGTACGCTAACCGATTGGAAGAGCGCACGGCTTGGTTAAATGATCAACAATTCACGCGGTTGCAATACTGGGGGCCTGGAACAGAGCTCACAGTGGAATTGCCTAAAAACCACCGCTGGTTGGGCGGGGGGTTAAAGAACAGTCAAGGCGTCTACTTTCTTCCCAATATCCCGACGGAGGAAGTGTTCACCGCGCCAGTGCGTAACGGAGTAAACGGGCGGGTACGGAACAGTAAGCCGTTGGTGTACAATGGCCAGGTAATCGACGGTTTCACGCTGACTTTTGAAAACGGGCAGGTCGTGCAGGCAGAAGCGGAGACGGGGAATGCCTCACTTCAGGCGTTGCTTCAGATGGATGCTGGAGCCGCTCATTTGGGGGAGGTCGCCTTGGTGCCTCATGATTCGGTCCTGTCCAAGTTGGGCGTGGTATTCCGAAACACCTTGTTTGACGAAAATGCCTCATGCCATTTTGCCCTCGGAGCGGCTTATCCGTTTTGCATTGAGGATGGTGTAACGATGTCCAAGGAAGAAAGAGCGGGCAATGGGTTGAATGAAAGTGTCATTCATGTGGACTTCATGGTCGGCACAGCAGAACTTGACATCGATGCTGTAACGGTAGAGGGACGGGTGGTGCCGCTGTTTCGCAATGGAAACTGGGTATGAACGGACGGAGCGGCTCTTGCTGGTGGCAAGGGTCGCTTCTTTTTGCATGGTGACAATATGGTTTGAAAGACATTGACAAGAGATCGCTTCGCAAATCACGGCGATCTCTTGCTATTTTATTTTACTAGGAGGGGGGATAAGGATGAGATAGAATTATAAAATAGGAAAAATATAGAAAATCAGGCCGGGTGGGGGATGTTTTTTTTAAAAGAAAAGAGGTGGTTCAGAGAAGAGGGGTGCAAATGATTCGATTTGCAATAAGTATAAATACTTTTACGGAATGCTTAGTTTATTTTGTTGTTAGTTAATGCATTTATTCTTTTTTTAAAATTAAATCTGGACATTTGTTGTTGCGGCGAATAAATCCATCAAACGTTGACATGGATTGAAAATTCCGATAAACTCGTAGGTGCAATTTGAAAATAATATAAATTTACCATCAAACCGATGTCGGAGGGTAATTATGTCCTATAATGAATTGGTTCAACCAGAGCGGAAAGATCGGACATATTACAAAGAATATTTGCGTGGGTATAATGATAGCATTCCGATCGTACCAGAACGGATCGCGGAAGGTCCATGGCATGAGGTCGGCGACCATAACGGTGTGGGCTTCTTGCAGTTGGATTCCCTGTTGACGAAAGAAATCAGCGCTTTGGCAGATAAAATGAATGTCTCGGTTCCCACATTGATCAGTTTGATGTGGGGAGTCTTGTTGCAGAAATACAATCGTGCGGATGATGTGGTGTTTGCTTCGGTTTCCCCTTTGGGCGGAAAAGAAAGTGGTGATGAGCTAGCTGTCCAATTGCGCCGGGTGCAATGCACCAAAGGGGAGACGGTTTACGATGTGGTCGCTAAGAACATGGGGCATCCAGAGGTTGAGGCCGTCTTGTTGTCGGAATTGGAGGAGCGGACAGGGATCGCTCTGGATACTATGCAGCATCTTTTGTGGGTGATTGAGTCTGACGTGGATGATATGGATAATCAGCAAAATATATTTTCCGAATACAATAAACATTTACTTATATCTAATGATTCTATTTTTAAATTGCATGTTCAGGTTTGGATTAGCCACTCGTTAACTTTGCGTTTTGCATTTGACCGAAGATGTTTTGACTCAGAATGGATTGGGCGCATTGGTCATCATTTCGCGCGGGTGATTCAAGCCTTTGTCTATCATCCCGAGCAGGCATTGTATGCGATCGATTTGCTGACTGATGCCGAAAAAGAGGCTTTGTTGCGCACCTTTAATGACACGTCGATGCCTTATTCCCACGACCAGACTATCCATGCCTTGTTTGAACGGCAGGCGGAGCGCACGCCAGATCAAGTGGCGGTGGTATTCAAAGAGGAAAAATTGACTTACCGGCAATTGAACGAGCGGGCGAGCCAACTGGCTTGTGCCTTGCGCGACCGGGGCGTGGAGCGGGAAGGGATCGTGGGGGTTTTGGTAAAGCCTTCACTGGAGATGATCGTTGGCATTTTGGGGGTGTTGAAAGCAGGGGCCGCCTTTTTGCCCATTGACCCTCACTATCCGTTGGAGCGAATTGATTACATGTTGCAGGACAGCGGCGCTTCCCTGTTGCTTACGCAGACCGGTCTCCCCCTTCCTGTTGGCTGGAAGGAGCGCAAACTATTCTTGGATCGCATTGCTTGGGAAGAAGGGAGCCTCTTCGATGCTGATGCACCGGGGCGTCCTGATCAGTTGGCTTATGTGATTTATACATCGGGGTCGACTGGCAAGCCGAAAGGAGTCATGGTTGAACACCGAGCACTAGTAAATTTGGCCAGTTGGCATGTGAGACGGTTTGCGGTGACGGCGCAGGATCGGGCCACGAAATACGCCGGATTTGGATTTGACGCTTCGGTATGGGAGATTTTCCCCTATTTGATCGCAGGGGCGACGCTGATTGTCATCCCTGAAGAGCTCCGTTTAGATGTGGAGGCGTTGAACCGATACATGGAAGCGGAGAAGGTGAGCATCAGCTTTCTGCCGACACCGGTGGCGGAACAGTTTATGCGTTTGGAGAACCGCACCTTGACCAGGCTCTTGACAGGTGGAGACCGGTTGCGGCAGGTGCGTCGGCAACCGTACCGGCTGTTTAACAACTACGGTCCGACAGAAAACACGGTTGTCGCCACTTGCTATGAAGTGAAGCCGGAGGGGCCGATTTTGATCGGTAGGCCGATTGCCAATAACCAAGCGTTTGTGCTGAGTGAGGAAGGACAGTTACAACCCATTGGTGTGCCGGGAGAACTTTGCCTAGCCGGAGACAGTTTAGCCCGGGGTTATTTGGGGCGCGACGATCTTACTTCGAGCAAATTCGTCCCCCATCCGTTTGCTCCGGGAGAACGCATGTATAAAACGGGGGATTTGGTTCGGTGGTTGCCCGATGGGAATTTGGAGTTCTTAGGGCGGATCGACGACCAGGTGAAAATCCGCGGATACCGGATCGAACCCGGGGAAATCACCAATGTGCTGTTGCGGCACCCCGCCATTGAAGACGGTGTTGTGGTGGCGCGCGCAGATTCCTCAGGCCAGTCTGTTCTGTGTGCATATGTGGTTGAGACTGAGCCGGTGGGTGACGGCGAGTTGCGAGAGCATCTGGTGCAGGAATTGCCTGAATACATGATCCCCGCCCATATTGTCCGTTTAAAGCGGTTGCCGCTTACCCCCAATGGCAAGGTGGACCGGAAAGCGTTGCCGGAGCCAGTGGCGAACAAAGCGCCGGAGAGTCGGTATGTAGCGCCGTCAGATCCGGTCGAGGTGAAGCTGGCCGGGCTGTGGCAAGAAGTGTTGCAAGCAGATCGGGTTGGACTAAATGATCAGTTTTTCGCGTTGGGTGGGCATTCATTGCACCTGATGATGCTGGCAGCACGCATTCGTGTCGAATTTGGGATGGATGTTCATATATACCGCCTCTTTGAATGCTCTACGCTAAGCGAAATGGCGGCAATGGTGCGGGAAGCGGATCACGATACCACCGCTTCGCTCCAACCCGTGGTGGAGCGGGAGTATTATCCAGTGACTTCGGTGCAACGCCGTTTGTACGCGATGGAGCAACGAGGCAATATCGGGGTAACCTACCATAACCCCGTGGTACTGGAACTGTTGGGCCAGCTGGATGTAGAACGGTTGCGCCAAAGCTTACAGGCTGTGGTGGACAGGCATGAATCGTTGCGCACCTCCTTCCATTTGGTTGAGGATGAGGTGATGCAAAAAGTGGAGCCGGCGGTGCCAGTGCCTTGGGAACAATGTGAGGCAAAGGATGATGCAGAGGCAGCAACGTGGATCGAGCAGTTTATCCGCCCCTTTGATTTGCGGCAAGCACCTCTATTGCGAGCGGGCCTGATCCATTTGGGCAGAGAGCGGCATGTGTTGGTGGTTGACATTCATCACATTGTTTCCGACGGCTTTTCTATCGAGCGGATTTTGCGCCGCGAGCTGAGCAAGCTGTACCGTGGGGAAACGTTACCTCCGCTCATTCTGCATTACAAAGATGTAGCGGTGTGGCAAGAGGAATGGAAGCGAACCCCCGCTTGCCAAAAACAACGGGATTACTGGGCGCAACAGTTTAATGAGGAATGGCCTGTTCTGGAACTGCCGACTGATCGGCCGCGTCCGAAGCTCCAACAGTTTGTAGGAGAAAAGGTTCGGTTCCGTTTGGACGCGCAATTGACTCATCAACTGAAACGTGTGAGTGAACGAGAAGGGGCCACGCTGTTTATGGTTTTGCTTGCGGCATATAAGGTGATGCTGGCCAAATTGTCGGGGCAAACCGATCTGGCGGTAGGCTTTCCCATTGCCGGCCGCATTCAGGCGGAAGCGGAGCAGATTTTCGGCATGTTTGTTAATACGTTGCCGCTCAGGTCGCAACCGACACCGGAGCGTACCTTCCACCAATACCTTGCAGAGGTGAAACAAAACGTCCTGTCCGCGTATGGGCATGGAGAATACCCATTGGAAGAGCTAGCAACACTCCCCAGCGCAAAAGACGGCAGTCGCAATCCGTTGTTCGACACGGTGTTTGTATTGCAAAATGTCGACAAAGAACCATTCGCGTTGCCGGGGATCGATGTGAAGCCGTTTACGGAGTGGAAATGGAAGCAGTCCATGTTTGACATGACATGGGAAGCGGAGGAACAGGAAACCCTTCATTTCGCCGTGGAATACAACACCTCTTTGTTTAACCGGGCGACGGTCGAGCGGTGGATTGGCTATTATGTACGGTTGTTGGAGCAGGTAGTTTCAGGGACAGAAAAGGAACTTCAAGCATTTACATTGATGGATGAAACGGAAGTGGATCGATTGCTGAACGCGTTTAACGCGACGGAAGCGGAGTATCCACGAGACCGGACCCTGCACGAGTGTATTGCGGAACAAGCGGCGCGCACCCCCGAACGGACGGCGGTGGTGTACCGGGAGGAGACGCTGACCTACGGCGAATTGGATGCGCGTGCCAATCGACTGGCCCGCTTGCTTCGAAACCGGGGGGCGAAGCGGGAAGAGATTATCGGTATCATGGTGCGCCCATCATTCGCGATGGTGGTCGGGACGCTCGGGGTGTTAAAGGCAGGAGCGGCTTATCTGCCGATCGATGCTGAGTACCCGGAAGAGCGGATACGCTATATGCTGGCGGACGCGCAAGCGAAGCTGTTGTTAGCCGAGCGTGGCGTGAATGTGCCAGAGGAATGGGCTGACCGGGTATTGTGGCTAGATCAGATCGATTGGGAGGCAGGAGACCGAAGTGCGTTGTCGGAGGAAGGGCGACCCGATGATCTCGCTTATGTGATCTACACTTCCGGTTCGACCGGTCAACCCAAAGGGGTGATGGTGGAACACCGCGCGGTACTCAACTTGGCCACGTGGCACATCCGCGAATTCGGGGTGACAGAAGCGGATCGGGCAACGAAATACGCGGGCTTTGGTTTTGATGCATCGGTGTGGGAAGTGTATCCATACCTGCTGGCCGGGGCTACCCTGCATGTGATTCCGGAAGAACTGCGACTGGATGTGGCGGGATTAAACCGTTACATGGAGGAACAGGGGATCACGATCAGTTTCTTACCGACACAGTTGGCGGAACAGTTTATGCGGTTGGAGAACAGAAGCTTAAAGAC
>NZ_FXTU01000012.1:0-59813 GCF_900182735.1 Laceyella tengchongensis | reverse complement strand
CGTTTAGCTGACGGATACGAATCGGTCGAGGGCTTATCCTACTTCATCTCTTCATCTTGCAACACGCTTTATTCCATTCTAATTTTCAGGGTGTGAATCATTTGATTCAAACCTAAAAAATAAGGCTTGACTACTGCTTAGAATGAGTTTATAATATCTCTTGTCTCTTGAAAGAGTTTTGTTTGATATTCCTCAGTAGCTCAATGGCAGAGCAACCGGCTGTTAACCGGTAGGTTGTAGGTTCGAGTCCTACCTGAGGAGCCAACATGCTTCCTTAGCTCAGTCGGCAGAGCGCTTCCATGGTAAGGAAGAGGTCACCAGTTCGAGCCTGGTAGGAAGCTCCAGAAAATGGCCCGTTGGTGAAGCGGTTTAACACACTAGCCTTTCACGCTAGCATGCAGGGGTTCGAATCCCCTACGGGTCACCAAATGTGGACGCTTAGCTCAGCTGGGAGAGCATCTGCCTTACAAGCAGAGGGTCGGCGGTTCGATCCCGTCAGCGTCCACCATCATACGGAGGGATACCAAAGTGGCCAAATGGGGCGGACTGTAAATCCGCTGGCTTTGCCTTCGTAGGTTCGAATCCTACTCCCTCCACCATGATTACACGCTGGGGAATAGCCAAGCGGTAAGGCAACGGACTTTGACTCCGTGATGCGTAGGTTCGATCCCTACTTCCCCAGCCAACATGAGCCATTAGCTCAGTTGGTAGAGCACCTGACTTTTAATCAGGGTGTCGAAGGTTCGAGTCCTTCATGGCTCATTCTTTATATGCGGAAGTGGCTCAGGGGTAGAGCATCGCCTTGCCAAGGCGAGGGTCGCGGGTTCGAATCCCGTCTTCCGCTCCAATCTAATTGGCCCGTTGGTGAAGCGGTTTAACACACTAGCCTTTCACGCTAGCATGCAGGGGTTCGAATCCCCTACGGGTCACCAAATGCGGACGCTTAGCTCAGCTGGGAGAGCATCTGCCTTACAAGCAGAGGGTCGGCGGTTCGATCCCGTCAGCGTCCACCATCATACGGAGGGATACCAAAGTGGCCAAATGGGGCGGACTGTAAATCCGCTGGCTTTGCCTTCGTAGGTTCGAATCCTACTCCCTCCACCATGATTACACGCTGGGGAATAGCCAAGCGGTAAGGCAACGGACTTTGACTCCGTGATGCGTAGGTTCGATCCCTACTTCCCCAGCCAACATGAGCCATTAGCTCAGTTGGTAGAGCACCTGACTTTTAATCAGGGTGTCGAAGGTTCGAGTCCTTCATGGCTCACTCTTACATGCGGAAGTGGCTCAGGGGTAGAGCATCGCCTTGCCAAGGCGAGGGTCGCGGGTTCGAATCCCGTCTTCCGCTCCAAGATGCGGGTGTAGTTCAGTGGTAGAACATCGGCCTTCCAAGCCGAATGCGAGGGTTCGATTCCCTTCACCCGCTCCAAATGTTCCTCAGTAGCTCAATGGCAGAGCAACCGGCTGTTAACCGGTAGGTTGTAGGTTCGAGTCCTACCTGAGGAGCCAACATGCTTCCTTAGCTCAGTCGGCAGAGCGCTTCCATGGTAAGGAAGAGGTCACCAGTTCGAGCCTGGTAGGAAGCTCCAGAAAATGGCCCGTTGGTGAAGCGGTTTAACACACTAGCCTTTCACGCTAGCATGCAGGGGTTCGAATCCCCTACGGGTCACCAAATGTGGACGCTTAGCTCAGCTGGGAGAGCATCTGCCTTACAAGCAGAGGGTCGGCGGTTCGATCCCGTCAGCGTCCACCAGGATTGTTTTTCTTTGCGGAGCTGTGGTGTAGAGGCCTAACATGCCTGCCTGTCACGCAGGAGATCGCGGGTTCGAATCCCGTCAGCTCCGCCAGTTATTTGAGCCATTAGCTCAGTTGGTAGAGCACCTGACTTTTAATCAGGGTGTCGAAGGTTCGAGTCCTTCATGGCTCACTCTTTATATGCGGAAGTGGCTCAGGGGTAGAGCATCGCCTTGCCAAGGCGAGGGTCGCGGGTTCGAATCCCGTCTTCCGCTCCAAATTTTATTAAGCAAAACCTCCAGTTATCTGGAGGTTTTTTTGTTTTTACGGCTCTTTGCTAAAGCCACTTTCCTAATTGTAAAGGACGGCTTGATTTTCTTTGCAAGCTTTTATTTTTGCATACACGGTGGGGCATAATATGAGTGTGAATGAAGTGGTGAATGGTGGCAACAAGATGGCAAATGAGGCGTTTGAAGGTAGCAGGATGTGGTTTGTCCTATCCCCAGGTCTCACTGTGCTGTGGCGTTAGCTGGTAGCTTGTATGTTCATCGGTTTACCATGGGGATTTACTGTACATGGGCCATGATGTCTGTAGACTGAGGCATAATATCCCCTTGGTTAATTTTCATATCTCTGTTGGCTTTCCATGGTTCGCCAGAGATGTTGTACTTAAATTGGAAAATAGTGGTTTGATATGCCATGCAAAGTAACTCGGATCAGGCATTAAAAGTTTTATGTAAGATTAAAACATTTTTGAGAAACTAAGGGTTGCACCTTTTCATACAAGGTCATAAATAGGTTGAAAATTCCTGATTGAATATACTATAAAATGAATAATTATTACAATATTGTTTGTTATAACTAAAATATTTTTGTTAGTAAACTATTCTCTGTGATACAATGGTATCGCCTAGTCTGTATAGAAAAGGGGATATAGCAATGGAAAAAAAGCCGATTTCAATTATTGGGATGCCAATGGACTTAGGACAGGGGCGCCGCGGTGTGGACATGGGTCCGAGCGCCATCCGCTATGCTTCCGCACAATCCTTGTTGGAGGGATTGGGTTATGAAGTGGAAGATATCGGGGATATTTCTGTTCCCAGCCCTGAGTCGATTCAAATCGGTAACCCCAAATTAAAATATTTGACTGAAATTAAGGACGTATGTGAAAAGTTATCAGAGACGGTTTCTAGTGTCGTAGAAAGAAAGCGTTTTCCTTTGGTGTTTGGCGGTGACCATAGCATGGCGATCGGAACCATTGCAGGGGTGGCTAAACATTACAACAACATGGGTTTGATTTGGTTTGACGCCCATGGCGATTTGAATACCGGGAAAACATCTCCCTCAGGAAATATCCATGGCATGTCCTTGGCGGTTAGCTTGGGAATTGGTGATCCCGATTTGGTGAACATCAGTGGATATGCGCCCAAAGTGCGACCGGAGAACACCGTGATCATCGGTGCGCGGGAGCTGGACCCTGGCGAGAAGGAATTGATTGCTCAGTTGGGAATCAAAGTGTTTACGATGCATGAAATCGATCGGTTAGGCATGGCGCGGGTGATGGATGAAGCGATTGGTATCGTCTCCCATGATACAGATGGCGTCCATCTCAGCTTAGACTTAGATGGCTTGGATCCGAAAGATGCACCTGGTGTGGGCACCCCGGTACCGGGAGGTATCACATACCGTGAGAGCCATTTGGCGATGGAGATGTTGGCGGAAGCGGGGATTCTCACTTCTGCGGAGTTTGTTGAAGTGAACCCGATTCTGGATCGCGAAAACCAAACGGCGAAAGTAGCGGTGGCGCTGATGGGTTCTGTTTTCGGTCAAAAAGTGCTATAAGTGGTTATATGATGTTACAGTCAAAACGCAACCTCATGGCAGGTTGTGTTTTTTTGTGGCTTTTGCTCAATGGATTTTTATGCGCTTAAAAAAGCCCTTTTATTTAGAATGTTATTAAAATACCGAGTGTCTTTGGGATCATGTCATGTGCGCCTTATTCATGTTGTCTCTAGGGCGTGTCCGATGAATAGGCCAGCGGCTACAAAACTATTTTCTCATTCGCTTCACTTGTGCATCGGCGCTCCTCGAGAAAAGGTTTTTCCGCCGCTTCTTCTTCACCAACTTGATTTGCCAGACACACCCTAGACAGAGTGAATGCTAAGGCTTTTACATGAGAGCTTGGTGGAAGAAACAATTGATTATGGAAATGGGCACCATTTTTATAGACATTTCTTTTTTCGGTCTTTTCCCCCATAATGAAAGAGGGTAAAAACAGCACTCGATGTAGCATAATACACAAGAGATGGACGTGATGGAGGGTTGGAATGCAGATAGAGGGTGTAACGAGTTATCTCAATGATATTGTAGATATATTAATTGTCAGTTATATCATTTACCACCTTTTGATGTTGCTCAGGGGAACCAGAGCGGTTCAACTATTAAAAGGGATTAGTGTCCTTTTATTAATCTGGTTGATGAGCAACCTGTTCCATTTGGCCACGTTGCAATGGCTGATTGAGAACCTGTTTTCTGTTGGGGTGATCGCAGTGATGATCATCTTTCAGCCGGAGTTGCGACGTGCTTTGGAGCAGTTGGGCCGGGGTGGCATTTTTGGCCGCACCAGTCAGATTGAAGATCAGATGGCGGCGATGGTGGTGGGTGAAGTCTCCCGTGCTGTTTCTTTTTTGTCTAAGCGGAAAATTGGCGGGCTCATCGCCATTGAACGGCAGACCGGCTTAAGTGATTATATTGAAACCGGCACGGTAATCGAGGCAAAATTGAGTTCGGAACTGCTGAAAAATATCTTTTTTCCAAACACGCCCTTGCATGATGGAGCGGTGGTGATTCGTCATGATCGGCTCATGGCTGCGGGATGTTATTTGCCATTATCTGAAAATCCTTTCATCAGTAAAGAGCTTGGCACCCGCCACCGCGCAGGGATCGGCTTGAGCGAAATTTCTGATGCGGTGATGGTGATTGTCTCTGAGGAAACGGGGCAAATTTCCTTGGCGTTAATGGGGCAATTGGAAAGGGATATCAGTGAAGAACAGTTAGTGTCCCGTTTATATGAAGAGCTGAAACCACCTGAAAAAAGTCCGGTCTTTTGGCTGCGCAGGGAGAAGGAGGCAAAACGGCATGAATAACTGGGTGCAAAATGATATGTTGTTGCGCGTGGTTTCAGTAGCCTTGGCGGTCATGCTGTGGGGTTCTGTTACCGATGCGACCTTCACTGCTCCTACGGATGGAGACCGCACGCAGATTCGGGACATTTCAGTTGCCGTGAAATATGACAAAAACCGCTATGAATTGGTGGAGCAGCCGCAAAAGGTGATGCTGACTCTGTATGGCAATGATGCTCAGCTGGAGCGCTTCCCTAGTACATACCAAGTGTTTGTCGATGCGAGAAATGTGGGAGCAGGAACACATTCGTTGCCGGTGCGGGTGGAGGGGTTGCCCAAGGGGATTACCAAACAGGTGGAACCGAAAGAAGTAGAGGTTCATCTGGAAGAAAAAGTGCAAAAAGAGATGATGGTGCGGGCGGAGTTTGTCGGTGATGTGCCAGATGGGTTCAAAGTGAGCCAACCGATTATCAACCCTTCCAAGGTATTGGTTCGCGGATCGGAGTCTACTCTCGAACGAGTCACATCGGTGAAGGTCATGATTCATTTAAACAAACAAGAACAATCGTTTGACAAACAGTTACGGGTTCAGGCTTACGGCGAATCAGGCGTTCTGCAGCAGGTGGATGTGAATCCCGAAGCGGTTCATGTGCAAGTGCCGATCAATATCCCCAATAAAGAAGTACCACTTCAAGTGGGAGTGGAAAAGGGACCGCCGCCCGGTTACGCAGTGGAGGAAATTACCACCAATGTGAACAAAGTGACTGTATACGGCCCGGAAGATTATCTGGAAGACTTGCAGGTTTATAGCGGGCCTAAGCTGGATTTGAGCAAAGTGAAACGGGATCAGACGATTCTGGCTCCCATTCCTGTTCAGGATGGCGCCATAAAAGTGGAACCCAAACAGGTAGAAATCTATGTTAAAATGGTTCGTGCTGAGACTAAAATATTTAAAGAGATTCCCATAGAGCTGACCGGTCTCAGGGAAGGGGCCACAGCGGAAATCATCTCACCGGCGGGTGGTAAACTGAACGTCACCCTTTCCGGATCGCCTGCACAACTGGCAAAATTGAATCATACAGACATAAAAACGCTGGTCGATGTATCCAATTTACCTGTAGGGACTCATGAAGTGCCGATCCAATTCATATTGCCTTCATATGTCGAGGTGGTTGGGCAACCAGAACCAAAAGCAAAAATCAAAATTGCTGAATAAGGGTTTGGTTTGTTAACGAGGAGGAGAAAACATGGGTAAATATTTTGGAACCGATGGGGTTAGGGGAGTAGCCAATCAACAGTTAACTCCGGAATTGGCTTTCCGCCTGGGACGTTGTGGTGCCTATGTGTTGACAAAAGGAAAACAGCGTCCCAAGATCGTCATCGGTCGTGACACTCGCCTGTCGGGCGAAATGCTGGAAGCTTCCCTGATGGCTGGCATGCTGTCGATGGGTTGCGATGTCGTCCGTTTGGGAGTGGTGAGCACCCCGGGCGTGGCATTTCTCACGCGTCATTTGGAGGCGGATGCTGGTGTGATGATTTCCGCTTCCCATAATCCGTTTGAAGATAACGGCATCAAATTTTTTGGTGCGGATGGTTATAAATTGCTGGATGAAGTCGAAGCCGAAATCGAGCAATTGTTGGACGCAAAAGAGGATGAGTTACCGCGTCCAGCAGGCGACCAAATCGGGCGTATTACGGATGACCGCGATGCGGTGAAGGCGTATTTGGAGCACTTGAAGTCGACCATCGACACTGATTTGTGTGGTATGCACATTGTGGTGGACTGTGCGAATGGTGCGGCTTATGAATTGGCGCCGCATCTTTTGCGTGATTTGGGAGCGGATGTGACGGCGATGAGTGTCCATCCGGACGGGACCAACATCAATGTGGACTGCGGTTCGACCCATCCGGAACGGTTGCGCCAAGAGGTGTTGAACAAACAAGCACATCTTGGCTTGGCGTTTGACGGTGATGCTGACCGCCTCATTGCTGTGGATGAAAAAGGCAACCTGATCGATGGGGACATGATCATGTCCATCTGCGCCGGGTATATGAAAGAAAAAGGCGAGTTGAACGGAAATACCGTTGTTACCACCGTCATGAGCAATATCGGCTTTTTCAAAGCCATGGATGAGTTAGGTATTAAGACCGAGCGCACAAAAGTGGGAGACCGATACGTGATGGAGAAGATGCGAGAGGGCGGATACAACCTGGGTGGAGAACAATCCGGCCACATCATTTTCTTGAATCACAACACCACGGGTGACGGGATGTTGACAGCAGTCCAATTGTTGCGCGTGGTGAAGGATAAAGCCCAAACCCTCAGCGATTTGGCCCGTGTCATGAAGCAATATCCGCAAGTGTTGGTTAATGTGCGCGTGCATTCCAAAGAAGGTTGGGAGCAAAACGAAGCGATTCAAAATAGCATTCGCGAAGTGGAAAAGCAGCTGGGCAACGATGGCCGCGTATTGGTGCGGGCATCGGGAACCGAACCGCTTATCCGTGTGATGGCGGAAGGTCCAGATGAACAAATTGTGAAAAATCATGTGGAGAAAATAGCTGATGTCGTTAGGAATCAGCTGGGTTCGTAAGATAAATGCATTATTAGGCGGCATTTTGGCGGAAATGCCGCCCTTTACATTTTGTTTCTTTTGGAATAACATGAATACATCCCTTTGTTTTTATGTTCAATGCATGGACATAGAAACAAAGGCCTTTGATTTTATGTTGTCAAGCGCCAGGACTGTGGCATGGACGTAGCGCCGCAGTTGACGAGGTGGAGGCATATCGAATTTTCGGCGGATACCTCCCGGCTTCGCATCAGAGCCGCGGAACTGAGGGACAAACCAATGGGGTGACTCATTGTACAAAACTCTCGGTATGATGCGTGAACGGACTTAGGGAACAATAAATAGAGAATTGATGCAACACCATCAAACCATTCTTTTAGGGGGTACAATTTAATATGTGCGGAATCGTGGGTTACATTGGTGAAAAGCAGGCTCAGTCCATTTTGCTGGAAGGACTCAGCAAGCTTGAGTACCGTGGGTATGACTCTGCAGGGTTGGCTGTATACAATGGCGAGACGATCAAGGTCAATAAAGCCAAAGGCCGACTGGCCAATCTGGAAGAGCGGTTGGCTGTAGAATCCCTGCCAGGCGTGCTGGGGATCGGACACACTCGTTGGGCAACCCATGGAAAGCCATCTGATGAGAACTCGCATCCTCATGTGGACATGGCGGGACGGTTTGCCATTGTTCACAACGGGATTATCGAGAATTACATCGAGCTGAAAGAAGAGCTGATGGCAAAAGGGCATGTTTTCACCTCTGAAACGGACACCGAGGTCGTGGCAAAGCTTTTGGCCGAACTGTGGGACGGTGATCTCGTCTCCACCGTGCAAAAAGCAGTTGCCCGTTTGGAAGGGGCCTACGCACTTGGCGTAATCAGCGAGTATGAGCCAGATAAGCTGGTTGCGGTCCGCTATGCAAGCCCGCTGGTTGTGGGAGTGGGCGACGGGGAGAATTTCATCGCTTCGGATATTCCGGCGATCTTAAAACACACCCGTGATGTGTACATCTTGGAAGATGGCGAAATGGCCATCTTGAAGCCGGATAGCGTGACGTTGATGCGCGTCGATGGCACGCCGGTTGAGCGGGAAACGATGAAAGTAAACTGGGATATCGCCACTGCGGAAAAAGGCGGATATGACCACTTCATGATGAAAGAGATCCATGAGCAACCCAAAGCGATTCGCGATACGTTGAGTGGACGGGTAAAAGACGGAGTGGTTGACCTGTCGCAAGAGATTAGCTTGACGAAGGAGCAGATCAAAGGCATTGAGAAAATCCACTTTGTCGCTTGCGGTACGGCTTACCATGCGGGATTGGTTGGCAAGACGGTATTGGAAGAGTTGGCTCGCATCCCGGTTGAATGTGATGTAGCATCTGAGTACCGCTACCGCAACCCGATTATCACGGATAAAACCCTGGTGGTAGTGGTGAGCCAGTCTGGTGAGACGGCTGATACGCTGGCGGCGTTGCGTGAGGCCAAAAAACAAGGCGCACGCGTCATCGCGATCACCAATGTGGTCGGTTCCAGCGTGGCCCGTGAAGCCGATGATGTGATCATCACTTGGGCAGGACCGGAGATTGCGGTCGCTTCAACCAAAGCATACACATCGCAATTGATTGCCATCTACCTGTTGGGCCTCTATTTGGCTCAAGTGCGGGGACCGAAAACAGCGGAGCAATTGAGTGAGATCGTCAACCACTTGATGGCTCTTTCCACTCAGGCGGAAGATGTGCTCAAGCAAGAAAAACAGATTGCCCAGTTTGCTCGCAGCATGGCGAAAAACGAGCATCTTTTCTTCTTGGGCCGGGGCTTGGATTATGCCGTAGCGCTGGAAGGCTCGCTCAAGCTGAAGGAGATTTCTTACATTCATTCTGAAGCGTATGCCGCAGGTGAGTTGAAGCACGGTACCTTGGCGTTGATTGAGGAAGGCATTCCGGTGGTGGCACTCGCAACGCAACATGCGGTGTATGATAAAATGGTAAGCAACATTCAAGAGGTGAAAGCACGCGGAGCCCATGTGCTGGGACTTGCGACAGAAGGGGACAGCGAGTTGCGGAAAACGGTGGATGAAGTGATCCACATCCCCAAAACGATTGACCTCTTGACACCGGTGCTGACAGTGATCCCGTTGCAATTGTTCGCCTACTACGCTTGCGTGGAGCGCGGTTACGATGTGGATAAACCACGTAACCTGGCGAAAAGTGTGACGGTCGAATAATAGAAAATGATGAATCAATGCACCCCTTCAGATATGAATATCTGAAGGGGTGTTTTTTTATGGAGATCGAACATGCTGTGTTATGTTGGCATCATGATAACGATGAGCAAGGGGGAGCACCATGAGAAGCGAACAAGAAATGATGCAGATGCTGATCGATTTTGCTGTACATGACCAGCGCATCCGCTTGGTCACGCTGGAAGGTTTGCGCACCAACAAGAACATTCGACCGGATAAATTTCAGGATTATGATATCTCCTATTTCGTCACCGATCTTGACTCATTTAAAGAGAATGATTTGTGGCTGGATGCATTCGGTCATCGTCTGTTTATGCAAAAGCCAGAAGACATGGAGCTTTTCCCGCCGGAGTTGGGCAATTGGTTTTCGTATCTCATCTTATTTGATGATGGCATTAAGCTAGATCTCACCCTGATTCCGTTGGCAGAAGTGGAAGAGTATTTTGCCGATAGCGACGGCTTGGTGCAAGTCCTCCTTGATAAAGATGGTCTGGTCAAACAGGAAGTGGTGGCCAGCGACAGGCAATATTGGATTAAAAAACCGACCGCAAGGGAGTTTGATGATTGTTGCAATGAGTATTGGTGGGTTTCCACATATATTGTGAAAGGTGTGGCGAGAAAGGAAATCCTGTTTGCTATCGACCACTTAAATGAGAATGGAAAACCCAATTTGATTGCGGATGATGTCTTGGCATATTGGGTCTGAGCAAGGTTTTTCTTTCAGTTTGGGGAAAAATTATAAATTTATAGAGCGCTATCTGCCCGAACAAGATTGTCAAAAGTTGTTGTCCACCTATTCTGAGAACAGTTACGAAAACATGTGGCAATCGCTATTCACTTGTCACGAGCTGTTTAGAAAATATGCCAAAGCCGTGTCAAAAAACCTTGGATATCCTTATCCCAATTATGATGAAGTGATTACCAAGTATACAGAGGAAATCTATCATTCTTTGAACTGATCGCGTTGATAAAGGGGTTCATCTTGAGCGAGTGGATCGTTGAGGCTTATCCGCTGAAAATGAAGTGGCTTACACCCCGGATGAGGAAGCTGGCGCCATAGACGGCTAAGAGCAGGCTCGCTCCCCTCATGAAGATTTGTAGGAGGGTGGGTTTGACAAAATGACGGCAATGGCTAACCGCAAAGGAGAGCAAGGAGTTCCACAGACAGGAGCCGAGCAGAAGCCAAGCAAAAGCGGACCAGATGAAGTCAATGGATTGTTGACTGATGCTGCTGTAGATGCCAAGCCAGGACAACAGGTCGCTGGGATTGATCAAGCCAAGACAAAATCCTTTCATCATCGCTGAAACCGGATCGGGAAAGGAAACGGAAAGCAACGAGATCGTCATGTTGGAACGCAGGCCCAATTGAATGAGGAAAAGGCCGCCGATGATGGAGAAGATGGCACGTACCCATTCATGCGCAAGCCAATCTGACAACCCATACAACAGAATCAGCATGAAAAACAGATTGGAAAAAACGTCACCCAATCCCACTAGCCATGACAAATAAAATCCCCGATTCATGCCGAGTTTGATCATCTCCAGATTGGCCGGTCCGACAGGGGTGGACAAGGCCAAACCCAGCAGCAAGAAATGAAACCAACTTTCCATCGGCGTTTCTCCCATCCGCTTCGCTTGATTGAACTACTACATGGTATGCTTTTACGTGCCGGGACTTGCCTTTAATAGTATCCTCAGAAAACAGGATGCAAGCTTGGTAAGCTTTCAATGCCGCTTTTTCACTTGCGGAACAAATAAGCGAGACGTCTGGTTGAGTTAATTAAATGGTTTTAGTATGTTTTACCTGTATATTAACATTGAAAAATGACTAAGGTTAGCTTATACTCGTTACATACGAACCAGAAATCGAATAGGTAAACCCTCATCGGATCTCTTCGGTGAGGTAGAGGTCGCGGTTTTTATGAGTAGTTGATTGGAGACACAGAGAAGTCGGCGAAAATCAATGAAAGGAAAGACCGCCGAAGCTTCATTGTGTTCTCTGATCAGTGAGGCTGGGGCTGTGCTCGAATAGGGGCAGCACTGTCACATTTGCCTGCCAAGCAAATGTGTTGCGCTATCTTGCGGGGATTTGGTGTGAGTATGGTAATATGCCGTCCAAATCAGGTGCATCGTCATTGGGCGGTATTTTTATTATCCTGACCACCTCGCCATACTATAACAGTAGAGAGGTGTTTTTTCATGAGCAGAGGAAAATCGGGTGGCGATTTGAAACGCGACTTAAAAGCCAGGCATCTGATGATGATTGCCATCGGCGGCTCCATCGGGACAGGGGTCTTTTTGGCCAGCGGCTCCGCGATTCAACAAGCGGGCCCTGGAGGGGCGTTGGTCGCATACATGGCCATTGGTATGATGGTGTACTTCTTGATGACCAGCCTGGGGGAGTTGGCCACCTATATGCCAGTCTCCGGCTCCTTCAGCACATATGCCAGCCGTTTTGTTGACCCGGCCTTCGGTTTCGCTTTGGGTTGGAATTATTGGTACAATTGGGCGATCACCATTGCAGTGGAATTGTCGGCAGGCTCGATTATCATGAAATATTGGTTCCCTGATTCGCCTGCCATCTTATGGAGTGCGTTGTTTCTGGTGCTGATGTTCGCCTTGAATGCGTTATCGGTCAAAGGATATGGTGAATCGGAGTATTGGTTTTCCTTCATCAAAGTGGCAACAGTTATCATTTTTATTGTGGTCGGTTTGTTGATGATTGTCGGCATTCTGGGTGGACAAGCCGTCGGCACCAAGAACTGGACGGTGGGAGAGGCACCATTTAGCGGCGGGTTGATGGGGATCATCAGCGTATTTATGATTGCTGGTTTTTCATTCCAAGGGACGGAACTGGTCGGCGTGGCCGCGGGAGAGAGTGAGAACCCAAGCAAAAACGTGCCGCGGGCGATTCGGCAAGTGTTTTGGCGGATCTTGTTGTTCTATGGTTTGGCGATTTTGGTGATTGGCACGATTCTCCCGTATACGCATCCGAACTTAGCCGGCGGAGATGTAGATGCTATCGCCAAAAGCCCGTTCACACTGGTGTTTGAACGCGCTGGTTTCGCCTTTGCCGCTTCCGTGATGAATGCGGTGATATTGACGTCTGTTTTGTCCGCTGGCAACTCGGGGATGTACGCTTCCACAAGGATGTTGTGGATGTTGGCTAAAGAAGGGAAGGCGCCGAAGATTTTTGCCAGACTGACGAAAAATGGCGTACCGATTTATGCTTTGTTGGCTACGGCGTTGATCGGGGGATTGGCTTTCCTCGCTTCGTTGGTTGGGGAAGGGACGATCTACATTTGGTTGCTGAACGCTTCCGGCTTGACCGGGTTTATCGCATGGCTGGGAATTGCGATCAGTCACTACCGTTTCCGCCGCGCCTATGTGCGTCAAGGAAGGGACTTGGCCGACCTGCCATACAAAGCCAAATGGTTCCCGTTTGGGCCGTTGTTTGCTTTCACCCTCTGCTTGATCGTAATTGTGGGACAAAACTACCAAGCATTGTTGGGACAAACGATTGACTGGTATGGGCTGTTGGTTTCATATATCGGTATTCCTGTGTTCTTGGCCTTTTATCTCGGTTATAAATGGACGAAGAAAACCAAGCTCATTCCATTGGAAAAATGCGTGTTGGATGATTGATTAGACCAGCTACACACGACAGGATGATGATAACAACCCCGGTGCGAACGACGAGTTCCGCTGGGGTTTTTTTGTAAGCGGACTAGGGAGGAGAGGGTTGTAGGAACGAAAGGGATGGCAAAGGGATCGACGCAAGAATGATAGAACCTTCCTTGATTGATATTGCGTATATAGAGGAATGACTGGACGTCTGCCCTGTTTCTAGCAGCAAATAAAAGCTTCATGACCAAATGGCCATGAAGCTTTTGCTGGCTTATGCCAATTTGACGGTGGCGAAGAAGATCAGCACCGCCATCAGCAATAGTGAAATATTGAGCAACATGATGTAACGCTTGATGATGGACTGCGCCTTTGCGCTCTCGATGCCGCTGGCTTGCACTTGGTTCAGCGCCTTGCGGCCGTAAATGACGACAAACAAGATGAACAAAAGGACAACCACGCTACCGAAACGCTCTTTGACGATCAGCCACAGCGGCTTCTCGCCGTCTACTTGCATCAGCATGTACATACCAGTGATCAGGGACAACACTGCACTGGGCATAAACATGGTCATATTCCAGCGTTGGGCGCGATTCAATGCGTGCGACATGGTGTCGAGGTTGTTGGAGCGAGTCGCGTCACGCAACACCATGGCCATCAGGCTGATGCCGCCAAACCAAGTGGCGACGAACAGAACATGCAAAAATTTAACAACTAATCCTGCAGTCATGAAGAAAGTCACTCCTTGTAAGTCATTTGGTATTGAATGAGCGCGGGTAAGGTTATGTTATCCTTACATGATAACTGCTCAGCTCAGGCCGGTTGGCTTCACCGGTACGTCCGCCGTGAGCGCGCTTAAAGTGGTCGCTTTCCACCCATGCGCGATAATCTTCTTTGGATTTGAAAACGGTTTCCACAAGGACATGGGAACCATCTTCCGCCTCCAACAAACGAAACGAGACGAAACCGGGAACCCTGCTCATCGATTCGGGCGCGTTGCTGAAACGTTCCCGCAACATCGCCAGATGCTCAGGGGATGTGATGTTGATGCGGTTATTCACCTGATACATGGAGAAGCCTCCTCATCAAACCATATTCCTTATCTACTATACCATTAATTTACCGTTGGGAAGACCGTAAAAAAACGGATGTCAACTCCACAGGGCGGTTGGTGATCTCTTTTTCGTTGTGTTATGCTCTTTTTGATAATCAGCGGGCTATTTGCTGTGGGCTTGCTCTGATTGAGAGGTGAAGCAAGTGATTTGGGGGATTGGAACCGACATCGTCGAGTTGGAACGCATTGAGCGATTGGGTTGTGAACGGCTGGCCAGTCGTATCTTGACTGCGGAGGAATGGGCGAGAATGCCTGAACAGCCACGTCGCTGTTTGGAATATGTTGCGGGGCGGTTTGCCGCCAAAGAAGCGATTTCCAAAGCATTGGGGACGGGGATTGGCGGTGTTTGTTCGTTTCAGGATATTGAAGTGGTGAATGACGGACATGGGAAGCCATTTGTCATTTTGTCGGAGGCGGTGGTTCAGCGCGTGTTCCCAGAAGGGACGGCCACTGTGCATTTGTCTATTTCGCACAGCACGCATTACGCGCTAGCAATGGCTGTGGTCGAGCGGGTGGATAAAGCATAACTGTCCATAGGGGGACATACATATATAACGCGGTTAGGAGGGACAAACAGCCGCGGGAGAATGTTGCCGAGAGGGCGGGAATGCTGCCATCACTCCGTCGATCCATATATGTGTTGCAATGTGTAGCTTCTTCCAGAAAAACGGTCCCCTGCTAACCGACACATTTCCCGGGAAATTGACGAAAGGGAGGATCTTATGTGTCGGAAAGTCTGGCTAAGTCTGATAGTCATTGCATTGGCATTGAGCATGGCCGGATGCGGCGTCAAAGACGCTAAGGAAGTCGTGAGCGACTTATCCAAGCGTTCGGAAGAGATGGAGTCTTATGTTAGCCATGGGAAAATGACGATCCGCTCTGGCAAAGAACCGCAACTATACGATATAGAGGTGTGGTACAAGAAGCCGCATTTTTTCCGCGTGGCGATCAAAAACATGAAAAAAGGGATTACCCAGATCTTGTTGCGCAATGAAGAAGGGGTGTATGTGCTGACGCCGCACCTCAAAAAGAGTTTCCGGTTCCAAAGTGACTGGCCTTATTCGGGTGGGCAGGTTTATCTTTATCAAACAGTCATTCAAAGCATTATCGATGATAATGAGCGCACTTTTCGCGCCGGGAAAAAACAATACCAATTTGAAGTGGTTGCCAAATATCCTTTTAACCAACATGCTAACAAGCAGCGGATCTGGTTGGATCACAAGTTGAACCCCCATAAAGTGGCGGTGTTGAGCGAATCGAACGAAGAGTTGATCAAGGTGGAGTTTGACCGGTTTAAAGAAGGCGCATCCTTTGACAAAGACGCGTTTGACATGAAACGCAACTTGGAGAAATTACCCCAGGATTCCAAAACTTCGTTGGCAGCGATGGCCAAACCTTCTGCCAAACAAAAAGAGATTGAAGCCGTATTGCCTGAATACATTCCCCAGGGAACCCGCCTGCAAAGCGAGCGAACCATTCAAACGCCACAAGGGCCGGTGGTGGTGATGCGTTTCAAAGGAGACAAATCATTCACGCTGACTGAGCGGCATCCACAAGCGTTGGAAGCAGGATTACCCCTGATGGGCAAACCGGTGGAATTGGCGGAGACCGTGGGCGTGTTGCTGGAGATGGGAGAACGGAAGCGGCTCACATGGACGGAAGGCGGCGTCGATTATGAATTAATTGGCAATCTGTCTTTGGATGAGCTCGTGCAAATCGCAAACTCTACGTACAATCAGTCATCCAAATAATGAAACAAATGGACTGCCGCCTGGAGGTCGTCCATTTTTTTGTCCGTATATCCGCCGAATCTCTGGTATAATACAGATTAGTTGTGGAAATGACTTGCTAAAAGGATGAGGTTAAAGGATGGCGAAACAGGCACTGATCGTGGAGAAATCCAAGTACCCAACGTTGCTGTACCGGAAAAACGGCGTGCTCAAATTGCTGGAGTCGGGATTTTTTGCAATCGGCTTGTTGCTCGTGTTAAGCGTTTTTCCGTTTCGGAGCCCGGGATTTGTTGTCGGGATGGTTCTTTCGGCGGTGTTTGCGATGCTCATCGTGCCCATTTTGTACTTGATATGGGCGAAACCAAGCTATGAACTGTACCAAGATCGTTTGCTGGCCAAAGTGGGAACCAAAGAGGAAACCATTTGGCTCCATGAGATAGAGAAAGAGTATGATTTGCCTTATATGATCAGAGTCAAAGGGAAAAGATTCCCTTTGTTGGTCAGTGACGCATTTTTAAAAGAACTCAATATCCAGTTGGAAGTGGTGCGACGTGGTTGGAAAAAGTGATAGGATGATTCATGGCCGGGATGCATGGATTGAAGTGGATCTTGACGCCATCATGCACAATATCAAAGAGTTTCGGCGCTACCTGCCACAACGCACCCGAGTGATGGCCGTTGTCAAAGCCAATGGCTACGGCCATGGTGCTGTGCCGGTGGCTCGTGCGGCGCTGGAAGCGGGTGCGAGCCATTTGGCGGTCGCGTTTGTCGATGAAGGAGTGGAACTTCGTCAGGCAGGCATTAACGCCCCGATTTTGGTGTTGGGATACACGCCCCCACATGCCGTCGGCTACGCCTTGCGAAATGGGTTGACGCTGACTGTATACCGCTCCGAAATATTAGAGGCGGTGGAACAGGAAGCGGTTCGCTTGGGAGTTACGGCACGGGTGCATGTCAAAGTGGATACCGGAATGGGCCGGTTGGGAGTGTTGCCTGAGGAGGTTTCCCCCCTTCTGGCGCAAGCGGAGGGCCTTGGCCATGTGGAAGTGGAAGGCATCTTCACCCACTATGCCACGGCAGATGAAGAAGAGGATGCTTATGCGCGTTTTCAATTGCAGCGCTTCACCGATGTGGTCAACCAAGTGCGAAAGCGGCACAACATACCGCTGGTGCACATCGCCAACAGCGCAGGAGCGATCCAATTGCCTGAGGGCGCGTTTGACATGGTGCGGATCGGCATCAGCATGTATGGCTTTTATCCGTCCGCGGAGGTGAAGCGGGATGCGGTGGACTTGCGGCCGGCGCTATCGCTGAAATGCCGTGTCGCCCATGTGAAAAAACCACCGCGGGGCACGGGCGTAAGCTATGGAAATACGTACACCGTTTCGGGTCAAGAATGGATCGCTGTCTTGCCCATCGGTTATGCGGATGGTATCAACCGTCATCTTTCCAATGCGGGCCACGTGCTGGTAAAGGGAAAGCGTGTGCCTATCGTCGGTAGAATTTGCATGGACCAGTTGATGATCCAGGTGACAGACGCGATGCCTGTACAAGTGGGAGATGAAGTGGTCATCTACGGCCAACAAGGCGGGGAGAAAATTACCGTGGATGAAGTGGCGAGTTTTTTGAAGACGATCTCATATGAAGTGGTTTGTGCCTTGAGTCATCGATTGCCCCGTTTTTATATAAAAAACGGAGAGATTGTTGACTTTATAAACCGTTTGCAATACAATCCACCAAGACAGTGGGACAATCAACTGGACAAGGGTGAACAATTTTAGTATTACAATTGAAAGGGAAGGAATTTAAATGGATGGCACGAATACATTTAACTATGCCTGTTGAATCCTTCTCTATCGCGCTTATATAGCTTATTAATAAGTATATTTTTGCAACATCCACGACATAATGGTAGTATTGATGGGAAATGCTTACGGTGATGATTGGTTGGGGGTGCTTCATTTTGTCCGGAACAAAGAGAATTATGATCAGCCTGCCAACAAATTTGCTTCAAGAAGTAGATGGTATGGTGGCGAGGGATAATTCCAATCGCAGCGAATTTATTCGTCAGGCGATGAAAATGTATCTCCAAGAGCGGAAAAAACGTCTCATCCGCGAAATGATGCAAAGAGGCTATATGGAAATGGCTCGCATCAATCTCAACATCGCTTCTGAAGCATTTGTAGCGGAAGAAGAGGCTGAAGATACTTTGGATCGATTAGTTAGCGGGGTGTAATTGATTTGATTGTCAAGCGTGGCGATGTCTATTTCGCAGATCTTTCCCCTGTGGTCGGATCCGAACAGGGTGGGGTTCGACCTGTCTTAGTGATACAAAATGATATTGGGAACCGATTTAGCCCCACCGTTATCGTCGCCGCGATTACAGCCCAAATCCAAAAAGCCAAGTTACCTACGCATGTAGAAATCGATGCCAAAGCGTACGGATTTGATCGTGACTCGGTCATTTTGCTTGAACAAATTCGGACCATCGATAAACAGAGATTGACAGATAAGATCACCCATCTTGATGATGAGATGATGAATCGAGTCAATGAAGCGTTGATGATTAGCTTGGGTATGATTGATTTTTGATGGAGATTGGAGAATGGTGAATGGGCCATTCTCTTTTTTTGTTGAACTTGTTTAATTCTGTTCCCTTCTGTGATATTTTAAATTTAAAATGTAAAATGAGGATGGCCTTTCTATGCCTTCCTCATAGAAAGGCGATAATGTTGCCGTATTGCTTTCGAATATTGGAGCAATTTAAGCGCAGGCTCCAGCAAGGAGAACTAACACATGGATATTCATCTGAAAAAACTATATGAGAAGCTGCTCGCTTCCTATATGACCGAGCCTAAGGAAGACCATCTTTACAGCGCGCAACAGCTAAGCAAATGGTTCATAGAAAAACGCGTTTCGCCGGAAGAAGTGATTAATGTCCATATCGGATCGGTCAAGCGAATGGTACCGGAGCTGCCCAAAGAAGTGAAAGCCACGTTGGAGATGCTGTTGGAAGTCATGGTGGGGTACGGTGTCGCTTATCAGGAACGGGAACAGCTGATGAGCCGGCAACGCGAGTTGGAAGATGAGATCGAAGTTGCAGCGGGTCTGCAACAAACGCTACTACCTGAGGCCACCCCTTCGCTTCCTGGTGTGGACATCGGGGTGATTAGTGTGGCGTCCAAGCAGATGAGCGGAGATTACTACAATTTTGTCGACCATGGGATGCAACAGTTGGGAGTGGGCATTGCCGATATTGTCGGGAAAGGGATTCCCGCGGCTTTGTGTATGTCGATGATTAAGTACACAATGGACCGGCTGGATGCCAAATCCCTTTCCCCGGGGGAGATTTTGCGCGACTTAAACACAATTGTGGAACGCAATGTTTTGCCAAGCATGTTTATCACGATGATCTACGGGGTATATGATTCGTTGAACCACCAGTTTCGTTACGCAACGGCTGGTCATGAGCCCGGGCTGATTTATTCCGCCAGGGAAGATTGCTTCACCAGTTTGGAGACCAAAGGAATGGTTCTGGGTGTGTTGCGGGACAATGAATATCCCGAGTACGTGGCCGACTTGGAGCCGAACGATGCGATTATCCTGTTCACCGACGGAGTGACGGAGGCAAGGGTCGACGGCAAGTTCATCGAAAGGGAAACGATCAAAAGCATGATTCGTGATCATATACACCTGCCCGCCCAACAAGCGGTGGAAGCCATTCATCAGAAATTATACGAAATGACTAACTATATAATGAGAGACGATCAAACCATTTTGATGATCAAGCGCGTCGGCTGATCGAGGCAGGAGGGGAAGAGTAATGAATTTGAGCGTTCAAGAAAAAATAGAGAACGAAAAAGAGATCACCTATGTGGTTTCAGGGGAAATTGATGTGTATACCGCACCCAAACTACGGGAAAAACTGTTACCGCGCTGTCAGGGCGGAACCACGATTACGATCGACTTTACTGATGTGGAATATATCGATAGCACGGGTCTGAGTGTGTTGATCGGTGCATACAAGGCGCAGGGTCAAACGGGTGGCAAACTGATTTTGAAAGGCATGAACGCGCGGCTGCAACGCATTTTCCGCATCACCAACCTGAACGTAATTATGCTCAATGAAGAAAAAGTGCAGGAGGATGGCCGACAATGAGTGGTAAACCCTTAGATTTGGTGAATTTGACAATTCCTGCGAAGCCGGACTATGTGGGCATAGCCCGGTTGGCTGTCTCTGGAATTGCCAATCGCATGGGTTTCTCATATGACGATATCGAAGATCTGAAATTGGCAGTTTCCGAAGCGTGTACCAATGCCGTGGATCATGCTTATTGCGGCGGCGATGGGGAGATCGAGGTCAGTTGCAATATTTTCTCAAACCGGTTGGAAATCGAAGTGGTTGACCGTGGAAACAGCTTTAATATCGAAGAGATTGAAAAGCGTACTGGGCCGATCGAAGTCGGGCCGACCATGAACGCGCTTCGCGAAAGAGGGTTGGGCGTCTTTCTGATGCGATCTTTGATGGATCATGTGGATATCAAAGGGGATAATGGCGTAATTGTGACGATGACCAAGTATATCCGAAAGGGCGTGGTGGAGTCACATGTCGAGTCGTCCACATCCTTCACTAACCGATGAACAGGTGTACAACCTGATAGCAAGATTCCAAGAGGATGGGGATGCAGAGGCTCAAGCGATTTTAGTCGCGCATTACCGTGATCTAGTGGAAACATTGGCCTTTAAGTTCGCCCATGGATCAGAGCCGTACGAAGATCTCGTTCAGGTCGGAATGATCGGGCTGATCGCTTCATTGAAGCGCTTTGATCCCGATTATGGCCGGAGTTTTGAAAGCTTTGCCGTGCCGACGATCGTGGGTGAAATCAAGCGCCATATCCGGGACAAGACATGGAGTGTGCATGTTCCACGGCGCATCAAGGAGTTGGGGCCGCGCATCAAGGCGGCGGTCGAAGAATTGACGACACAATTGCAACGTTCCCCCCGGGTGCAGGAGATTGCGGAGTATCTCGGCGTCTCAGAAGAAGAGGTGTTGGAGACGATGGAGATGGGGCGGAGTTACAACGCCGTTTCCGTCGATAGCCCGATTGAAGCCGCCAATGATGGCAGCCAAATCACCCTGCTCGATCTGGTGGGTACAGAAGATGGCGGATATGAACAAATTGACCGCAAGATGTTGTTGGACAAAATCTTTGCTGTGCTGACTGAAAGGGAACAAGAGATCCTGCGTCTCACCTTTTTTGAGAATCTCAGCCAAAAACAGGTGGGGGATCAACTGGGAATTTCCCAAATGCATGTCTCGCGCCTGCAACGAAGGGCGTTGGCGAAGTTGCGACAAGCGATTCGCATGGAGCCGTCGGAAGTGATTGGATAATAGGGGAAGGTGTGTCGGATCGTGAGCAACAGGCGATTCGGCACACCTTTTGTTTTATCCGCTCTCCATCAACTAGGGTGTGTCTGGCAAAGCAAGTTGGTAGGGAAGAAGCGGCGGAAAAACCGTTTCTCGAGGAGCGCCAATGCACAAGTGAAGCGAATGAGAAAATGGTTTTGGAGCCGCTGGCCTATTCATCAGACACGCTCTAGCCAAGCGGAGCAGAGTAAATGTCAAACCTTTCACATAAAATTCTCCGTCACGGTGCCAGAATTTCGTTATCTTTATATATTGGGGAATCATTTTCCTCGTGAGGTTGTTGTGATGGTTGAGGAAAGAAGGGTTGAATATGGATCAGCAACAGATGTTTCAACTGATCGCTACTGAAACGGCTGTTAAGCCGACGCAGGTGAAAGCAGCAGTTGAATTGATTGAAGAAGGCAACACCATCCCCTTTATCGCGCGCTATCGCAAAGAGCGCACAGGGGAACTGGATGAAGAGCAATTGCGGGCGATTGAAGAACGCTACCATTATCTCACCCAATTGAACCAACGCAAAGAAGAAGTGATTCGGCTCATTGACGAACAAGGGAAACTAACGGATGAATTGACGCAAAAAATCATGCAGTCAACTAAGTTGCAAGAGGTGGAGGACTTATATCTGCCTTTCCGCCCCAAACGGAAGACTCGGGCGTCCATTGCCCGTGAAAAAGGATTGGAGCCGTTGGCACGCTTGATGGCGGAGTCCTCTCAGGCAGAGCCCGTTCAAGCGGCTGCCGATTCGTACGTGGATGCGGAGAAGGGTGTGGACTCAGCTGACGCCGCGTTGCAAGGTGCCATGGATATCTTGGCGGAAGAGCTTTCCGAAGACGCGGATATCCGCAAATGGGTGCGTGAATATACGTGGAAACACGGCATGTTGGTGTCCAAGGCTAAAGACGCGGAAGCCCGCACCGTTTATGAAATGTATTACGATTATAGTGAGCCTGTACATAAAATGCCGCCGCATCGGATTTTGGCGGTGAACCGCGGGGAGCGGGAAGAAGTCCTCAAAGTGAAGATTGAAGTGGATGAGGAGAAGATTTTCCTGCGATTGGCCAAGTGGTTTGCCGTTCCAGCTCACGCATACTTGACCCAAGTGGTGCAAGATAGCTACAAACGCCTGATTGCGCCTTCCATCGAACGGGAAGTGCGGGCGCAGATGACAGAGCAGGCGGAGGAACAGGCGATCCGTATTTTCTCCGAGAATTTGCGTCCATTGCTGTTGCAACCGCCGGTTCGGGGCAAAATGGTGCTGGGCGTCGATCCGGCGTACCGCACTGGTTGCAAATGGGCGGTGGTGGATGATACGGGAAAAATGTTGGAAGTGGGTGTGATCTACCCGACGCCGCCCCAGAAGAAAGTTGCTGAGGCCAAAGCGGAAGTGCTCGCTCTCTTGGATAAGTATCCGATCGATATCATCGCGATTGGTAACGGTACCGCTTCCCGTGAAACCGAAGCTTTCATCGCCGATGTGATCAAAGAGGCGAAACGGCCGGTGTATTATATTATCGTCAATGAAGCGGGTGCCAGTGTTTACTCTGCTTCTAAAATTGCCAAAGAGGAATTTCCTGATCTGGACGCGGCTCGCCGAAGCGCGGTATCGATTGCCCGGCGCCTGCAAGATCCATTGGCTGAATTGGTTAAGATCGATCCGAAATCGGTGGGTGTCGGCCAATATCAGCATGATGTGTCACAGAAACACTTGAGTGAAAGCTTGACGCACGTGGTGGAATCTGCGGTGAACTACGTCGGGGTAGATGTAAACACGGCTTCCCCGTCGCTATTGTCTTATGTGTCGGGAATCAGCGCCACCGTTGCCAAAAACATAGTGAAGCGGCGGGAAGAAGTGGGGCGTTTTACTAAGCGGACTGATCTGAAAGAGGTACCACGCCTTGGAGCGAAGACGTATGAACAGTGTATCGGCTTTATGCGGATTCATGATGGTGAGAATCCTTTAGACCAAACGCCGATTCATCCGGAGTCTTATGCAGTGGTGGGACGCTTGTTCTCCGAATTAGGTTTGGAGTTGGAACAGATCGGCAGTGACGCTTGCAAGGAGCGTCTCAAACAAGTAGATGTAGAGAGCATGGCTGAGCGGTTGGCATGCGGCGTGCCAACATTGAAGGATATTATCGAAGCGCTCTTGCGTCCAGGCCGCGACCCACGGGATGAACTGCCCAAACCGCTTCTGCGATCTGATGTGTTGAAGCTGGAAGACTTACATGTGGGGATGCAGCTACAGGGAACCGTTCGTAATGTGGTCGATTTCGGCGCCTTTGTGGACATTGGCTTGAAGAATGATGGGTTGGTTCACATTTCCCGTTTAAGCGAACGGTTTGTCAAGAATCCGATGGATGTGGTGACTGTCGGGGATATTGTTGACGTGTGGGTGTACAATGTGGATGTGGAGCGAGAACGGGTCGGGCTCAGCATGATCCCGGTCAAACCTGAAAACGACAACGAAGAAAAATGATACCGGAAAAAGCTACCGATGTGCCTGATGCACCGGTAGCTTTTTTGTCATGGGGCAGACTAAGGGCACCATTGCCCAGATGGGGAATGCAAATCTTGACAAAAGGTGGGTTGGTGATGCGTTTAAGTTTTGTTCCTGTTTGCGCCTTTGCGGCCGCGTTGGTGATCATCCTTAGCCTATTTCCTTTCGGTGCGGTTGCTGAAGCGCGCGTTACGCATTCGTTGCGGTTGGATGCGAATACCCCTTCCGTTTGGAGCGGGTGGGAATCCCTTCCTGCAGGGGACCTTCGCGTCTCGATTCACAATGAGGGGCCGGGTCCAGTGACTTTTTATGTCTTTATACACTGTGACCATTTGCAATGCCCCACGCTGGTGAATGGCCAGGTGAATGCGGGAGAGAGAGTGCGGATAGATGTGGCGCACCCAGCCGGAAAGTATATGTTTAAACTGGATAACGATTCGCAGTCGGCTTCGCGCGCGATAGGCGTCTTCAGTCAATGAAAAAGCCGTGTCCCCCATGACTTCCCCCAGCCTTTCAGGTAAGCTGGAGGAGGGCTTCGCCTTTTGGCCCGTCCCACAGATAATCAACTAATCCGTTTTCCTTGATTGCACCGGTAGTGGAACCAGCAGTGGTTCAACCATTGGATGAGCCGGCGGTCTTTCATGGAAAAGGCATGCATCAGTTGTTTGATCAACCAGCTGGGCATTCCTTCTTCCTCCCTTGACGAAAATCACGGATAGGGTAATGTATGTTGAAAACGAGCGGTTTGTGTCAGGAGAGATGGCATTGACGGATTCGGAATTGCAGGCCTGGGTGGAATCGATCTCATTGGCCTGCTTCGGCAAACCTTTTTTGCATGAAGCCCGGTTTAATCCGCGTTTGAAAACCACTGGCGGGCGTTATCATCTCGGGGATCATCGGATTGAAATGAATCCCAAGCATTTGATTCATGGGCGAGAGGTTTTTGGTAAAATTGTTTTGCATGAATTGTGCCACTACCACTTGCATCTGGAGGGAAAAGGATACCGGCATCGCGATCGTGACTTCAGGCAGTTGCTTGCTGCGGTTGGCGGCCTGAGATATGCGCCAAGGCTACCAGGACATACGAAGCCGAAGTATGTGGTGCATTGCTTGGCGTGCGGCCGTCATGCCTTCCGACAACGCCTGATGCAAGTGGATCGGTATCGTTGCGCCCAGTGCGGCGGCAGATTGAAGCTGGAACACGTGGTAGCAGAACAGTTAAACAAAGGAGATGGATGCCTTGATGACACTGAATGACTGGTTTGCGAAAGGCATGACCTTTGACACATATGTGAACAGCATGCAGGTGAATCGTGACGAGTTGCTGTCCTTGTATGAGCAAGTCACCCTCACTGACGAGGAAGTAGCGGCATTGGCCAAAAGACGAACCGAACCCTGGCGGGTGATCGTGCTGACTGCCGACTGGTGCGGGGATGCCCTCTTATGCGTGCCCATTGTGAAACGGATCGCCGAAAGCGCGGGAATGGAGATGCGTTTCTTGATTCGCGACGAGAATCTGGAATTGATGGATCAGTATTTGACCAATGGTACATCGCGGTCGATTCCCATTTTCATCTTCATTGACGAAGTAGGGAAAGAGCGGGCAGTCTGGGGACCGCGCTCCCCTGAAGTGCAGGCGATGGTTGACCAAATGCGTAGCGGATTGCCACCCAAGGATGACCCGCGCTTTGAAGCGGAGCAACGCGCAATGTACAAAGGGTTTCGCGAACGCTTGCTCAGTGACCGCAGTTTGTGGCAATCGGTGGTTAACAGTGTGTTTGGCCGGTTGAGCGAAGCGTGAGCGGAGCTTGCCAGCCGCATCCGTAGCGTTTGAAGAGGAAGGGGCAGGAGAATGGAAGGACTGAAAATCGGATTTATCGGCTTGGGGATCATGGGAAAATCGATGGCGCGCAATTTGCACCGAGCAGGTTTCGAAGTAACTGTTTGGAACCGGACAGCCGCCAAGATGGACGAGGCTAAGGCCGAATGGGGCGCCCACCTCGCGGATTCGCCCAAGGATGTGGCGGCGCAAAGCGATGTAGTGATCACCATGGTTGGCGATACCCCAGATGTGCGGGAAGTGGTGACTGGTGAAGAAGGAGTTTTGGCTGGCGCACGGCCAGGGACGGTTTTGATTGATATGAGCACCATTTCGCCCGAGGCGACGCGTGAGTTGGCAGAATTAGCGGCCGAACAAGGTGTGGCCATGCTAGATGCGCCTGTCAGTGGCGGGGATGTAGGAGCGCGCAATGGTACGCTTTCGATCATGGTCGGAGGAGAAGAAAAAGTGCTGGAGAAGGTGCGCCCGGTCTTAGAAGCGATGGGCAAGACGATTGTTCACTGCGGTCCGATTGGTGCTGGTCAGACAGTGAAGGCCTGCAATCAGATTTTGTGCGGACTAAACTTGCTGGGCATGGTAGAGGCGTTGGCCTTTGCCAAGAAAAGCGGTGTAGACCTAGAGAAAATGATTCAAGTCACTTCGCAAGGGGCGGGTGGTTCATGGGCCCTCGCCAACTATGGGCCGCGTGTAGTCAAAGGAGATCTAGATCCAGGCTTTTCTGTGCGTTTCCAACAAAAAGATTTGCGGATTGTGCTCGCTGAAGCGGAGCGGATGGAACTTCCGTTGTTAGGGACGGCCACCGTGCAACAATTGTTGCGTGCTGTGCAAGCACACGGCGGTAACGAGGATGGCACGCAAGCGTTGGTTCGGGTGATGGAACAATTGGGGAATGTGGAGATCACGCCAAAGCAATAGTGCGCTTTTTAGCCGATGGTGAACAACAAGGCTCCGGGTATTCCGGAGCCTTGTTGTTATTTAAAAACCGATATATTTGGCAACCAAGTTTTTAGCCAAAGCGGTGTCGGTGGTGCCTTGTACGAGGATGCGTCCATCCGGGAACACGGCTAGGCGGTGTTGTTCATCAATCTGCACCCTTAGCATAAAGGGGTTGCGTTCCGTTTCCCCGACATGGCGTAGGCGTTCAGCCAAGCTGTCCAAATCTAACTTCACTTGACCCAAGGAGATTTGAACGGATTGGCGTCCGCACATGGAGATTTCTTGCGCCTCTTTTTCCACCGGATCGAGATAATCCCATTGTCGCTTGGCACAACAGGGGCATTGGTCGTTTTTTTGCGCTGACACCTGAAGCGCCTGGGCCTGATTGTGCCACAAATCGATATGACGCATCCGCGTTTCCAAGGCTTCCTCTGCCCCACATAGTAGCTTTAGGGCTTCTGTCGCTTGGTAAGCGGCGATGACATGGATGATTGGGCCGATCACCCCGGCCGTGTCGCATGTTTCTGTGGTACCGGGCGCGGGGGCATCCGGAAACAAACAGCGCAAGCAGGGGGTCACCCCAGGACGGATCGTGTAACTCATGCCGCGCGCACTCACGGCACCGCCATAAATCCAAGGGACGCCATGCTTGACACTAAAATCGTTCACCAGATAGCGTACCTGGAAGTTATCTGAGCCGTCCAAGATCAGATCGACTCCGGATAACAATGACTCTGCGTTTTTCCATGTCAGATCAGTGACGTGGGCTTCCAGAGTCAGCGTGGAGTTAATCGCCCGCAATTTGCGTTCGGCGGCGACGGCTTTGGGCATGAAGTTTTGGGCATCTGCTTCGTCAAACAGCATTTGCCGTTGCAGATTGCTCTCTTCAACGAAGTCGCGGTCAATCAGGCGCAACATGCCCACTCCGGCGCGAGCCATATGGTTGGCCAAGGCTGTGCCCAGAGCCCCCAAGCCGACAATCGCTACCCGGGCCCGTCCCAACTTTTCCTGGCCGCTCGGGCCGATGGGGGCGAACAAAATTTGGCGCGAATAACGGTTCATGTCTATGTTCATCAGTGAGTACGCCTCCTTCAACCCAAATTATAGCGGATTTTGAAAGCTGGCGGATGTGGAATGAATTTCTGGCTTGTGGGGAAGGGTTAAAGGATGAGGAGGTAGGGAGCAAATGGAAAAAAAGACGTACTACGTGACTGTTGATATCGGGCCGCGAGCGGGCGAGATCCGGGAAACTCTCGATGTGAATGACCCTAATTACGATTTTGAAATTGAAGCGACACCGGAAGAGATTAATCGTTTGGAGCAGATGTTCAACCAGGTGGAAGACACCGATTTTTCTACATTTGTGTTGGCGCATATCCCTTTTTTGGATAATGAACGGAAAGAAAATGTGACCGAAGACAAACAAATTGAGAAGATCTACCGCACCATTTATGAATTGGGGACGCCGGAAACCAAAGAGCGGATGCGGAGCGCCGGGTTAGTGCGTTGACATCTAGGTGGCCGGTTGCAAGCGTATATCAGCAACTTTCGAAATTACTTATAAGCAAAAGATCGAAAATTAGCATCGAAAGCGGTTTCGACCACTTTGCCTAAGCGGGTTCCCCTTCGCAAGCGAACATGCTTTTTGATATACTTAGGCTGTGCATGCTTCTGGTTTTGGGAGCTGGGCACTAAAAAATAAAAAGTATGTTCGGAGGGAACGTACCGATGAATCAAACGCAGTTTAACAACGGTGCAGGTAGCGCTGTCGCCTCGCGGACAAACACCATGCTACCTCGCGTGTTTTTGTTGATGTTCATGGGTTTGACCATGACCGCCATCATCGCGTATGTATTGGGAACAAATCAAGATGTGGTTCAATCGCTCCTGCAAAACTCGGGGATCTTCTGGGGGATCTGGGTTGTGCAATTGGTATTGGTGATCGGATTGTCGGCCTTGATTCACCGCATCCCAGCCTTTGTGGCCAATATCGCCTTTTTCGTGTATGCAGCGGTAACTGGAGTCAGCTTTTCGGTACTGATGGTGTTTTTCAGCTTGGATAGCATCGCTGGGGCGTTTTTCATCGCCGCGGGCATGTTTGGCATCAGCGCATTGGTTGGTTATACCACGAAGATGGACCTATCCAAGATTGGCTTTTTGGCGCTAATGTTGGTGTTGGGCCTGATTTTGGCATCGCTGGTCAACATCTTCTTCCTGAAGAGCAGCATGATCGAATTGATCATCTCTTATGCTATGGTGATCTTGTTCACGATTGTCACTGCATTTGATATGCAGACCATCAAGCACATGAGCGAGATGGACATGGACGAAGAAAACGTAAACAAGTATGCGATCTATGGCGCGTTGATGTTGTACATCGACTTCATCATGATCTTCAGAAACTTGCTTACCATTTTGAACGATGATTAATATGCGGCCCCCTGCAAGCCCTTGTAGGGGGAGTTTTTGTATGGCAAAAAGGATTCCACTCGTAGGGGCACTATGCCAATTAAAGCATAAAATTTTTTAAAGAACTTTGGTGCAAAAGCTCTTGACTCCGGTTGTTCTCCATGTTAAATTATTAATTGTCACTGCTCCCTGATGCAGTGGAAACAGAGAAAAACAAAGAACCATAAAAAGTTCTTGCAAATTGAAATCAAATGCGATATAATAAATCACGTCGCTGATAATTTTAAAATATTCCTCAGTAGCTCAATGGCAGAGCAACCGGCTGTTAACCGGTAGGTTGTAGGTTCGAGTCCTACCTGAGGAGCCAACGCGGAGAGATACTCAAGAGGCCGAAGAGGACGGTTTGCTAAACCGTTAGGGGGCTACTAAGCCCCGCGAGGGTTCGAATCCCTCTCTCTCCGCCATTTATATGCCTTGGCCCGTTGGTGAAGCGGTTTAACACACTAGCCTTTCACGCTAGCATGCAGGGGTTCGAATCCCCTACGGGTCACCAATATGGACGCTTAGCTCAGCTGGGAGAGCATCTGCCTTACAAGCAGAGGGTCGGCGGTTCGATCCCGTCAGCGTCCACCATATTTTGTGGAGCTGTGGTGTAGAGGCCTAACATGCCTGCCTGTCACGCAGGAGATCGCGGGTTCGAATCCCGTCAGCTCCGCCATTTTTCTTGGCGGCCGTGGCGAAGTGGTTAACGCACCGGATTGTGGCTCCGGCATTCGAGGGTTCGATTCCCTCCGGTCGCCCCACTTTGGGGGATAGCCAAGCGGTAAGGCAACGGACTTTGACTCCGTCATGCGTAGGTTCGATCCCTACTCCCCCAGCCATTTTTTTTGCGAGCCATTAGCTCAGTTGGTAGAGCACCTGACTTTTAATCAGGGTGTCGAAGGTTCGAGTCCTTCATGGCTCACCACAACACATTGTGCAGTTGGGCATAACTGCATGCAGACAGGGGTTCAAAATGGGAACGCCTTTTTTTATGCCCATCAACGCCTTATTGTCGGGTTCCGACAGTGGGGCGTTTTTTTTGAATAGATCCTTTGGTGTGCCGAGTCTTTATGCGTAGGTCATAACGATCAGTGTTGCATCATCCACTGTCGAATGGTAGGGATTGCGGGGTGATTTTGTGAAAACGGCGGAGCATTATTTGGAATTGAGGTATCGGCTACGGAATGTGGCCAATCATTGCTCCATCTATGTCAGTTTGGATGAATTGGCGTCCATTCTCTATTGTTCTACACGGAATGTAAAACGCATCCTTAGCAATATGCAAGAAGACGGGCTGATCTATTGGAAGCCGGGGGGCGGTCGTGGGCACCGATCCAAACTGCTGTTCAGGTGTTCGTTGGAAGAAGCGCTAACCACCCATATTGATGCTTTGTTGCATCGGGGAGCATTTAAAGAAGCGATTCGTTGGCTTAAACGGGAAGGCATTCCCGCCCGGGTGCGGGAGCGTTGTTATCGCGAAGTGTTAGCGGCGCTGAGCTTTCCACGCATCCATGTTAGGGAGGTAGAAGGACTGGACCGAACATGGCCATCGGGCATTGCGCCGGCGATGGTTTCCACGAATACGGGAAGGTGGCTGTTTGTGGATGGTCGTGACGGCGATAATAGAAAATAAAAAAAGAGAAAGCCCGGCACTGGTCTGCCGGGCTTTTTGTGTCTAATTTCCTTTAGATACCCAGCTCCCCTGGACAACGTGATGGTGGAAATATCACTGCGTCTGCCGCTGGATGAGTGGGGCGATGCGGTCGATGCGGTTGGTCCAGATGCCACCTGCGTAGTTTTCTGGCAAATGGTTGAGGTCTTCGGCGGTGTCAAAACCGGCGGAAAAACCACCACCATCCCGGACGAGAATGGTTCGTGTGCCCGCCTCGTTCATCCGGGCTAAGAAACGGTGGGGCCAACCCCACAACCATGGCGCGGCGTAATCGGGAACATGGAGTTGCGTGTGTTTGCATGCGTCTGGTACGACACCGGTCCAACCGATGGCCATGTAAGGAAGCAGACATTTTTTCAGTGAGGCTTTGGACATGGTGCGCAGATGGGGAAGTTGCCGTTCCAGAGCGGCGATGGGTTCATCCCCACCATATACGGTGATCCGGGACAAGCGGTCAGTGGGCAAGGCGGCGAGCCGACGGGCTAGCTGAGTTCCTTCCGCAGGGTCGTTGCTCTTCACATGTATCAGCAACTCCTGCTTGGGAAACGCAGCTAGCACTTCGTCAAGCGAAGGCATTAGCCCCACTCCTTTGCCGCGGAATGGAAACGTTTTGCCGCCGTCAGCGGTGTATCCGTAACCGATATCCAACTTCTTCAGTTCAGACAGAGTATACTCACGCGTCACACCAGTAGCATTTGTCCGGCAATCGAGTGTCCAGTCATGAAAAACAGCAAACTGGCCATCTTTGGTGGGGTGAACATCCAATTCCACCATATCGGCTCCGGCGGCAAACGCCGCTCGCATGGATGGGAGCGTATTTTCGAGGTAGGGGTGTTCAGGTGGATGAATTCGCTCCGCTGTGCAAGTGTCATTGGTCAGCCCCGTCATGTCGAATGTTTGCCCAAGTCCCCGGTGCGCCAGCAACATGGGTTTTTGAGCGGGTGGGTTGGTGAAGAGCGAGCTGTTGTTGAAATATACGAAAACGATCAAGCCCAGCACCACCCAGAATCGCTTTTTTTTGAATAGTCGCTTCATCTTTGGTAGCCCTCCATTTCGCGGTAATCTATTAAATGGAGCAATATGATTGCGGTGTGGAATGAATGTTTTCACTTCCCATTTTACTGGCGGAGGGGGAAAGAAAAAGGGAATTTCAGACGTTCTATGTCCCCGTTTTTGCGCGCTAGAGGCCTAGAGGAGCGACATCAGGGTGGAGGGGACAAAAAAAGCGGCTGTTCTACGTCCAGCCGCCTAGTTGTTATTTATTTATTTTAGGTCGTTGTACAATTTGTTGAGCAATGTTTGGTTGCGGTCACTTGACAACTCCCAGAACATGGCACCAGCCAAGCCTTTGGATTTGAGGTAAGCGGTTTTGTGGCCGAAGGATTCCGCATCATCATAGGAAATGAACACCTTGTTGGTCGGATTGTACAGATAGGGCACTTTGGAGACCGAATTCCAGTAGCGGGTGTAACCGTTTTTATTGATATAGTTGTTTTCTAGGTCAGAGAAGTCCAACACGCCATTTTCCCATGTTCCTTGGGAAGGGCCATTACAGGTTTGGAATTGGCCGTTGTTGGTAGCAGGGCAATCTTTCCAACCACGCCCGTAGAATGGCATGCCCAGCACCAATTTGGAGGCGGGAACACCTTTATTCAGGAAGCCGTTTACAGCAGCGTCAATATTGTAAGTGTCGCGCTTTGGATGGGGATCACTGGGGTCCGCATAGAGCGGAGCATTATGTCCATTGGCGTTTTCCCACGCGCCACGGAAATCATAGGTCATGATGTTGATCCAATCAACATAGTTTTTCACTTTGTCCATTTCAGTATTGTCGTTGTAGTAGCTGGGGCTGGCGCCTGCAGCGATGGTCAAAAAATAATGTTTGCCATCAGCTTGTCCGGCCGCGTCCAGTTTTTCCCGCACTTTTGCAAGGAGCAAGGTAAAGTTTTGCTTATCCTCGGGACGTCCGGGATTTAAACCGCCGCCCACGGGGTACTCCCAGTCAAGATCCACGCCGTCAAAACCGTATTGTCTGATGAAACGGACCGCGCTGTCGGCGAAGCGGGTGCGCGATGCATCAGTGAGGGCTGCATCGGAGAATCCGCCGGACCAAGTCCAACCGCCAACGGAAATCAATGTTTTCAAGTGGGGATATTTCTGCTTCAACTTAGTCAATTGATTGAAATTGCCGCGCTTACAGCCGGGATCCCAGCAATCGCCGGGGAACGCTTTATCCGTGTCGGCGTAAGTGTCTCCAACGACGATTTCGCCGTTGGCGATGTTAGCAAAGGCGTAATTGAGGTGTGTGATTTTAGAAGCGTCGATATCTGCTACTTGATAGTTTCGTGCATAGGTGGACCAACTGGTATAGTAGGCTACGATCTTGTGTGAGCTGGGGTTGGGATTTGGATTGGTGCCGTTTGCTTTGGTTTTCACTGTCACCGCGTTGCTCGGATCGGATACGTTGCCGGCTTTGTCTTTGGCTTTGACTGTATAGGTGTAAGCGGTGTCCGCGGTTAAACCGGTATCGGTGTAAGTGGTGGCGGTGGCAGTGCCCGCTTTGGTGTTGCCGCGGTAAATCTCATATTGGGTTACACCGACATTGTCAGTGGAAGCGTTCCAAGAGAGAGAGATGGAGGATGCCGTTTGAGCGGTTGAGACGAGATTGGATGGTGCAGTAGGCCGTTGCGTGTCGTCTCCAGCGCCATCAGTCAACTTCCACAGCGCGGGGGCGTTGGGAGGCTCCCAACCAGCAAGGGAAGTATGGGATTGTAAGCATTGGTAAACGCTTCCTTGATAAGTCACAACATCGCCTACTTTATAAGCGGTGTTCGGTTGCCATTCACTGGCCGCAAAGGCCCCTGGTGGCACAAGGGCAACGAGCAGCAACAGAACCATGGCGATACAAAGGAATTTGCCTGCTGATCTTCTTCTCATGATGTCACTCCTTTGGTTGTGAGATGGGCAGGATGGATTGTGATGACCATTGCAAAGGATATAGATGACTGATTGTATAGACAACTATACGTGATTCGATTTTTATTATATAATATTCTAATTATTTAATCAATAATATTGTGTGATTCTCATTTTTGCATTTAAAAATTAGACTGATAACTGAACTTGTACACAGATCATGCGAAGCAAGAGCCGCTGGTTTTTTTCACGAAAGACAACGTTCTTCCTAGTGTCTGATGAATAGGCCAGCGGCTCCAAAACCATTTTCTCCTTCGCTTCACTTGTGCATCGGCGCTCCTCGAGCAAAGGTTTTTCCGCCGCTTCTTTTCCACCAACTTGATTTGCCAGACACGCCCTAATCAGGATAAAGACATAATATTCGATCTTAAAAAAACCTGTTGACTTTGTGCACTATCCATGTTAAATTTATTCTTGTCGATTGAGAGCGACATTGTTTGTAAGCTTAAATAAAACCTATTTTGTGAGCGGGTGTGGCGGAATTGGCAGACGCACTAGATTTAGGTTCTAGCGCCTCTGGCGTGGGGGTTCAAGTCCCTCCACCCGCACCATGGACTTACACATGCGGTCGTGGTGGAACTGGCAGACACGCTATCTTGAGGGGGTAGTGGTCCCTGACCGTGCGAGTTCGAGTCTCGCCGACCGCACCATTTTCATTATAACTTCGGGGTGTGGCTCAGCTTGGTAGAGCGCCTCGTTCGGGACGAGGAGGTCGCAGGTTCAAATCCTGTCACCCCGACCAAGTCAATTGAAACAGCACGATAGTGTACGCGGGTGTAGTTCAGTGGTAGAACATCGGCCTTCCAAGCCGAATGCGAGGGTTCGATTCCCTTCACCCGCTCTAAAGAATGAACGAGGGACCGTGGCATAAGCTGCGGTCCTTTGTTTATTGCATAGTTGACCATTATGGTGGGAAAAGCTGTGAACAGATCGAAGGATGCGGGCAAAGTGAGATGTTTGGTAAACTGTGTGTGAGTGTGTTGCCGTTGATAGTGGGCTTTCTTCTAATAGAAAGGTTGGGAGAGCCAATTTCTGAAGTTGGGTGATCGTATGGAAAAGGTATGCGTACTGACCACGAAATCGGAACAAATGACCCGAGCGCTGGCGGTTCGGCTGGCCGGATTGCTCCGCGCCGGTGATGTTTTGGCTTTGGAAGGGGACTTGGGCGCTGGAAAAACGGCGTTTGCCAAAGGGATCGCCGAAGGACTCGCTGTCCAGGAAGAGGTAGACAGCCCCACCTTCACGATCATTAAAGAGTATGAAGGCACGCTTCCGCTTTATCATATGGATGTGTACCGGTTGGATGGCGTGGAAGAAATAGGGCTGGACGATTATTTTTACGGCGACGGCGTGTGTGTGGTCGAATGGGCTTCACGCGTGGAGCCTTGGTTGCCGGAAGAGACGCTGTGGCTCAACTTCTCCGTCCGTGGCGATGGATCGAGGGAGATTGCTTGCTACTCCAGCCATGCGCGGTGGGAATCGGTCTGTAAGGAGTTGGGTGTTGAATGAAGTTATTGGCGATGGACACATCTACGTTGGTGTTGGGTGTGGCCGTTTACGATGCGGAATCGGATCGGGTATTGGGCGAAGTGATGACCAATCTGCATAAAAACCATTCGGTGCGCTTGATGCCTGCGGTGGATCGGTTGCTTGCTGATCTGGAGCTGTCGATTGAGGAAATTGGTGCGTTGGCGGTCACCGCCGGACCAGGCTCCTATACGGGAATTCGCATTGGCGTGACGACGGCGAAGACGATGGCTTGGGCGCGCCAGTTGCCGCTGTACAGCGAATCGAGCTTGACGGTGCTGGCGATGAATGGGTTGAACTACCCCGGTCTGGTGGTGCCGATGTTTGATGCGCGGAGGCAACGGGCATACACGGGCGTATACCGTGGGCAACGGGGAGTGCCGACCGAAGTCTTGCCCCAGCAAGTGATGGAAGTGAGCGCGTTATTGGACTGGTTGAGGGAGCGGGAAGAACCGGTTCTGTTCTTGGGAGATGATGTGGCCAAGTTTCGTGAAAGCATCCGAGAGGCACTGGGTGAGCGAGCCGTGTGGGGCAATGCTGCGGATCACATTCCGCGTGCTGCGCAATTGGCGTGGTTGTGCGGACAGAAATGGAAGGCGCATCAACCACCAGAGCACGCCGATTTTACGCCGAATTATTTGCAAATCACCGAAGCGGAAGCCAATTGGTTGAAAAAGAGGGGAAAGGCAGAGGCGAATGAGTGAGAAACGTGAGGGGGCCGTCACTTTCCGGCCGATGGAGTTGTTGGATTTGACGCGCATCGCTGAAGTGGAAAACCTCTCCTTTCCCACCCCTTGGCCCAGAAAAGCATTTTATAATGAGCTGGTGCTCAACCAGTTTGCCTACTATACGGTGGTATGTGTCGACGGGGAGATTGTGGGTTATTGCGGGTTTTGGCTGATTTTGGATGAAGCGCACATCACCAATGTAGCCATCCATCCAGATTACCGTGGGCGGGGATTGGGAAAACGGCTGTTGCTTCATGTGATGCAGTTGGCGCGGGAGCTGGGGGCCACTTCCATGACATTGGAAGTGCGGGTTTCCAACCATGTGGCCCAGGCGCTGTATGAACAGTTGGGTTTTGTCCGCTCAGGAGTGAGAAAAGCGTATTACACCGATAATAAAGAAGATGCCATAATCATGTGGGTGACATTGCATGAACAAGATGAACAATCAACCTCTCATATTGGGAATTGAAACAAGCTGTGACGAAACATCGGCTGCGGTGGTTCGCGGAGGAACCGAATGCCTGTCCAATGTGATTTCGTCGCAGATGGATGTACACAAGAAATTTGGCGGGGTCGTGCCGGAGGTGGCTTCGCGTCGGCATGTTGAGCGCATCACCTTGATTATTCAGAAGTCCTTGGAAGAGGCGAAGGTGAAGATGGAGGAAATTGATGCGATTGCGGTGACGCAGGGCCCCGGATTGGTGGGTGCTTTGCTCATCGGTGTGACTGCGGCCAAAGCCCTGGCGTATGCTACTGGGAAGCCACTGGTGCCGGTTCACCACATTGCGGGGCACATTTACGCCAATCATTTGGTGGAACCACTCACCTTTCCGCTGGTTGCCCTTGTTGTATCGGGCGGGCATACGGAGCTGATCCACATGGATCGTCACAACCATTTCCGCCGTCTGGGCAAAACCCGGGATGACGCCGCTGGGGAAGCTTTTGACAAAGTGGCTCGCCTCATGAAGTTGCCGTATCCGGGAGGCCCGCAGATTGACCGATTAGCGGCGCAAGGGGAGCCCACCTACGATTTGCCGCGGGCTTGGCTGGAGCCGGGGTCGTTTGATTTTAGCTTCAGCGGGTTGAAATCGGCGGTGATGAATTTGATGCACAATGCTAGCCAACGCGGAGAAGAGATTCGGTATGTTGATTTGGCGGCCAGTTTTCAGGAGGCGGCGCTAGACGTGTTGGTGGAGAAATCGATTCGCGCCGTAAAGGAAACCGGCGTAGATCAACTGGTGTTGGCTGGTGGGGTGTCGGCGAACAGCGCCTTGCGCATTCGCCTTTTAGAACGATGCAAAGAAGAGGGCATCCGGCTGGCGATCCCGCCGTTGGAGTTGTGCACGGACAACGCGGCGATGATTGCCGCGGCGGGAACATATCAGTTTTTGGACGGCGAACTAGCTGATTTGGAGCTTAATGCGGATGCCAATTTGCCATTAATAAAATAAACGCAAGGTAAGGGATGAGAAGAGTTACTGCTGGGGAGGGCGGTAACTCTTTTTGTGTATAAATTGTGGATGAATTTGTGGATAACCAGTCGTTTGCGCACTTCTTGTGATTAAGTTGTGAATAACTTGTGAATGATTGCGGAAATTTCGCTCGCATGACCTGTTGGAAGTTCTTTGAGCTGAATGATTCATTTGTCAAGTGAGTTAGTGTATTATAAATAGAAAGAATATAACAATGATTTGGAATAGGAGACATCCATGATGCATGTGCGCTTGCTGGGTGATCAAGGGTTGCTATTTGAGCTGGATGGGGAAGGCGCCCGCCAACACCATGAGCAACTGGTCTTCCTGTGCGAGATGTTGGAGCGGCAGAGACCTCCGGGGATCGTGGAATGGATTCCCGGTTTTGCCGGGGTAGCGGTGGTGTATGATCCTGTGCGCACCTCAGCCAAGGCGGTGGAGAGATGGATGCGTCGTCAGGCCGCTAAGTGGCGTCCTGACAAGGAGAAGGTTGCCCGGCGGGTGGTGGAGATTCCTGTAGCTTATGGCGGAGAATGGGGGCCAGATCTAGCCGATGTGGCCAGGTTGAATCACCTGAGTGAAGACGAGGTAATCTGGCTCCACACGGCGCCGACCTATTGGGTGCAGATGATCGGTTTTGTTCCGGGATTTGCATACTTGGGAGGCATGTCTGCCCGCATTGCTACACCGCGGTTGGCTACGCCCAGACCCCGCATCGAGGCGGGAGCGGTCGGAATCGCTGGAAGGCAGACCGGGATTTATCCGCTGGCGACTTCCGGGGGTTGGCGAATCATCGGCCGGACCCCCTTGCCGCTTTTTCAACCAAACAGTGCCGCTCCCAGTCTGCTGAACATGGGGGACTACCTCCGCTTCCGACCTTGTGGGCTGGAGGAATTCTGTGCGCTTCAAGCGGCTAGCCAAACTGGGAACCCGCCGGTAAAGGTGACTTGGGAGCATGGAGGGGGGATGTCCGGTGAAGGGGAGCATTGATATAAATGTTGACTTGGGAGAGGGTTTTGGACGGTATCGGCTGGGGGAGGATGAGGCTTTGTTGCCGTGGGTCACGTCTGCCAATATTGCCTGTGGATACCATGCGGGTGATCCGCAAGTCATGGGGCGGGCAGTTGTGCTAGCCAAAACGCACAAAGTGGCGGTGGGGGCGCATCCAGGGTTGCCTGACTTGCTTGGTTTTGGGCGGCGGGAGATGCATGTGAGTTCTTCGGATGTCTATCACATGACTGTGTACCAAGTGGGCGCGTTGTTGGCATTCACTCGCGCGCATCAGGTTCGTTTGCATCATGTGAAGCCGCATGGAGCACTGTACAACATGGCGGAGCGAGATCCAGCATTGGCGGAGGCATTGGCGCAGGCGGTTGTTGACATTGATCCTACTCTGGTCTTGTATGCCTTGGCAGGGGGCTTGTTGGCGAAAGCTGGACGGGAGCAAGGGTTGACTGTTGCCGAAGAAGTGTTTGCCGACCGCACTTACCAAGCCGATGGGAAATTGACGCCCCGCACCAATCCGCAGGCGGTGATCACTGACCCTGCGGAAGCCGTGGCACAGGTTCTCACCATGATAAAGGAAGGGGTGGTGGAGACGCTAGATGGCGGCAAACACCCGATCAATGCGGACACGGTTTGCTTGCATGGGGATCATCCACACGCGCCCGCATTGGCCCAGGCGTTGCGCCGACGGTTGCAAGCGGAGGGCATCATTGTCAAGCCGGTGGGGGAAGTCCGATGATCCGCGTGCTGTCCCCCGGGTTGCTGACAACGGTGCAAGACCTTGGACGCCCAGGATTTCAGCGGTTTGGGGTGAGTGTCGGCGGGGCGCTAGATGCGGTGGCTCTTCAGCTAGGGAATATTCTGGTCGGGAACCCACCGGAAGCGGCGGGATTGGAAATGACGCTACAAGGCCCGGTGCTTGAGGCGGAAACCGATCTTTTGATCGCTATCACTGGTGCTGATCTAGGGGCGCGACTCGCGGGTAAGCCAGTGCCGTTGTGGAAGAGTTTGTGGTGGCGCAAGGGAGAGCAGTTAACAGTGCGGGGGAAACCCTTTGGTGCGCGCGCATATTTGTCAGTGGCTGGGGGAGTGGATGTGCCAAGCCTATTGGGCAGCCGATCCACTTATCTCACCGCCGGAATGGGGGGATGGCGGGGACGCCCTCTGCGCCGGGGCGATCGATTGCCAATCGGCTCTTCCCGTGGCCAGGTGGCCACAGAAGGACGCCTGTTGCCCCCTTCGTGCCGGCCTGTTTACCGGCAAGGCGCTCCGATCAGGGTTATCCTAGGCCCGCATCAAGATGCATTCACAACGGAGGCCTTGGAGGCTTTTTTCAATACTCCCTATACGGTGACGCCACAAATGAATCGGATGGGGGTTAAGTTGGACGGTGTTCCCTTGACCCATGTGAAAGGCGCAGACATCTTGTCTGGCGCGGTGACCTGCGGTTCCATTCAAGTGCCCGCCGACGGTCAGCCCATCCTTTTGTTGGCCGAACGGCAAACCACGGGGGGATATGCACAGATCGCTACGGTGAGCACTGTCGATCTCCCTCAGATTGCCCAAGCGTTACCGGGTGACCGTATGCGCTTTCAAGCCGTCACCTTGGACGAAGCGCAACGATGCCTGCGGAGACAAAGGCAATTTCTGCGTTTACTCCGGGTGCATGTAGGGTTATAAACAATGGAGCGGATGTCACTTTGACACCCGCTCCTATCAATCGGGAATTGGTGATTACTCCGCCCATTCCGCCCATTCATCGGTCTTTTGTTCCAAGTCCGCTTCCAGCGAACGCAATTCATTTTGTAAAGAGGCGCTCTGCTCCGGATCGCTGAACACTTCCGGCTTGCACAGCTCGTCGTGAATGGCGGCGATCTTGTCTTCCAGTTGTGCGATCTCTTTCTCCAACTGGTCGATCATTTGTTGCCGTTTCTTCCGTTGGCGTTTTTCTTCTTTCTCGCGTTGGCGGTAAGCCTCCGCTTGTTTGGCCTTTGCGTCGTCATCCGCTTTGGTGGCAGGCTGTTCTTTTTTCTCCAATGCTTCTAACGCCTTTTTTTCAAGATAGCGTTCATAGTCTCCCACATAATCTTTCATCCCGTCTGGGGTCAATTCCCAGATCCTCGTCGCCAGGCGATTGATGAAGTACCGGTCGTGGGAGACGAACAACAGGGTGCCCGGATAATCTTCCAACGCTTCTTCTAGCCGTTCTTTGCTTACCATGTCCAAGTGGTTGGTCGGCTCGTCCATCAGCAGGAAATTGGCTTGGTTTAAAAGGCGTTTGCATAGGGAAAGACGGGCTTTTTCGCCGCCGCTTAACGCGCCCACTGGTTTAAACACATCATCACCGCTGAACAGAAATTGCCCTAGATAAGAGCGGATGGTGGTCTGATCCAAGTTGGGGTAATCATCCCACAGCTCGTCAATGACTTGCTTGTCGGGGTGCAACTCTTTCTGCTCCTGATCATAATAATCCAACTCCACTTGCACGCCCCATTTCAGGTTGCCCGCAAGGGGTTGAAGCTTGCCTGCGATGGTTTTCAAGAGGGTGGATTTGCCCATTCCGTTGGGTCCGAGCAAGGCAATGTGCTCACCGCGCTCGATCTGGAAAGAAAGCCCGCTCATTAGCGGTTGGTCGTAGCCGATGGCCAAATCGGTGGCCGCTAGGACTTCCTTGCCGCTTGTCACGGCGGTTTCAAAGCGGATGGCTGCTTCTCGGCGCTGGTCTGCGGGTCGCTCGAGCCGTTCGATCTTTTCCAACGCTTTGCGTCGGCTTTGCGCCCGCTTGGTGGTGGAGGCGCGGGCGATATTCTTTTGGATAAACTCCTCCATCTTTTTAATCTCGGCTTGTTGACTTTCATACCGTTTGAGCTCTTGCAACCGTTTTTCCTCTTTTAATTGTACGTACTTGGTGTAATTGCCGACATAGCGGGTGAGGTGGTGATGTTCCAGCTCATAGATCACAGTGACCAACCGGTCGAGGAAATACCGGTCGTGTGAGACGATGAGGAGCGAACCGCTATAGTTGCTCAATGTTTGTTCCAGCCAAGTGACTGCCTGCATATCCAGGTAGTTGGTCGGCTCGTCCAAAATCAACAGATCTGGTTCTTCCAACAACATTTTAGCCAGAGCCAAGCGGGTTTTTTGCCCTCCGCTCAGTTCATTGACCTGAGTTCGCTTCCAATCGAAATCACCCAATCCCAATCCGTGCAAGGCTCCACGAATGCGGGCTTCAAACGCATAACCGCCTTTCTCTTCAAAGGTTTCTTGTAATTTGGTGTAACGTTCGGTGATTTTTTGGTAAAGGCCAGCGTCGGAGTAAACCTGTTCTAGGCCCATTTCGTGTTCGAGGGCGCGCATTTGCTTCTCCAGATCCAACAGATCGGCAAAGACGGATAAAAGCTCGTTCCAGATGGTTTCCTCTGAGGAGAAGCCGGTGTTTTGCGCAAGATAGCCCAAGCGCGTTTTTTTGGACACCTGGATTTCCCCGTGATCGGGGGCGGTTTCACCGATGATGATTTTGAGCAAAGTGGATTTGCCCGCGCCGTTGGGTCCGATCAGCCCAATCCGTTCATGCTCGTTCACCTGTATGTGGACATCCTCGAGCACCGTGGTTCCGCCGTAAGATTTATGAATATGTTTTGCTTGCAATAGCATGATGTCACCTCGTTCATTCATTCACTTCCCAGTGTAATAAAGACGCGGAACGAGAGCAAACGAGCTCGCTGGCGGAAGTGGGAGCGTCAGATAACAAGAAAAAATGTTTTCTGGTAAAATAATGAGGATTAACATAAAATTGAAGGATGAAGCTCTCATGTCCAACAAAGAAACGTTGCGCAAGCGACAACTGGAGCGCAGGAACCAGCTTGCTCCCGAATATATGAAAGAAAGTTCAGAACGCATCTGCCAGCGTTTGATCGATCATCCCGTGTTTCAACAGTCTACCATGATTGGTTTTTACATGCCATTTCGAAATGAAGTGGATGTGCAGATGGCGATGGAAACCGCGCTTCAGCAAGGCAAACGAGTGGCCTTGCCGAAAGTGATCAGGGAAACCCGCCGGATGAGTTGGTATGAAGTCAGCAGTTTGCAGGAGTGTGTAGCAGGGGCTTACGGCATTTTTGAGCCGCCGGCAATTTTGGAACGGCAGGTAGCAGACACAAGGCTGGAAGCGGTGATTGTGCCTGGAGTCGCCTTTGATCTCGCCGGGTATCGGCTGGGTTATGGAGGGGGTTATTATGATCGGTTGTTCGAGCGGCAAGCCAAGGCTTGGCGCATCGGTGTCGCTTTTGAAGAGCAGATTGTGCCAACCGTTTATCCTGAACCTCATGATCAACCATTGCACCTGCTGATCAGTTCCGGGAGGGAGATGTCATTTGCGCGGGCCTGATCCGTTGTGGATGGAAAGCCCCGCCAAAATGGCGAAAATGAATAAACGGGGCCCATGTATGCCATGAGTGATTGTGTTATATTGGACATGCACATTTCTTGTTCGGAAATTCACAAATCTGGAGGTGTGGGGAAACAACATGGCTGAACAAAAGATCCCTCAGGTGACAGCCAAACGTTTGCCTTTGTATTACCGTTACTTGGAGAAATTACACGCGATCGGTAAGCAGCGCGTCTCTTCATCCGATTTGAGTGATGCGCTACAGATCGATCCAGCGACGATTCGCCGCGACTTTTCATATCTTGGTGAACTAGGGAAAAAAGGATATGGCTATAATGTGACTTATTTGCTCCAGTTTTTGCGCGACTTTCTGAAGCAGGACGAGGTGACCAACGTTGTTTTGATCGGCGTGGGCAACCTGGGGACGGCCTTGTTGCGGTATAATTTTTACCGTAGTCACAATACCAAACTTGTGGCCGGGTTTGATCAGGACCCGCGCAAAGTGGGTACAGACATCGATGGCATCCCCGTCTACTCGATGGATCGGCTCAAAGAAGTGATCGCCTTGCATCATGTGGAAGTGGCGATTTTGACGGTACCCGTCAATGTGGCCCAAGCGACGGCGGACTTCTTGTTTGAAGCGGGCATTCGCGGCATTCTCAACTTTACGCCGGCTCGGTTGACGGCCCCGCCCACTGTCCGGATTCACAATATCGATTTGACGATTGAGTTGCAAACCTTGATTTATTTCCTGAAAAACTTTCCGGATGACGAGAACGTTGAGGTGTCTGATGAAAAGGAGTAACCTGTAATTTAATGTCAAGGGAGTCGTCTTGAAATGAAGAATGATGAGTTGCAGCCGCTGTCTGATCATTTGGGAGAGTTGCGGCGCAGGATCATATGGTGTTTGGTGTTTTTTGTGATAGCGCTGGTGATCAGCCTGTTTTATTCCATGCCGATTTTCCGCTACATAGTGAGCGACTTGTTCCCAAAACAGGCCATTAACACGATGGGACTACAAGACGGCATGAGAATCTATATGAATATTTCCTTCATCATGGCGTTCATCGTGACGTTGCCTTTTCTCATGTACCATGCATGGAGATTCGTCCAACCGGGCCTGAACCCCCGCGAACAGCGGGCAGCTTTGTTGTACATCCCCGTGTCGGTCGGGTTGTTCCTGCTTGGCATCGCATTTGGTTATTTTGTCATCATCCCTTATTTGATTGATTTTCTGAAGAACATTAACCAGCTGATGGGACTCGGCACACTCTTGGCGGCCAAAGAAACCTTCAATTTTCTGTTTGGGGTGATTTTGCCGCTGGGTATCTTTTTCGAACTGCCGATCATCATTCTGTTTTTGACCCGCATCCGGATCATCACGCCGCAGTTGTTGGCTAAGATGAGAAGATACGCTTATTTCATCATGGTGGTGATCGCAGCGGTGATCACGCCGCCCGATTTTTTAAGCAACATCCTTGTGGCCATCCCCTTGATCGTTTTGTATGAGGTGGGGATTTGGCTATCAGTTGGCTTGGTGAGAAAGATGGAGCGGGAAGAGGCGGACGATAACGCTGTGTAAAACGCCATTGTTGGCGGGCTACCTAAAGTGGCCCGCTCAAACGGCGTTTTTTTTACATAACCTTCATCGGTTGGGGCACACTTCACCATGAGAAAGATTTCTCATGTTGGAGGTAAGAGCATGAACTATTGGAGAAGAGACCGTAGCTCTAGTTGTGCTTTGCTGTGGTTGGTGATGATTGGCGCGCTGGCGTGGTTGTTGGCGCCTTCCCTCCGCAGGCTGTGGAACAGAGCGCAGGGACAGGGGATGGCCGTCACCATGTCTAATTTGGCGTCGCAAACCAAAACGCAGATGGGGCAGTACATTGACTTAACGAAGTTCATAAAGCGGAAGTCAAAATCAGAGGCCCAGCCGTCCGCAACAAGGCAGCCGAATCATATGGCGCCAGAGATGGCGGACATGGGCGATTTGACGGATCAAAACGCGTTCGACGATCATTTTGAGCCGCCGGAGCGCGGACAAGAGTGAGGGAAGCGGCAAACACCGGTTGCCTATATGGAGAGGATGGGCGGCCAGTGTTTTATATTAGGGTCACCATGCGGCAAGCAGGCAACTCGGCGAATAATGAGGGGGATACCAGACCCGGCCAGCGCTTGATATGCGTGAGGAAGGAACAATATTTATTTGATTTTTTTTGTGGTGGATACTTGAAAAATGAAATCGAGATGAATATCATTATAATTGATGTTAGCACTCATCGAGGTCGAGTGCTAACAACATGAAACTATTTCATACCACCTCATACGAAGGAGGGTTATTACGATGATCAAACCATTGGGTGATCGTGTCGTTTTAGAAGCAGTTGAGAAAGAAGAAAAAACCGCTAGCGGAATCGTATTGCCAGAAACCGCCAAAGAAAAGCCACAAGAAGGGCGGATCGTGGCAGTAGGCGCAGGCCGCGTGGATGAGAAAGGGAACCGCATCGCATTGGAGGTTAAAGAAGGCGACCTCGTCATCTTCTCCAAATATGCCGGCACCGAAGTGAAGTATGGTGAGAAAGAATATCTCATCCTTCGTGAAAGCGACATTCTCGCTGTTGTGGAGTAATGAAGGACATCTGAGCGTTGCTTTAACATAAATTAAATACCCTACATACGAAAGGGGACGGAAGATTATGGCGAAAGATATCAAATTCAGTGAAGACGCGCGTCGCGCGATGCTGCGCGGGGTAGATGCTCTGGCTAACGCAGTAAAAGTAACCATCGGCCCAAAAGGTCGCAATGTGGTATTGGAGAGAAAATTCGGTTCTCCGCTCATCACCAATGACGGTGTGACCATCGCGAAAGAAATCGAATTGGAAGACCCATTCGAAAACATGGGTGCGCAACTGGTTAAAGAAGTTGCAACCAAAACCAACGACGTGGCTGGGGACGGTACCACCACCGCAACTGTGTTGGCACAAGCGATCATTCGCGAAGGCCTCAAAAACGTGGCTGCTGGCGCTAACCCAATGGTTCTGCGCAAAGGGATTGAAAAAGCAGTAAGTGCTGCTGTGACCGAAATCAAAAAGATTGCAAAACCGATCGAAGGCAAAGATTCCATCGCACAAGTAGCTGCCATCTCTGCTAACGACGAAGAGACGGGTGCATTGATTGCCGAAGCGATGGAAAGAGTGGGCAATGACGGCGTTATCACCGTGGAAGAGTCCAAAGGATTCAACACTGAGCTGGAAGTTGTGGAAGGGATGCAATTTGACCGCGGTTACATCTCTCCATACATGATCACTGACACCGACAAAATGGAAGCAGTGTTGGATGAGCCGTACATCTTGATCACCGACAAGAAGATCAGCAACATCCAAGACGTGCTGCCAGTATTGGAGAAAGTCGTACAACAAGGCCGTCCGCTGTTGATCATCGCTGAAGATGTAGAAGGCGAAGCATTGGCGACTCTCGTAGTGAACAAACTGCGTGGTACCTTCACCGCTGTTGCCGTTAAAGCACCAGGCTTCGGCGATCGCCGCAAAGCGATGCTCGAAGATATTGCGATCCTGACCGGCGGTCAAGTGATCACCGAAGACTTGGGATTGGATCTCAAATCCACGGGTATCGAATCCCTCGGTCGCGCACGTCAAGTTCGCGTAAACAAAGAAAACACCATCGTGGTGGATGGTTTCGGCGAGCAATCCGACATCCAAGCGCGCATCAAACAAATCCGTCAACAACTGGAAGAAACCACTTCCGAGTTCGACAAAGAAAAACTGCAAGAGCGTCTGGCTAAATTGGCTGGTGGCGTAGCAGTGATCAAAGTTGGTGCAGCTACCGAAACCGAATTGAAAGAGAAAAAACTGCGCATTGAAGACGCGTTGAACGCTACTCGTGCGGCAGTAGAAGAAGGCATCGTATCTGGTGGCGGTACCGCGTTGGTGAATGTAATCCGTGCGGTAGAAGACCTCGAAGCAAGCTTGCCGGTTGGCGACGAAAAAACGGGTGTAAGCATCATCAAACGCGCTCTGGAAGAGCCAGTACGTCAAATCGCTCACAACTCCGGACTGGAAGGTTCCGTCATTGTAGAGCGCCTCAAAAAAGAAGAAGTGGGCATTGGTTTCAACGCACTCACCGGCGAATGGGTAAACATGATCCAAGTGGGTGTTGTAGACCCAGCCAAAGTAACCCGCTCCGCACTGCAAAACGCAGCTTCCGTAGCAGCTATGTTCCTGACCACCGAAGCGGTTGTTGCTGACAAACCGGAAGAAAACAAAGCTCAAGCTCCAGACATGAATGGCATGGGCGGAATGGGCGGCATGATGTAATAAGCATCATAAAGCCTTTCGGCATGGGGGATAGTAGAATAAAGGTTCATGTTGCTCATCATCAGCAAACAATGATCACTTTATTCACAATAACCACCCCAACAATGAAGGTCTTTCATCAGTGTAAAACTGGTGGAAGGCCTTCTCTTTTATATGGATCGTTAAAGGGAGGTGCTTGACATTTTTTTCAAAACGGCATATAGTTACCTTGGGTAATAGTTTCCTATGTTAACCATTTCTCCATAGGAGGGAGCACCAACAGTGGAGGGGTTTTTTCAACGATATTTAAGGCTGTATCGGCCGCTTATCACTAGGCTGAATGAATTAATGAGCACTTATCAGCTTTCTTATTCTTTATGGCAAGTGATTTTTTATATAAAAAACCATGGACCATCGACGCTTGTAGATATTTCAAATCAATATCAAGTTGAAAAGCCAACCATTACGAGGAGAGTTCAACGTTTGGAAGAGCTGAAAATAGTGAAGCAAATTCCAGGCAAAGACAGGCGGGAAAAGATCATTCAGTTAACCGAATTAGGAGAAGAGATTTACAAAGAATGCAGAAAAAAAATAACGGAATTGGAACATCGCGTAATGGAAGGGATCGATAAAGAAGATCAAATAATTATGTTTCAAACATTGCCCAAAGTGCAGGCGAACATCATGAAACGAGAGGGGAGCAACATTGAGCAAAGCGAAATTGTGGACAAATAATTTTATCATTGTGTCTAGCATCAACTTTTTGCTGACGCTGGTTTTTTATTTGCTAGTCGTAATTATAGGTGTTTATGCGGTAGATGAATATCATGCCACTGCAAGCCAGGCCGGTCTGGTTACAGGGATTTTTATTGTAGGGACGCTAATTGGGCGTCTTTTTATTGGTCGTAAAATTGATTCAATTGGCTACAAAAGAACGTTGTTTATTGGATTGGGTCTCTATATTTTAACGATATCGTTATATTTCATCCATCTGGGTATCACCTTTCTTATTATCACTCGTTTCGTGCATGGGATTGCATTAGGCATCGCAAGCACGGCAACCGGAACGATTGTGGCTCAAATCATCCCCGCTACGCGAAAAGGAGAAGGCGTCGGTTATTACAGCATGAGCACGACATTGGCCACAGCGATCGGGCCGTTTATTGGACTGTATATGAATCAGCATGCAAGCGCGCAAATGATCTTTAGTCTCTGCCTGGCTCTAGGCATCATCAGTTTGCTCACGGCATTTTTTGTACATGCCCCGGCATTAGAAAGTGCCACAAAAAAGGCTGAGCTGACAGAGTTCAAACCCTTTCAATTGATTGAACCGAAGGCGGTTCCCATATCATGGGTTACGCTAGTCATTGCCTTTTGTTACTCCAGTGTTCTTTCGTTTATTAACTTCTATGCCATTGAAATGGACCTAGTTAGTGCAGCTAGTTTCTTCTTTCTTGTCTATTCTATCGCTGTATTGATTTCACGCCCATTTACGGGTCGGTTAATGGACGTGAAAGGAGCCAACTATGTCATGTACCCGGCTTTTATTCTCTTTGCAGCCGGCATGTTGCTTTTAGGTTTAGCCCATAGCAGTTTCAATTTGTTGTTGGGGGGCGCACTGGTAGGACTTGGATTTGGGAATATGCAGTCATGCACTCAGGCGATTGCTGTAAAGTTGACGCCTCCTGAACGCATGGGGCTGGCAACGTCGACCTTCTTTATCTTTCTTGATGCTGGGCTAGGATTCGGCCCTTATCTATTGGGACTCTTCATTCCCACGATCAGCTATCGCTCGCTATATATCATCCTAGGCGTTGTCGTTTTGGCTTCTTCCGGTCTTTACTTTTTGCTGCACGGTAAGAAAGAAAAGACCTGCCTCAATGCTTTGGCTCGGCAATAAGTGAGACGATGATGCTATTTTCCGCAAGGTAGTCTCTAACAGTCGGTTGACTGGTGGGGGCTTTTTTGGCTTGTTTTTTCGTGATTTCAATAAATGGACAAATGAAGCGGGCAACCGTTGTGACAAGAGGGATTTGAGCAGGTGTCATCAGTGCCCTGCCATGATACAAAGTCATAAAAATGAAATTCATATCGAATGAAAGAATGAGACGGCCCTTACGCATTTTGTTAAAATGCTAATAGAATCACATGACGGAAGGAGAAGATGATGAGAAGAATCCTGCCTATCGGTTTCATCACTCTGGCGCTTGTGGTGTCGTCTTGGGGAATGCACGGCAGTCCAGCATTGGCGAACCCCTCGCAGTCAGACACGAAAAAGAAACTGGAAGATGTGAAAAACGAAGCGAAGGAAACGAAGGCGAGTTTGAAGGAAGTAGAAGCCAAGCTAGAACAGCATAAAAAAGATGTGTCGAAAGTAGATGAAAAGCTTTCAGCCTATCTGCAACAAATAGACGCATTGAACAAAAACCTGGCCGCCAATGAAAAAGAGAAGAAGGCGGTTGAACAGAAATTACGCAAGAAATTGCAACGCCTCTATCTGCAAGGCGAAAACGAATACTTAGCCCACATGTTGGCAGCGGAGTCATTTGCCGACTTTTTGAATCGATTCCAATTGATCCGCATCATTGTCAATCAGGATATGAACGACTTTCAGCATTATAATGATTTGAAGAAAAAATATGAAGAAGATAAAGCCAAAGTCGTCCAAGCCAAGGAGGAGCAAGAAAAGCTTCTCAAAGAATCAAAGCAACGCGTTGAGAAAATGTTGAAGGAGATGTCCAAGTACAAAGCCGAGTTGAAGGAACTCGAAAAGCAAGAGCAAAAGTTGATGGGAGAATTCAGCTTTGTCGGGGGCGGTGTCTTGGGATATCCATCCTCACGGGGCATGACCTTCTGGAACTACGGGCAAAACCGCGGTAGCCACATTCATGCTGGTGTAGATATTCCTCGGCCGATCGGCACGCCGATTTATGCGGCAGAAGACGGCGTGGTGAAGTCGGTGCGATATGATGCGGGCGGATATGGCTGGTATATCATTGTGCGCCATAATAATGGATTGGAGACGTTATACGCCCACATGTACAGCTATCAAGTGAAAGTGAGCACGGGGCAACGGGTCGCCCGGGGCCAAGTGATCGGGGCGGTGGGAAATGCCGGCCGTTCCTCAGGACCTCACTTGCACTTTGAAGTGCATAAAAACGGACAGGCTGTCAACCCCAAACCATATATCTCATAAATTCGCTAACACTGCCGGCCAAAGCCGGCGGTTTTTTTATGCTGGAGGGCATGCAAAAACGCTGTCAGGTGTTTACCTGACAGCGTTTTTTCTCGCATCGCTGGGTAATCACATGGTGGGATACGCGAGGCGGTCCATCCGCTCTTTGTATTCTTTGATTCGCGTTTCCTGTTCTTGTGCGTCCGCATCACGGTGCAAGTGAATCATCCGGTGCAAGTAGACAAAGTACAGCCGGAATTCCACGAAGAAGTCCAATTGCTGGCGCCAATCGTCTTCCAAGATGTTTTCGAGGAAGTAGCCCGACATGAACTCATGGGTGAACAGTTGCTTAAAAGCGTCATGGTCTGATTCCGGGATCGTTTCTAAGGCGTGGAATAGCACAATGGCGATATCGTATGTAAACCAGTGATATTTGACACGGTTGAAATCAACCACGATGGGATTGCCTGTATTGCTGATCAAGATGCTGTTATGATGGAAATCATTATTGATCAACCCATAGGATCTGCTTGTTTTGGAGAATTGGTGTACCCTTTGCATCATCGATGACCAGCGGTCAGCGACCGGACGGTCGATGAAGGACCAATCTCTATGATATATCTCACCTTCGTCCCATTCCTCAAAAGTAGTGGCCTGTTCTTTTTGCAAGAAGCGTTGAGAAAGGGAATGCATCTTGCCCATCACTTGGCCCATCCGGCGCAACAGATTGGGGCTCCAATCATTGAGGCGGGAGGCTTCCAACAGTTTCCCTTCCCCTTTGCTGAAAGAGATCGCGCAACATGGGATGGGAAGCTCGATAATGGTTTCAATCGATTGACCGCGCGTCGATAAGATTTGCTTAGGGATAGCGATGCCATGCGAACGCAAAAAATTCACCCATTTTAACTCTGAGTGAAGTTGACTTTTATCTTTGGTGGCGATGGGCATCAGCTTGAGTACACACGCCTCACCATCCCGTTCGTACTCAAACACGTTGTTATAAAAGCCCCCGAGCGGCTTGATTGTTTCGGGTGTTCCCTTAAACCTACGACATGCTTCTTCTACCAGTTCTTTTTTCCACATGGATTTAACCCACCTATCTCGGTTCAATCATCATCTGTCTTTCTTCATGATAACATTGTTATCTTATTCTTTCTATTATAGGGAGTTCGCAAAAAAAAAGGGTGGGACAGCTGGGTGAATTGTTGCCCGGAGCCAACATTAATGGGAGTTGTCAGCTTTTCTAAATGGGGTAAAAAACGTTTCTCTAGACTAAGAAGGGACCCCTTCCTTATCATATAGTGGGTTGAAGAAGGAAGGGGGACAAAAATGGTAAAGCTACCTGAGGCCAAGCAAGCGGCAGAAGCGCAAAAAGGAGCCTGGCTCAGCATTTTTTCCTACCTCATCTTAAGTGCGGTCAAGTGTTGGGTCGGCGTGACGGAACATTCCCAAGCGGTGTTCGCTGACGGATTGAATAATGTTTCGGACATATTGTTGTCGGTGGCGATTCTGATTGGGTTGCGGGTGGCCGTCCAACCAGCGGATAGCAATCATCCATTTGGCCATAGCAAAGCTGAGACGGTAGCCACATTGGTGGCGGCATCATGCATGGTGCTGGTGGCCTTGGAAGTGTGGATTGGTGCGGTTGAGGCAGTGTTGCACCCGCGCTCGGGGCAGATTGGCAACGCCGCACTTGCCGTATCGCTGATCTCGGCCGTGGTCATGTTGCTTGTATCCAGCGTCAACTTCGCGTTAAGCAAGAAAACGAACAGCGAAGCACTGCAAGCAGCTGCCCACGACAACCGTTCAGATGCATTAGTCAGTTTGGGGGCGGCGGTGGGGATCATCGGCGCCAACTTAGGATGGATGTGGATGGACCCATTGGCCGCGTTTGCAGTGGGCCTGTTGATCTTGCGCACGGGATACCAAGTGGGGAAGCCGGCGATTGATATGTTGATGGATGGGTTTGACGCGGAAAAAACAGAGCGAATTCAAGCACGGGTTGTTCAAATCGCGGGCATTCGCGAGGTTAAAGCGTTACGTGCACGCCATCAAGGCATGCATGTGTTTGTGGAGTTGACTGTGGGCGTGGATGCCCATTTATCAGTTGAGGAAAGCCACCGTTTGACGGAAGAGGTGGAGGAGGCGTTGATCGGTTTTGAGCAAATTGCCCATGTTCATGTGCATGTGGAACCGGCTGATCCACCGCAGAAGTTGACTTCTATATGATGGGGGAGGTTCGTGTCTATTGCGTTGCTGGTAGCTTCGGGTGGTTGAGAAGAATGCCCCCTCCTACTGCAAACCGCCCAGGAACCAATAGCTTGGTTCTTGGGCGGTTTGCGGTTAAAATCCACGTTTGTATTGTTTAGGACCCAAATATTCTACGCCGAGTTTTTTGGCGGCATGAATGGTCCAATAGGGGTCACGCAACAGAACCCGAGCCAAAAAGACAAGATCGGCCCGGCCATTGGCAATAATCTCTTCTGCTTGTTCTGGGGTGGTGATCAGGCCGACAGCCCCGGTGGAAATCCCGGCTTCGCGCTTGATTGTTTCGGCGTAAGAGACTTGATATCCAGGGAAGATGCGATCCGGTGGTTGAGGGGTCGTGCCGCCAGAGGAGACATCCACCAGATCAACACCCCACGCTTTCATCATCCGTGCCAGCGCGACACTGTCCGCCAATTGGATGCCATCAGGGTGATAGTCCACAGCAGAAATGCGTACATAAAGGGGACGAGAGGTTCCCCATTCCGCTTTGACGGCTTGGATGACTTCTTTGAGCAGTCGTGCTCTGCCATTCAGGTCGCCCCCGTACTCATCGGTTCTTTTGTTGGACAGTGGCGACAAAAATTGATTGAGCAAATAGCCATGGGCGGCATGGATCTCAATGATGTCAAAGCCGATCTCTGAAGCGCGTCGCGCCGCTTGGGCGAACGCTTCAATCACTTGGGCGATTTCCTCTTTTCCCATCTCCAGCGGTGTTTTGTCTCCTTCACTAAACGGAATCGCACTGGGGGCGATGATCGGTTCATCCACGTTCGCTTTCCGGCCGGCATGGGCCAATTGGATAGCCGTTTTGCTACCTTGAGAATGGGCAAACGAAACAATCCGTTTTAATCCTTCCATCTGCTCATCAGACCACAACCCCAAATCATTCATGCTGATGCGGCCCCGGGGTTCCACCGCGGTTGCCTCTACCATCAGCAATCCCACTTTTCCGGCCGCTCTTGTGCCATAATGGACAATGTGCCAGTCAGTTACCTTTCCGTCGTCTCCAGCGGAGTACATGCACATGGGGGAACAAACAACACGGTTGGGCAAAGTGACTTCCTTTTGAGTAAAAGGTTGAAATAAAAACGACATTCCATCATCCCCGCCTTTTGAATATGTATTAACTTATCTTTCTACATTATATTACCTTTATTCCATTCCGTGAAACATAAAATTTTCCTTCTTTCAACAGGGCACGGCTACGAGTGTGACTGGCAAGCAAGGGGGTGGGAAATACCCGAGTGAAGCAAATGAGAAAACGGTTTTGGAGCCACTTGTCTAGGGTGTGTCTCGCAAATCAAGTTGGTGGGGAAGAAGCGGCGGAAAAACCTTTTCTCGAGGAGTGCCTCGCCACGCGTGAAGCGAATGAGAAAATGGTTTTGGAGCCGCTGGCCTATTCATCAGACACGCCCTAGTTACCAGGCGTGCCCTATTCACTTAGTAATATGTTCTAGCAGGTGAAGGGAACCGTATCGAGAGCGGATCAGGTTTGTATATAATAATATTATGATTTTGTTTAAGAGTCTTTTTGATACAGATGGACATGCGGATCGCCCTGCGTGTGCTAGCACCAACTGAAAGTTGGTTTCAAATATCGAAAATGGAGGGAATCGATGACAACAGAAGAGACGAGTGGCTTTGTTTGGGATGAAGGACATTCACAGGTAAATCAATTGATTGAAAATATAGAAAAAGTGATGGTAGGCAAACGGGAAGTGATTGGGCTCAGCATGGCCGCCCCGTTGGCCAAGGGGCATGTCTTGCTTGAAGATGTGCCGGGCGTGGGCAAAACGATGTTGGTCAAAGCGTTGGCCCGTTCACTTGGTTGCTGGTTCCGGCGGATTCAATTCACCCCTGACCAGACAGATCGAGAGATTGCCTCGTTCATTCGTTGGTATGAACAACGGAGATATGGGGCAAACGAAGAAGGAAAGGCGATGGTGTTGCGTTGGCGAACATTGTGGAAAATCATGGGTGGACGGATGCGATCTTGACCGCCTATGGACGGCTTGATATGATGAAATTTAGTTGTTCGCCCACCCGTATATGTTTAGGAATAAGGCCTGAACGTCTCTACCCGGCTACCGAAAATAGCTGGACTACGGTTGATGGGGCGCCGGGAAGCCTTATATTTTCTTCATGACGAAGGAATCGGGGGACCGGGGTCCATATCGCCGGGAGCGGCGGTGTGGGTTACCCGGGTTTTTTTGTACCTACCTAAAGTTTCATGACAAAAGAGGGGTTATATGATGGAGAAGCCATTAGAACGCGTTGTTGTGCTCGATTTCGGAGGGCAGTATAACCAATTGATCGCCCGCCGCATCCGCGATTTGGGTGTGTTCAGTGAATTGTTGCCACCCACGACCACCGCGGCCGAGTTGAAACAAATCAATCCAAAAGGCATTGTTTTCTCAGGTGGCCCAAACAGTGTGTATGACGAGAATTCACCAAAGTGCGACCCGGAGATTTTTAATTTGGGGATTCCCGTATTCGGAATTTGCTACGGCATGCAAATGATCGCCCACCATTTTGGTGCGAACGTATCCCGCGCCAGCAAGCGCGAGTACGGCAAAGCGGAGATGGAGATTGTGTCCGATAGCGCCTTGTTTAAAGGCTTGGATACAAAACAAACGGTGTGGATGAGCCACAGCGATGTGGTTGTGGAGCCACCGGCCAACTTCCAAGTGGATGGGAAAACGCATTCTGCACCGGTCGCCGCGATGAGCAATCCAGCTGAGAACATCTACGCAGTGCAATTCCACCCTGAAGTGCAACACTCAGTGAACGGGAATGAAATGATCAAGCACTTCTTGTACGATGTGTGCGGATGCTCAGGTGATTGGAGCATGGGAACATTCATCGAAGACAGCGTGAGAGCGATTCGCGAGCAAGTTGGCGACAAAAAAGTGTTGTGCGCGTTGAGCGGAGGCGTTGACTCGTCTGTCGTTGCGGCGCTGATTCACAAAGCGGTAGGAGATCAACTCACTTGCATGTTTGTCGATCATGGCCTCTTGCGTAAAGGCGAAGCGGAGAGCGTGGTTGAAACCTTCGGCAAAAACTTCAAAATGAACTTGGTTAAAATCGACGCCCGTGAGCGTTTCTTGTCCAAGCTGGCTGGTGTTTCCGACCCGGAACAAAAACGGAAAATCATCGGTGTTGAATTTATCCGGGTATTTGAAGAAGAGTCGGCTAAATTTGGCGATCATGAATTCTTGGGTCAAGGTACGTTGTACACTGACATCATTGAATCGGGTACTGCCACCGCGCACACGATTAAGTCCCACCACAATGTAGGTGGGCTGCCAGAGGATATGAAAATGCAGTTGGTAGAACCGCTCAACACCTTGTTCAAAGATGAAGTCCGCAAAGTGGGTGAAGAGTTAGGCTTGCCTGCGGACATCGTGTGGCGTCAGCCTTTCCCAGGTCCAGGACTGGCGATTCGCGTTATCGGTGAAGTGACGGAAGCCAAGTTGGAGATCGTGCGCGAGTCGGATGCGATCCTGCGCGAAGAGATCAAAAAAGCCGGACTCGACCGTGAGATTTGGCAATACTTCACGGCACTACCTGACTTCAAAAGCGTGGGCGTGATGGGAGACGTGCGCACTTACGCTTATACGGTAGGTATCCGTGCAGTGACCTCGATCGACGGCATGACCGCGGATTGGGCTCGTATCCCTTATGATGTACTTGAGAAAATTTCCACCCGCATTGTCAATGAAGTGGATGGCGTAAACCGTGTCGTTTATGACGTGACTTCTAAGCCGCCTTCAACCATTGAATGGGAATAACAGAGAATCAGGTGATCTCACATGTCCAAGTTTGCAACAGGGTTGGCCCGTTACTTTGACTTTGCTGGACACCAAACCAACTTGCGGACAGAGATCCTTGCCGGGGTTACTACTTTTTTCACGATGGCGTACATCTTGTTGGTGGCGCCATCAATCCTTGGCAAGACCGGGATGGATCTGGGCGCGGTTTTTGTGGCCACAGGTTTGTCCGCGTGTATCGGTACCTTCCTGATGGGCGTCGTGGCGAATTATCCCATTGCCCTGGCCCCGGGGATTGGGTTGATTTCTTATTTTGCGTTCGCTGTCGTACTCGGGATGAATGTGCCATGGACGCAAGCGCTGGGCGCCGTGTTTTTGTCTGGCACTGTGTTTTTTGTGTTGACAGTCACCAAAATCAGGGAACTGATTATTAATGCCATTCCGACCGGGTTGAAATATGCCGTGTCGTCAGGTATTGGACTTTTTATCGCTTTTATCGGTCTCAAAAATGCTCAAATCATTCTTCCCGCGGAAGCGACTTATGTAATGATCAACCCCGACTTGACTAAAAAACCAGAGATTTTGTTAACACTGTTCGGTTTGCTGATCACATCTGTGATGATGGTGCGCCGGGTAAAGGGAGCCATTTTCATCGGGATGCTGGCCACGGCTGTAGTCGGCATGATGACGGGATTGATCAAGGTACCGGACAAGCTGTTTGCAATGCCGCCCAGCATGGCACCTACTTTCTTGAAATTGGATGTAATGGGTGCTTTGGAATTGGGCTTTGTCACGATCGTGTTTGCTTTCTTGTTTGTTGATCTTTTTGACAATGCTGGCACGCTGGTGGGAGTGGCTAGCCAGGCCGGGCTGATGAAAGACAACAAACTGCCGCGCGCCGGACGGGCCTTGATCACCGACTCGATTGCGACGGTGTTGGGGGCGTTGTTTGGTACGTCTACAGTCACTTCGTACATTGAGTCATCAGCGGGAGTGGCTTCGGGAGGACGGACGGGCATGACCTCAGTCACGACCGCGCTTTGTTTTGCGGCGGCGCTGTTTTTTTTCCCGATCGTACAGACGCTCGCTTCAGTGGCCGCGATCACGTCACCGGCGTTGATCATCGTGGGTGTGCTGATGGCCGGCAACTTGAGCAAGATTGAGTGGGACTCCTTGTCTGAAGCGATTCCAGCCTTTATCACTTTGATCATGATGCCACTCAGTTTCAGCATCGCGACTGGCATTGCCGCTGGCTTTATCCTGTATCCATTGTGCAAGGTCGTGGCAGGAGAAGGCAAACACGTCCACCCCGTCGTGTATGTGTTGGGGGTTATTTTCATCTTGCGATTCATGTTTCTGGGGAGTGTCTGAATGAGCTCCGACCGGAAGGTGCGAAAGACGCATAAAGCCCTGCGTACGTCAACGTGACGAAGCGCAGGGTTTTTTTGTCTGCGAATTAGTTGGACGTGGAGACACGACCATCTATCCGTCATCTTTACGGATAGTCCACTTTGGAATAGAAGGAGTTGTCAAAACCAAGTCGGCCAGTGTGCGAAAGTAGGGTTAAAACCAGCGTAGAATTGCCATCTTATAGATAAAGATGGAGGTGGGCTAGAATGCGACGCAAGGTGTTATGGATAGGATTGTGTGTAGGGATCGCGCTACTTGTTGGTTGGTGCGCACAGGGTGCGGAAGCAGCTGAACGATCTGTATCGGGGATGGCAAAGGAGATCGGAGAGATCCGGCAATTGTTCGCACAAAAGGAGCAGGCACTCAAAGAAAAAAATTGGCTTATGTACCGAGCGACATTGGATGGGGAGAACAAAACATATCTCCATGAACAGAAGCGGTGGTTTCAAGATGCGGTGCGTGTGATCGAACCAGGATCATTTCGATTGCAACTGCTCAAAGTGAAGGCCGTTGGCCGGGGAACCGCCGTCGTCCAAGTAAAACAATCCTACCGGATGGGCAAAAAGGCCGTTTCTTTCAGCTATCCGCTGTCACTGAAAAAAAGGGGGGATGGTTGGAAGGATGCTGATCTGGCTTTTTCTGTGTTGAAGAATGAGCGAATCAGCGTGTATTATAGCGACCCTGTCCTCGAGCGGGAAGCGACATTGGCCATCAACACTTTGCAACAAGCCTATGAAGGGCTACATGGGCGTATGGGGTGGACGACCAAAGGGATTGAGGTGAAATTGTATCACCGCCCGGAGGTGTTCCGCCAATTTGTCAAACCGTCGTTGCCGGAATGGGCTGGTGGTTGGCATGAAGCCAATCAAGCGATCAAATTTATCGGCGGCTGGGGGGAAGACCGGTTGTTGGCCGCTGGTTTGGTACACGAGCTGACGCATCAGATGGTGAGCGAATTGTCTAATGACAATGCAGCGTATTGGTTGCAGGAAGGAGCTGCGATGTATTATGAAGCCCATTTGCTGCCTCGGTTGATGGTTGGCCATGAAACGAAGCGATTAAAGCGGCGGATGAGCTTGGCCGAACTAGAGCGGGCAAAGCTGGAAAAATTGCCGTCGGATCAAGCAGAACAGTATTATCTCAGTGCATATCTCGCTTACAAATCATTGGCCGAACGATGGGGGGATCGCGCCCTTGGTGCGGTGTTGCGGGAGTTGGGAAAATACCCATACCTCGATCTCGACAGCAGTGAAAAGCAACCAACACTCAACCAGCGGACGAGAAACGCATGGATGCGCGCGTTTGGCCGCGGCATTGAAAGGATGGTGGGAATGTCTGCTTAAGAATTGGGAGAGTGAAGATGAAGGCATCGGCAGAGACAGAAGCCAACAGAAGAAAAAGCCATTGACAAGGAATAGGATTCTTGTTATAGTTAGTTTCGTTGCTTGTCGCAACACAATTCCATGTTCCTTTCACTTAAATTGACCATAAAAGTTGTTGACAGGTGGAAGGAAGCGTGATAAGATGTTAAACGTCGCTACAAGAGCGACACTAAAAATGAAGTGTTCCTTGAAAACTAAAGAGTGACAACGTGACCTGTTAATTCATTGAGTATAGACTCAAACCTCAGTTTCACACCAAAGTGTGAAACCTTTAACGGAGAGTTTGATCCTGGCTCAGGATGAACGCTGGCGGCATGCCTAATACATGCAAGTCGTGCGGGGGTCTTCGGACCCTAGCGGCGAACGGGTGAGTAACACGTGGGCAACCTGCCCGTAAGACTGGGATAACTCCGGGAAACCGGTGCTAATACCAGATAATCTC
>NZ_FXTU01000011.1:0-69074 GCF_900182735.1 Laceyella tengchongensis | reverse complement strand
TAAACATAGAAAAAACTCCTTATAGATTGTTTTTTATTGATTCGACAAAAAAGGCTGCTGACCCTGCCTTTCAAGGCAGTTTGTCAGCAGCCTCAGCTGACAAGATCTCTTGTCAGCTTTTTGTCCTATTTCTTCACTGGTTCCACCTGTTTGCCATACCAACAATAAGGGTGTAGATCGCACTGGTGGCATTTGGGGCTCCTTGCGCTACAGATGCGGCGGCCATGCCAGATGATGCGGTGGTGGGTATCACTCCACTCGGCGCGGGGGACGCGTTTCATCAGCTGGCGCTCCGTCTCGAGCACATTTTCGCTGTCGGCGAGGGCTAGGCGGTTGGCAACGCGCTGAACATGCGTATCGACGGCCAAGGCTGGAATACCAAAAGCGTTGCTCAGGACAACATTGGCCGTTTTGCGTCCGACGCCGGGAAGCGCCTCTAACTTCTCCCGGTCTTGCGGCACTTCTCCACCGTATTTCTCCACCAAAATCTCACAGGTTTTCAGGATGTTTTTACTTTTATTACGGAACAAACCCAAGCCCCGAATATGCTCCGCCAGCTCCGCTTCGGTCAAGGTGAGAAACGAATCGGGGGTGGGGAATTTGGCGAAAAGTCCCGCCGTCACTTTGTTCACTTGCCGGTCAGTGGATTGTGCCGACAAGATCGTGGCGATCAATAATTCAAACGGATTGCGGTATTCCAACTCACAGTGAGCATCCGGGTACATCTGCGCCAGGATGTCCAATATTTTTCTGGTCGGAACCCGCTTTGGTTTTGGCTTCATGCGCTTCTCCCTCCTCTCCCTGGTCATCGGTCACAATCAAGCCTTACCCATTATAGCATGGCCTCAGTAGCCTTTCTCGGCGTCGATTTCGTTCTCCATCCGTTTCGCGCCCCGCAAGTAGGCGTCCAAGTTGCGACGGAATCCCTCCAGCGCTCGGGTCATGTAGCGGGGCGAACGGCCGGAAAGATGGGGGGTGAGAATCACATTGTCCAGCTCCCAGAAAGGATGTGCCGCCGGCAACGGCTCTTGCTGGAACACATCCAATACGGCCTGGGCAATGGTTCGCTCCCGCAGCGCGTCGAGTAGCGCCACCTCATCCACCACGGCTCCGCGGGCGAGATTGATGAGGGTGGCCGTCGGCTTCATCTTGCGCAATTCCTCACGCCCGATCAGCCCGACGGTCTCCGGGGTCTGGGGCACAGTCAACACGATGAAATCGGCAAGCCCCAGCACCAAGTGCAGTTGGCCTATGCTCACCATGCGGTCAAAGTGCGGCGTTTCCCGGCCGTCGGTATTGACACCGATGGTTGTCATGGCAAACGCTTGCGCTTTCTGGGCGATGGCTTGCCCAATCGCTCCCGCCCCCAACACAAGCAACGTTTGCCCCGCCAACTCTCCCACGCGGATGGTGCGATCCCACCGCTTGTCTCGTTGCAAGTCCCTCAGCTGATCGGTTCGCCGAGTGATCTGCAACATGACGGCCAGCGCGTATTCCGACATGGGGACAGCATGAATGCCCCTGGCGTTGGTCACCCGAATCCCACGCGCGCTGATCGCTTGAAGCGGCATCTTCTCCAGACCGGCGCTAATCACGTGAATCCAACGCAATTGGCGGCATTGGGCAATCCGTTCTTCATCAAGATCTTCCCCGTAAGTGATCATCACTTCCGCATCAGGCAAAGCAGTTGCCGCTTGTTCGATATGATCGAAGAAAGAGAAGCGGACATGCGGATAATCCGTGGTCATTGCTTGCTGATGCTTACCACTGATTTTGGCCGTAGACACGACCCTGACCGCAGAGCTCTGTTGCCCCATCCAGCGCTCATCCATGCCGGTCATCCCTCCCTATCTTCCGCTTCACCGCTTCAATAATCAATTCTTCGCTGAATTCATCAAATGTACTGCGGTGGAAAGTACCATAGCTGTTCACGATCTGAAAACCGCACAGAGTCAATAAGTGAAAGCATTCCGTCGGAAACAGGTAGCGTAAGTCAAATTGGACGCGAACCCGTTCCAGCTGCCGCCCTTCCTTGTCATAGCGATCCATGTAACGGATAACGCGGGCGGTTTGACGGTAATGATCAAATTCAGTGTAATCGTTCACTTCAATCAACTCTTGCGTTCCAGGGACGGGAAAAGCACCACAATATGACAGTTTGCTGTCCTTTTCAATCAAGTCCCACAGTTTGGGCACAAAGATATTAAAAGCGAAGAGGCCGTCATCGGTAAGATAGCGCCGAACACGCTTCAACGTCTCCACTTGGTCATTGACAGTTAACAAGTGCAAAAAGGAACGATAGGGAATGATAATCAGCGGAAATTGCTCTGTCAGCTCCATGCGAGCCATATCCGCTTCGATCCACTCGATCTTGTCAGTAAGCTCCATCTGTTCTGCTTTCTGCCGGGCACGGTTGAGCATGGCCGGGGAATTGTCTACGCCGACGACGGGAATACCCGCCCGGGCAATCGCCAAACTGATCCTCCCCGTCCCGCATCCCAATTCTAGTACCGGTCCACCACTAGCTTTCGCTAAATCCACATAGTAAGTCACATCCCGATCTAGTCCCGTTGAGGTCCAATCATAATAATCAGGCAAATCATATGCGTATTGCTCCATCCCACTCACCTTTCTATCGTGGTGAAATCAGAAGCGGTTTTCCCATCTAGGAAAACCGCCGGCAACAAGAATCAATTACTTCAACTGTTCACGGACAAAATTCAACACTTCTTCCACATGGCCGGCAACTTTCACCTTGTAATCCACTTTGGCCAGCTTGCCTTCTCGATCGATGACAAACGTGGACCGCACAATACCAATGGATTTTTTACCGAACATGTTCTTCTCTTTCAACACGTCATACGCCGTGCATACCGTCCCATCCGGATCGCTCAGCAACAAAAACGGCAAGTCGTGTTTTTTAATGAACTTCTCATGAGATGCGATCGAATCGCGGCTAATGCCCAACACAACGGTGTCCAACTCCGCAAAAGCGGCGTGTTTATCGCGAAATTCGCAAGCCTCCATGGTGCAGCCGGGGGTGTTATCTTTAGGATAAAAGAAAAGCACCACATTTTGACCCCGAAACTCAGATAAAGATACTTTTCGGCCATTGGTTGCATCCAATGTGAAATCAATCGCCGGTTCTCCTACCTTTAACATCTTGGCACCTCCACCATCCATTATGATTGACCCCATTCTACCATGTTCCGCACCGGAAAACCAAAATCGGCGTCACATCCATTCGTTTTTGGAAAATATGTTGGGGGAAGCAGGTTCCGCTGGCTTATCCGGCGCCGGCCACCAACATGAAAAAGCGGGGAAACTCCTGTCACTCGGAGCTTCCCCGCTTTTATCTTTATATCCGTATAAAGCAATGCTCATCAAAGAAAATGCTTGATAATCCCTTGTACACTTTGGAGCGAGAAGACCGCTTTAATCCCCCAAACCGGCACAACTAACAGCATGATCAGGATTTCGGCAATCACTTTCATCTCGCTCAACCCTTTCATTCATATTAAAATGATGTATTTTCATCATAGAAGGGTTAAGTGAGATTATCATAAAAATCAGATTAAAAATAGATTAGAAACGAGAAGTGATTATACCCCTGGTTGTGCAGGCAAACGAACAATTACCTTGGTGCCCAATCCCAACCGGCTTTGGACTTCCATCGTACCTTGTGCCCTCTCCACAATCTTTTGCGCGATGGACAACCCCAACCCACTACCGGTTTGCGAGACATGCCTTTTCGCCCGGTAAAAGCGGTCAAACACCCGGGGCAACTCGTCTGCCGCGATTCCCTGCCCTGTGTCCTGCACAATGAGTTCGATCCATTGCCCCTCTCTGGTGCAGGAAACCGTGATCAAGCCGCCGTCTCCGGTGTACTTTCCGGCGTTATCAAGCAAGATGTCTAACAATTCTTCCATGTCGGCCCGCCAGCCGATCACATCCAGCGGTTGCTCAGGCTCCTCATATGCAATCGTCAAGGTGCGGTGTACATGCCGCCACCGCTTAACCCGCTCAGAGACGACGGTAGTAAGCTCAAACGCTTCCAACTCGCTTGCCGGCTCATCCACTTCAAACCGGGCCAACCGAAGCAAGCGCTCAGTGAGCTTTTCCACCCGTTCCAGTTCCTCATCCATCGTCGCCAGCGCTTCTTCGGCCACTTCCCGCCGGCTGAGCCCCCACCGCCGTAACAAGCCTACATATCCGCGGATGACCGCGATCGGGGTCCGCAACTCATGCGATACATCGCTGACAAAGGCATTTTGCTTCTGCATGCTGGTGTAGATACGATCCAACAGCGAGTTAAATACCGTGGACAACAACGCAATCTCATCCCCCGTGGCCGTTATTTCCAAGCGATGTGCCGGCTGCCCCGGATCAAATGCCTGCACGGACTGGATGATCTTTGACACCGGACGAAACGCAAGTGCGACCGTCAGGTACCCACCGACCAAGACAAACAAGAGCAAAGCCACAGATGCTGTGATCAATACGCCCAAGGCCATGTGCAAATATTGGGTGACAAAGGAGAAGTCGGTGTACAGCTCGATGCGTCCCCGATCCCGCTCAATCGGCGTGGTCAGAATAAGGACACTCTTTGAACCCACCTGCACCAAGCTCCGCCGGGGAGCAGCTTGTCCCTCCCGCAAAAACACTTCGGAAGGAATCCCCTTGTCCACAACGCCGGCGGCTTTACCGGCGAAAATGATCCTGACTGCCTGACCGTGTTCGATCAACGACGGCAACCAAACCGAATAGGGCAATTCCGATAGTTCTTTCTGTTCATGAACCTGCTTGATCGACGCCAGTTTGCTCTTAAGAACGGTTTCTTCGGTGTGGACCAGCCAATTTTTCAGAGCAAAGTACACGAAAATATGAAACAAAACGAGGATGCCGATTAAGCCCACTGTCAACAGCAACGACAAACGCCAACGAATGGGCATTTTAATGTTCGCGAATAACATAGCCAACCCCTCTGACCGTCTCGATGATGTTTTGGCATCCCATTTGCTCCAATTTCACTCGCAAATAGCGGATGTAAACATCCACCACGTTGGTATCGCCCGTGTATGAATACCCCCACACTTTGTCAAGAATCATTTCCCGGGTCAACACATGGTTTTTGTTTTGCATCAGGTAGGCGAGCAGATCAAACTCGCGCGTCGTCAATTTCAACTCTTTTCCCGCCACCGTCACTGTCCGTTCTTCCAACAGAACAACCAACGGATCGAGTGTGAGCTTGGTCAGCGGTTGACTCCATTGCGATTGCCGCCGTTCAATCGCCCGCATGCGCGCCAACAGCTCTTCAATGGCAAACGGTTTGGTCAGATAATCATCCGCGCCAGCATCCAAACCGCTCACCCGGTCAGGCACCGCATCGCGCGCCGTCAGCATGATGATGGGCACCTGGCTTTGCCCGCGGATGCGGCGGCAAATCTCCACGCCACTTAAATCAGGCAACATCACATCCAATATCAACATGTCCCACTGGCCCGTTTCCCACAACTCCAACGCCTTCCTGCCCGTTAGCGCGACGGTTACCCGATATCCCTCATATTCCAGCTCCAATTGGAGAAAACGGGCGATGTTCCCCTCGTCTTCCACCAACAATACGTTTCTACTCATGCCATCCTCCTACTGCCATGCCTTCTCCGTTTCATTATACTCCGATTATAGACGTTTCCACTCTTGCGATGATAGGAGACATCCTCCCATGCACCTTTTCCCGGTTCGGTTTTAATCATGGTTACTGGGGCCTGGCCCGATAGGTCCGGGAGGCAAGGGTGGTGGTGTGCTGGGCTCCGTTGGGGGCTGGGACGGTTGCGGTACCTCCTCCTTCTCTTCCTCCCCGGCGGCCTTATTGACCAGATTAAAAGTGGTACCGACATTGAGCGAAGCGGCATCATACACCGCATTAATTTTGATCGCCCTGATCCAGATGTTAATCATTAACCACCACCGCTCCCGTCAAAGAAATCAGGATCGAGATAGACGTTCTTTTCCAAATCGATGTTGCGCGGGAAATCACCCACGGGTGACGATCCCCCAAGTGACTTGGTTAACGCTTCTTGCCCAATGTTGATGGTGCTTCCGAAATTGATCGTCGCCGCGCTGGAAACGCTGTTGATCTTCACATTAAAAATGTTGTTGATGGTGCCCAAGTGCGCTTCCCCCCTTTACACCGGTCTCATGTTAGGACGTCTCCTTGATTCTCAGTTTGGAAGCTCCTCGCTTGCTGGGGAGTTTGTTAAAGCGGATTTCCAAAACCCCCCTGCGGTAGCGTGCACTGGTGTAGTTTTTGGACACGGGGGCTCCTAAGGGAATGCATTTTTGAAATTCACCCCGGCTCCGTTCCGCCAGCGTCATGCGATATCCGTTGTAAGGGATTGAAAAGCGTCCAGACAGCCACAAGGTATCGTTCTCCACCTTCATTTCCAATGACTGAATATTATCCATTCCCGGCAAATCAACAACGACAATCACTTCGTTTTTCCCATGATACACATCCGCTGCCGGCCCTTTGCGCTCCGCCGCCGAAAGGATATCTTCAAAGAAGTCATCCCCCAAAAATTGGCGCGCCAATTGGTTCCATCCTTTATTGGAAAGTTGGCTTATCATCGCAAGCTCCCCCTTTGCTCCCGCCTGGCTTTTGCGTCCGCAGTTGCCCATATTTTATGCATTGCGTCCCCCACTTGTCACAAAAGGTTGCATGAACCGGTGTACAGCCTCCATATACTTTAACAAGACGACAGAGGAGGGACCCCGGTTGCATGGATACGACCCCGACCACATCCTGCGCATACTTTGGGAACGGATCTACTCGCTGGAAAATAAATTGCAAATGCTGGTAAATGAAAACGAAGCGTTGCAACAGCAGGTAAAACAGCTGAAGCCCCTTCACATCGATAAAATCGAATACAAAATCCATGAATTGCATGTGGAAACATTGAGCGGCACCTTGAATATCGGCCTGACCGCAACAGGCGAAGAAAATGGTGTCGGTGAAATCATCGAACAGGTCGTCAAACAGCAGGGAAACACCCACATCGGCGGTGACGATGATGACACCGAGGACACAGCCCCGCCTGGGGATTGATTTGCTCCTCCCTATTCCCTATGCTAAAGGCATGGATTTGTGAAGGAGGAACTACCATGCGCGACATCATCGCAGTGGCCATTGGCGGCTTTGTCGGCACCACTTTGCGCTTCGCCGCGTCCAAATGGATTCCCGCAGCTCATTTCCCATGGGGCACATTGGCTGTGAATCTGATCGGATCGTTTTGTCTCGCTTTAATCACCTATGCACGGGGCTTTCCCCTCCATCCTCGGATTCGGCTTGGATTGGCGACCGGACTGATCGGCTCATTCACCACGTTTTCCACCTTTTGCGCGGAATGGTTGAGCCTTCCCTCCCCGGCTGCTTTCGGATATGGCAGTCTCTCTCTCATCGGCGGACTTGGATGCGCGTGGTTGGGGGCGCAGATCGGAAAGGGACGAAATGCATGATGACCACAATATTCATCGGATTGTGCGGCAGTTTGGGCGCCGTCGCCCGCCATCTTGTCGGAAAGTGGATCAAAGCCCACTGTTCGCGATACTCTTTCCCCTGGGCTACGTTTTTGATCAATGTGAGCGGCTGTTTCGCGCTCGGACTCGCCCTCGGCTCTGCCGGCGCTGAATCACTCGCCTCAGCCTTGGCGCACAGCCATCCGTTCACCACTGGTTTTCTCGGCGGATTTACCACTTTCTCCACGTTCACTGTAGAATGGTTGGAGTTATGGCAAACAAAAAACCGATTAGCCGCCATGCTGTATCTCTTGTTCAGCGGCACAATCGGTCTGTTGGCTTGTTGGACAGGCTATAAAATGATGTGATGCCTTAATTCCCTGCTCCCCGGTAGTGCTTGATGCCGCGGTTCCAGCAAAAGACACCGAAAGCCAAATAGGCGGCCCCCACCACCGGGGTGAGCAAGGCATATATCTTCCATTCACCGTGATCCAGCAGATAGCTGGCCGGATAAAACCCGACAAATGCAAACGGCAAAATCCAAGTCAATGTGAACTGAATTATTTTATGATAAATATTGGTCGGATAGCGACCGTAGTTACTGATATTAAACATAATCGGTTGAATATCCGATTTGGAATCGGTGTACAAGCTGATGCTGGTCAGCGCGATGAAGATGCCTGCGTAGATCAGCACACCCCCCAGCGTGAATACAACGAACAACAGCGGATCATACCAAGTCCAGTCCAGATCCAGATGCCACCCGGCCACGCCCATCACGATGCCTCCCGTCAACACCCCGATCAGGGATTCGGGAGCCATCGTCTCCATGATGACCTGCACTAAGCTGTGCACCGGCCTCGTCAACACCCGATCCAATTCTCCTTTGATGATATAACGATCATTAAAACTCCACAGATTTAAAAAGGAAGAAAAGATCGCCCATGGGATTAGAAAATACCCATAGATGAAAATCACTTCAGCTTGGCTCCACCCCTTCAAACTCGGGGTATGTTGGAACACGACCAGGATGAAAACCAGATTAAGTCCTTGGTGAAAAAAATTGCTAATAAATTGAACCAAAAAATCACCGCGATAAGACATGCGGGTCTTCATATATTGTTTGAAATACTCGACTAACAATCGAAGATGAAACATATTAGCCCCCCTGCACAATCAAGGTTTTGCGCGCTCTCAGCCAAATGAGTTGCACGGGGATTGCCAACAGGACGCACCAAGCCGCCTGCACCGAGAGCGCATGCCAAAACGCATCCCCCGAGAGGCCTTTAACGAGCACCATGCTAGGCAGATAGCTGATCGCCTGGAAGGGCAGGTAGCTGAGCACCGCCTGCGCCCATCCCGGGAAGAAGGAGATCGGGATCGTCAATCCGGACAAAAGATCCACAATCATGCGTTTGGCCCAAATCATTCCTTCATTGTTCAAAATAAAAAAGGCCAGCACCCCTGTCAGCAAGTTCACTTCCACATTGATGATAAAACCAAGGAACAAGCTACAGGCAAACTTCAACCAATCCCACGATAATCCGGGAAGATCCAACGGAAACACAAGCGACACCACCAGCATGCCCGGCACGCTGAACAGTAGCAGACGGAACACGCCTTCCCCCAATCCTTGAAATGCTTTAACAATCAAATAGTGGTATGGGCGGATCAATTGGATCGCCACCGTGCCGTCCCGAATTTCTTGCGCAATCTCCCGATCCAAGTTGTTAAAGTAAAAAGCCCGCGCCATCCAAGAGACGGCGATATAGGTAGCCATTTGCACCGCGGTCAGGCCCTGCAACGAGGGCTTATCCCCGTAAATAGACATCCACAGGAAATAATAGACGCCGATATTGATGCTGTAAATCACAATCCCACTGTAATAGTTCACACGATAAGCCAACATCATCAGAAACCGGATGCGGATGACTTCCAAATACATTTTAAGCAAGCGTCATCCCCTCCTGGTAAATCTTGCGCACAATCTCTTCCGTCGACACTTCTTCAATCTGCATCTCGACAATATGCACATGCTGAACGATTTGCGCCAACACGTCGGAGACAGCCAAATCAGGTTGTTCCAAATGCAAGACGACTTGCCGCTCCCCTTTTCGCTCCCAGCGAAGCGGCATGCCTGCCGTTCTCGCTTCCAGCTCGCTCATGTCCACTTCCCGCGCCAATTCGAAGTGCACTTTTTTCCCTTTGACCCAATTGCGGCGAAGCTCTTGCAAACCGCCGTCATAAATCACTTTGCCCTGATCTAGCATCACCACACGGGAACAAAGAGCTTCAATGTCGGAGATGTCATGTGTCGTCAACAGTACAGTCGTACCAAATTCGCGGTTGATCTCCCGCAAAAAAACGCGGATGTTCTCTTTCACCAGCACATCCAACCCAATCGTCGGTTCGTCCAAAAACAACAACTTCGGTTGGTGGATCAGCGCCGCGACCAATTCACACCGCATCCGTTGCCCAAGGCTTAGTTTGCGCACCGGCTGATCCAAAAGCTCACCGATGTCCAACACCTCGATCATCCGGTCCAGCCGTTGTTTATAGTCGGCGTCAGGCACTTGGTACACTTGTTTCAACAGCCGAAAAGATTCTTGCACAGCAATGTCCCACCACAACTGGCTCCGTTGCCCGAAAACCACGCCGATCGTCTTGACAAACTTCTCCCGCTCCCGGTGCGGATCGAAACCATTCACTTTCAATTCACCGGCCGTCGGTTGCAAAATACCGGTCAACATCTTGATCGTTGTCGACTTTCCGGCTCCGTTTTCACCGATGTAGGCTACCATCTCACCTTGTTCAATCGTCAAATCAATGGCATCTACCGCGCGAATGGTGCGATATTGCCTGTTCAGCAGATCGCGAAACGCACCTTTGAGCCCCGGGCGGCTTTGATACACCTTGAATTCTTTTGTCAGGCCACGCGCTTCAATCGAACGCATCCTCCCACTCCTTTCACAATCACTGCCATGAAACAGAAGGCTTGGGGATGGCCTTCTGTTGTTTTCAAAGATACTAACGAAAAAAGGCATTCCCAACATGGAATACCCAACTACTGTCTATTTCAAAAGCATTTTTCCCATTGCCTTCTATAGCATACCAAAAAAAAGTTTTTTTGCGAAGACATTATAAGCAACTTACTTTAATAAAGTTTCATTAAGCCGCTTTCTCAGCCCTCGGCTATCGCACCGACTGATTTACAAAAGCCAACTTCCCGCGCGAGAAGTTGGCTTTTCTCCTTTACAGATGCTGATCAATCAGTTGTTTGATTTTCGCTTGCAATTGGGTAGTGGTATGCTCCACTTCCTTTTGCGACACCGTGAACCGAATGATCCGCTCATCCAAATTTAACGCCTCTTCCATCGAACTCATCAGGTCGACGGCTTTGCGATCCAATGACAGGATCACGTCCACTTCACTCATATGCGGATAGAAGACAAGGATGATTTCATCCAACTCCGCTTGATAGGGCCCCAACGGCGCAAGGCGGTATTCTTGGACAAACGGGTGGCGAGAATAAAACTTATCGAAGGCGAAGTTGACACTGCTCAAACGAAAGCCCACCTCTTCTACCGCATGCAACACGGTATCGACTAGCGGGTGGGGCAAAATCTCGATTCCGTCCGTATCACTTGGATCCACTGCCATTTTAATGTCCAAACCCGTTTTCACATAAATGGGAGAACCTCCCGTCGATACCGGTGCATCATACGGTAGCTGGAATTGGAACGGCAACACCTGCGTTTCCCGCACACCGATCTCAAAAGCATCCGTCAGGCGGAATTCATCGATGACGTATTCATGCTCAGACCCTTCGTGTTGGTACTGCATGACCAAATATAGATAGATATCCTCAATCAGTTGCGGGGCTTGTCCTCCTTGCACGAATACCTCCCCGCGAATGATATCCCCCTGTCGATATGTGGCTTTTTCCAAGCGGGTGTCCACTTTGGCGGAGCCTACACCGATGCTTGCTAACGCTTTACCAAAAAACGACATATACTCAAGCTCCCTCTCTTCTAAGTGAATTTATTTTTTACCATGCATCCTGCACCTTTAGGCCATGGTATTGCCCGGCTTGCGGTTCAACATCTCCTGAATCTTCAACAATGGATCGTCGGCGACTTGCTGACCATTGATAAACAAGGTGCCGTTAGGATCATGATATTCCCACGCAAACGAGCTGTTAAGTACCCGTCCCGAACGGATCATTTCGATTTCCATATGAATGCTGACTTCAGAGACAAAAAAGATAATATTCAATTCATCAACGTAGCCGTGGTAGCGACCCGTCGGCTTGAATTGAAACATCTGAAAAAACGGGTGCGGTTTGGCCGTCGTATCATGTTCATTGTGGATCCGGTACAAGATAAAACCAGCGTCCTCCACTTGTTTGAGCAACTTTTGCACCAGCGGAGTAGGAAACACTTCAATTTTATCTAAATCTGTTGGATCAATGGCCATTTTTATATCCAAGCCTGTTTTAAAATAGACAGGATAATTACCTGTCGACATGGGCGTGGACATCGGAAGCTTGATCTGGAACGGAATCAGCTTCCGCTCTTCCGCTTGGATGGTAAATGGTTGGGATAGTTGGTACTTTTCAATAGTCACTTGCGTTTTCTTGTCACCCTTGGAAACATCGGCAACCAAATAGAGATAGATGGTGGTGATATCCTGTGGTGCCTGCCCCCCTTTGACCAACACCTCGCCTTTGACGGTGTCACCCGGATGAAATTGTTTTGATTCAAGGCGCGTATCAACGGTCGCTGACCCAATCCCGATACTCGCCAACGATTTGAAAATCGGCATCATGCACTGTCACTCCTTCACATGGTAAAAAAGGGAGAGACTGGGCGGCTTAAGACTCATCGCCCATCATCTGCTTCATATATTCTTCAAACTGCAATGCCAACTGATCTTGCTCCTGGCTTTCACGCTCCAACTTCTCCTGGCGCAAGCTGGCTTTCTCCTCGCTGCCTCGCTTTTCTTTTTCCTGCTTGGCTTCGGCTACCGGTGGTTGCGGATCAACCTGTTCTGGTTGTTCCTCCGCCGGCGGCGTTGGCTCCGCTTCGCTCTGTGGCTTGCCCTTTAACTGATGATCCTTGGGCAATAAATCAAACAGGCTTGCGCGCGGTTTGGTGTGTTGCGGAGTGATCAGGTAACGCTTGGATGTCTGTTCAAGCTCCTCCCGCTGTTTCTCCAATCGTTCCTTGGTCTTGCTCTCCAGGAGTTCCCGTTGGGCTTTGAGCATCTCTTCTTGGCGCCGCCGGAATTCTTCTTCTTGTTTTTCCAAGAGCTTTTGCGCCAACACTTCAAATTCCTTTTGCAAGCGCTCCTTGAGCTCCTCCTCTTTGCGTTCCAGCTCCTGCCGCTTCTTCTCCCACTCCAGTCGTTCCTGCTTCAGCTTTTCTAATTCGGCTTGCACACGGTCCTCTTGCTCTTTCTCAATCCGTTCGCGTTCACGCTGCTCCCAGGCACGGCGCTCTTCTTCCTGCCGGGCGCGCTCCGCCTCCTCACGCTTGCGCTTTTCTTCCTCCAACCGCTCTTGCTCTTTTATCTCCTGCTCGAGGCGCTCTTGTTCTAGTCTCTCTTGTTCTTTTTTCTCTTGCTCGAGCCGCTCTTTCTCTTCTTGCTCACGTTCCCAGCTTTCTTGTTCTTCTGGTTCAGTGATGCGTTGCTTAAACTCTTCTTTCTGCTTGGCCAAAAGCTCCCGCTCTTTTTGTTCAAACTCCTGACGTTGCTTTTCCAAGAGCTCCTGTTGTTTGCGCTCCAATTCTTCCCGTTGTTTCCGCAACAGCTCCTCTTGGCGCCGCTCAAACTCCAAGCGCAACTGCTCTAGGCGCTCTTCTTCCAACTTGCGATAGAGCTGTTCCTGTTCTTCTCTGTTGTCCGCGGGGGCCGCGGGCGTTTCGGTAACCGGGGACGGTTCCTCATCCTTCTGTTGCTTCGGCACCGGCTGTTCTTTAGCGGCTTGCGCTTCCACTTTTTTCGGTCGCGGTTTGGTTTCCTCTTTTGTCGAGCCGAACAAGAAATCGAAAAACCCCCCGCCCTGCTTCTGCTTTTTCTTGTACGCATCAATCTGGGACAGCACCGACTCAGGCGATTGTTTTTTCAAGCTACGCTGGATCAGCCTGGACATGGGCTTGGAACAAGGAAAGTCGGCTGGCATTTTGTCCAACGGCTCCTCCAAGTACTGACCTGAAAGCAGGCTGAAAAAAAACGAACCCCAATCCAATGTGCGCGATTGGGCCGTAATCTGTTCCAATCCGCAAAAAAGTACACGTAATTCATCCCGGTCGTTTAGCCCAATGTTGCGCGGATCCAACAACAAATACATGGGCATGGGCTTGGACTTCAACTCGATTTCCAAAGAAAGTAGCTGACGCCCCCACTCGACCACTTGATCTTCATCAACCTCCCGCGAAGAAATTACTTCACGCAGCGGGTGAATCGCCTCATAAGGTCGAATGAATACGATGGAGCGCTCTTCTGTATATACTTCGTCATACGGAAGCACAAGCGGATGGTGCAAAGTGCGGTATTGCTGAATCGCCCGCGAAGGGGCTTGCTTCTGTAACATTGCGGATTGCAAATAAAACCGTTGGTCGTCTTTGCGAGCCACCGCGAGTTCCCCATCAAAAAATTTTACGACATGTTCTACCCGATAACCATTTCGGTATATTTCACCCACTCCAAAAAACGACAACATTCTTCGCCTCCAAACATTTCTTCCCAATTCCAACAACCAAGTTATATTCTTACAATCCGTAAAAACCGTATATTTTCCCAATCTGAGAATATCACAGGTGTAAACGTTGAGACAACAACAAGTCTTGCGCCTCGAAGCCTAGGCAGTATGGAAAAACAGCGTTACAATTGACAAAGATGGAATAAAGGAGGAAGTGCTATTGAAAATCGACCGTTCTATTCAATTATATAATGAAGCGTGCGATGTGATCGTGGGCGGTGTGAACAGTCCATCACGGTCTTTTCGTGCTGTGGGCAACGGCACGCCCATTTTTATGAAAAAAGCGCAAGGACCATACTTCTGGGATGAGGACGGAAACCGATACATCGATTATTTGGCCGCATTCGGCCCCATCATCTTGGGTCACGCTCATCCTGTCGTGACTGCCGCCATCATCGAAACGGCTTCTGCCGGCGTGTTGTATGGCACACCTACGCAAAAAGAAGTGCAGTTCGCCACTATGCTCCGTGAAGCGATCCCGACCATGGAACAGATTCGCTTCGTCAATAGTGGCACCGAAGCGGTGATGACCACCATCCGCTTGGCCCGCGCCTACACCGGCCGCAACAAGATACTAAAATTCGCCGGTTGCTATCACGGGCACTCCGACTTGGTGCTAGTCGCCGCCGGTTCTGGGCCTTCCACACTCGGCACGCCCGACAGCGCAGGGGTTCCCGCCAGCATCGCGCAAGAAGTGATCACAGTCCCGTACAACCGGATCGACACCTTGCAAGAAGCGCTCGACCATTGGGGCGATGAGATCGCGGCGGTCTTGGTGGAACCTTTGGTTGGCAACTTCGGCATCGTTCCGCCTAACCCTGGCTTTCTGCAAACAGTAAACAAGCTGGCTCATGAAGCGGGCGCGCTTGTGATCTATGATGAAGTGATCACCGGCTTCCGCTTCCACTACGGCGGCGTCCAAACCATGTACGGTGTCGAGCCCGATTTGACCGCCCTCGGCAAAATCATCGGCGGCGGCCTGCCCATCGGCGCCTATGGTGGCAAACGGCACATCATGGAAAAAGTCTCACCGATGGGACCGATGTACCAAGCCGGAACCATGGCTGGCAATCCTCTCTCCATCGCCGCCGGAATCGCCTGTGTTGAAACCCTCAAACAACCCGGGACTTACGAACGGCTGGATCAAATGGGCAAAACCTTGGCAGACGAGATTAAGCGCTTGGCTAAGAAACATGGCATCACGATCAGCCTGAACCGGGTAGGAGGAGCGTTCACCGTCTACTTCACCGAAGAGCAGGTGACGGATTATGAAGGCGCGAAGCGAGCTGACGGTGAGCTGTTCGGCCAGTTTTTCCGTTTGATGCTTGAAGAAGGCGTCTATTTGGCCCCATCCAAATATGAAGCTTGGTTCCTCACCACCGCCCATAGCGAAGAAGACATCCAATTCACTGTGCGCGCCGTAGAACGAGCGTTCAAAAAGATGAAACCCTCTCACTGAGAGGAGTTGCGGTGACGCAAAAAGCGCTAGCATATAAGGCAACATAGGATTAGGGCCTGCTCTGGTCGCCCTGTTAGGAGGTGTACATAATGGATCAAACGAAAACACCCTACGAAGCCATCGGCGGCGCAAAAACGGTACGCGCGATCGTGGAGGCTTTCTACCCACGAGTGCAGGCGCATCCCTTGCTGAAGCCGATTTTTCCTGAGGACATCACACCTGTGATGGAAAAACAGAGGTTGTTTCTCACGCAATTTTTGGGTGGCCCTCCCCTGTATTCGGAGAAATACGGCCATCCGATGCTTAGGGCGCGGCATCTCCCCTTCCCTATCACCCCCGCCCGCGCAGAAGCATGGTTAGCTTGCATGAGCGAAGCATTGAACGAGGCTGGGGTTCAGGGAGAAGTCCGCGATTCACTGTGGGCGCGGCTAGTTATGGCGGCGCACCATATGGTCAATACAGAAGATCAATAACCCTTGGGGACACGCCCGCAACCATCCGCGGCGTGTTCTCTTTTTATTTTCCCGCTGTTCGGCGCTGGCACACCACCATGGACGATTTTTCTCCTTTCACCTTTCCTCTGCGCTATTGCCTTTCGCACATTTCTCGGCAAGGAGACAAAATTTATCCAGTTCTTGAAGGAAATAAGTAGAAAACAGAGAATATTTTATCCCCAAACCAAACTTCTGCAAAATCGCTCAAAAAGGTGGGAATTTCATGTTTAAGAGTAGAACCCCCCAATTTTTCGACTTGAAGAAAAGAAAAATTGAGGGCAGTGTTGCTACAATTGAAAAAATCATACTGGGTGGGCAGGAGCAGACCATCATGGTTCGCGGACGGGATCAAAGCCATCCGTTGCTGTTGTTTCTGCATGGGGGACCCGGTTTTGCCCAAATTGGTTTTGCCCGCCATTATCAACAAGAGCTGGAAAAACATTTTTTGGTTGTGAACTGGGACATGCGCGGCACAGGGAAATCATTCTCCCCACGGCTGTTAAAAGCGGACATGACCATTCAGCAACATATTGACGATATATATGAATTGATTCAATACTTGCTGACTCGCTTCAACCAGAAACGCGTCTTTTTGGCTGGCCATTCCTGGGGAAGCATCCTCGGGATACTTTTCGCCCAAAAACATCCAGAGCTTCTTCACGCCTATATCGGCATTGGCCAGTTGAGCAATGTGGAAAAAGGGGAACTCATCTCCTACCAGCATGTGCTGATCCACGCGCGGCAATTGGAAAAACGGCGGGCCATATCCGCATTGCAACGGCTGGGGTACCCCCCTTACAAGCGCACACGCGACCTGTACGCACACCACAAATGGGTCTCCCGCTTCGGAGGAGATGTGAGAAAAGGGAGCATTTTCCGTTTCTTGTTGCGCGGCTTCTTTTCCACGGAATACACACTTCTCGATTGGTGGCGCTATTATAAGGGGATGCGCCTGCACATGCGCAGTATCGGTCGAGAGATTATGCGCACCAACCTCTTTGACGACGTGCAAACGCTTTCAATCCCTGTCTATTTATGCGTGGGCAAATATGACTATCTCTCTCCCCATGAATTACAACAGCGTTTTTTCGACCATCTATCCGCGCCTGCCAAGGACTTAATTTGGTTTGAAAACTCAGCTCACTGCCCCCATCTGGAGGAACCATCGTCTTTTTTGATCACGATGTTGCGAATCAAGGAAGAATTGCTTATCCATAAGCAAAAGGATCTGTTGCGGCTGAAAAGTCCCCTTGGCATCGCCCAGTCAGGTTAACCCCGTTTCAATATTCGCTCGCCGCAATAGATGGAATATTCATATCATTGCGGCGAGCCTGGTGAAACGGCTCGAACACCACCCCGAAAATCCCATCATCCCACGATTTCCCCATCAAGCTCTCTGCGCAACGCTTCCACTTGGCTATCACCTCATCCAAACATCCTCCCCGTATGATTCTATTTTTATGACTGAAAACCATGTTTCATCATCGCAATCACATCTCAAGAAGGTGCCAGAGATGGTTCTGGTTCTGGGTATTCACCCAAAAGGGTAAATATGGAAAAAAACAGCGCAAATCCCCGCCATTTCAACATCTATACCGCCATTTTTTTAAAACAATGCATAATCAGATGGAAATAGACTTTAGAAATTCAAGATTTTATGAGAAAATAGTTAGTAGAAACATGAACGTGAATCACGTTTCTCCTCTTTTGCAGATTATGGATAACTGCACCACCATACTGGAAAGGAGAGAATGATTTGAAACCAACCAAATCTTTGCAAACAGAAGACTTGCTCGTCCCTGCAGTCGAGACCGCTCCTTGTTCCATCTGTGGCAACGAAGCACGGTATGTGGAAATCAGCTTTGAATCGCCGATCTGTTCGACCGACTGCGCCAAGCGGATGTGGAAGCAATATGTAGACACCCAAGTGTCGCGCAAATACCGAACCATCGAAAGCTCGGCTTTTTTCCCTGAAACCAAATAAAACAGCGGACAGCCGATTTCGCGCAAATCTAGGCTGTGCGCTGTATTTTTTCATTGCTCGAGCGTCAATGGACCAATTCTCTTCTTTTGCAACTGCATGGCCGATTGTATCTCTGTCTTGTGATCGACAAAGAGATACTCCGGCTTGACGGTGCGTTTTTTGAGATCAACAGGCATCAACACCAGCGACTCTTTATACACATCCACCACTGCATAGGTGGCGTTTCCTTTCCGCACAACCAAATATTCCACTTGGTTGGAAGCCACCAAATATCCGCTGGCGCTGGAGACGGACATCATGATCACAATGAATAAAGCCCCTGCCGAAACCCACTGTTTGTACACTGCTAAGATAAACAACGCCGCCATAAAAAGAATGAACAAGAGCAGATAAAAAACAATCAGCAACAAAGATTGCTCCACTCGAAAATCTAGTTTTAATCCCAACATGAACCCGACCGAAAGCGGTAGCAATACCGGCAACAAATACTGGCCCGTTCGTCGCAAATGATCATGTTGCGTGAACACCCAAAACAACAAACCCACTACCACAATGCAAGACATCGCTAAAACAATGGCATTCAAACTGATGTCGGCATAAAGCGAAGGTAAACCGAAATAAGCTTTGTAGGCACTTTCCGACAAATAAGCTGCGAAGTATCCCAATCCGGTCACCGCACCCAGCCCCAGACCTTCAGACAACTCAAACCTTCTCACCACGGAAACGTCATTTAGCTCTCTCTTTCCAAACCAAGTTGACAACATGGTGTACATCCCTCAATTGTTGGTTCAAAGTGATAAGATTCACCATTTATGATAACGTTTAAATCATGCAAAATAAACGAGATTCGTACAAAACAGATCGCAATTATTTTTTAAAACCTAAGCATTCCTATACCTATACTCAAAAAAGACGCAGGATGGGTGATCACTGGACTAACGACACACACACAACCTCATATCAAGAATGCGTAACGCAAGGGCTGTTTTGACAAGCCAAATCGATTTAAAGTAGCAGATGCTAAAACGGCTAGGGTGTGTCTGGCAAATCAAGTTGGTGGGGAAGAAGCGACGGCGGAAAAACCTTTTCTCGAGGAGTGCCGATGCACAAGTGAAGCGAATGAGAAAATGGTTTTGGAGCCGCTGTCCTATTCATCAGACACTCCCTAAGCCGCGTCCCTCCATCCCGTCACCCAAGATAAACGGAGTGACACGAAAAACACCGACGGATGCGGCAATCAAAACAAAAAGCCCTTCTCGTCCGCTTTGGACGGAAGGGCCTTGATCGCTACATCAGGATGATTCCCACAGCAGAAACCACCGCAATCACAATGCCTGCAACCATAAAGATCGTGTAAAACGCGGTCCCTTTTTGATTCAAATGCATAAAGGTGAAAAGTTGCAAGAACACTTGAATCGTAGCCAAGACAAGGATCAGCGGCAGAATCATGTTCGTCGGAACAATATCATACATCACAAGAGCAAACGCTACTACCGTCAGGGCAATCATCAGCAAAAACGACAAGACGTGTTTTGTCGCGCTCTCAGGACTACCCGATGGAGCATGGTTGGATGTGTTAGGTTGCTGTGCCACCGCTTAACCCACCTTTCCGAGCAAGTATACCAAACTGAAAATGAAGACCCAGACTACGTCGATAAAGTGCCAATAAAGGCTGGATACAAACAGCTTGGGAGCCGTCTCCTTGGTGATACCCCGTTTAGCCGCTTGAATCATCAGCGTGGAGATCCAAATGATCCCGAATGTAACGTGCGCGCCGTGCGTGCCGACCAGCGCATAGAACGAAGAACCGAACGCGCTGCTCATAAACGTGTGCCCTTCATGGACATAGTGAATGAACTCGTAAATCTCCAGACCCAAGAACGAAGCACCGAGCAACACGGTAATGCCCAACCACAATTGCATCGCTTTGTAATTCAGCTGGTTCATCTTCATCATGGCCAATACGCTGGTCAAGCTACTGGTCAGCAGGATGGCCGTTGCTGCGGCAACCAATTTCAAGTCAAACAACTCTTGTCCGTCCGGGCCGCCCATCGTTTGATTGCGCAGGGCGAGATATGTCCCGAACAAGCAAGCGAACAACACCGTCTCTGCTCCCAAGAAGAGCCAGAAACCAAGCACTTTATTCTTACCGTCCAAGGTTGCCGTTTCCAGATGGTTAGGCATATTGGGGTTTGCCTTCACTTCGGTTTGTGCTGCCATTATGCCTTAACCCCCTTATTCGCTTCTTCGATTTCATGCGGTTCGATATGATAGCCGTGATCTTGATCAAACGAGCGCATAAACATAGCGATGAACACAATGATCAAGCCCAGAATCCCCATCGAATAGTCGCCGCGGGCCACGAAACCAAACCCAGAGACGAAGAATCCGATCGACATCAATAGCGGAATGAAAGATGGAGATGGCATATGAATCGAACCGAGTGGTTCAGCCGCCGGCATTTCTTTATTGCCCGCTTGCTTCTCCATAAACCATGCGTCATAACCACGAACCAATGGCAATTGTGCAAAGTTGTACTCTGGAGCTGGTGAAGAGATCGACCATTCCAACGTACGTCCGTCCCATGGATCGGCCGGAGCCTTCGCACCTTTCTTGAAGGTGATCACAATGTTGAAAACGAACGCCAACGTACCGATCACCATACCGATCGTCCCGATGGTGCTGAGCAGGTTCAACTGTTCCAGGCCCACATTGGCTTGGTAAGTGAACACCCGACGTGGCATCCCGAACAATCCCAAGAAATGTTGCGGGAAGAAGGTGAGATGGAAACCAATCAGGAACGTCCAGAAATGGATTTTACCCAACGTCTCATTCAGCATCTTACCGAACATTTTCGGCCACCAGTAATAGGCACCTGCAAAGATACCCATGACCGTACCACCAACAAGCACGTAGTGGAAGTGCGCAACAACGAAGTAACTGTCTTGATACTGGAAGTCAGCAGGTGGCAACGCCAGCATGACCCCTGTCATCCCACCCATCACGAAGGTGGGGATAAAACCTACGGCAAACAGCATAGCTGTCTTAAACCGGATTTGCCCGCCCCACATAGTAAATAGCCAGTTGAACACCTTGATCCCGGTTGGCACGGCGATGGTCATCGTCGCCACCGCGAACACCGAGTTGGACCATGGACCCAAGCCCACAGTGAACATATGGTGTACCCAAACCATGAAGCCCAAGAAGCCGATTACCACGGTTGCGAACACCATGGAGGTGTAACCGAACAAACGCTTTTTGGAGAACGTGCTGATAACTTCCGACATGATACCGAAAGCCGGCAAAATCACGATATACACTTCCGGGTGACCGAAGATCCAGAACAAGTGCTGCCAGATCACGGAGCTACCGCCCATGACGTGGTCAAAGAAGTTGGCTCCGAACAACCGGTCGAACATCAACAGCAACAGACCTACCGTCAGCGCCGGGAAGGAGAACAGGATCAGTGCTGAAGCAATAAACGAAGTCCATGTGAACATCGGCATTCTCAAGAAAGTCATGCCCGGAGCACGCATGTTGATGACGGTGACAATGAAGTTCAAACCACCGATCAACGTACCGATACCGGAAATCTGCAAGCCCAACACATAATAGTCTACCCCAGGTCCTGGGCTATAATCATTCAATGCGAGCGTGGTATAAGACGTCCACCCTGCATCAGGCGCTCCGCCAAAGATCCAGCTCAGGTTGAGAAGAAGTCCCCCTGCTGTAAACAGCCAGAAACCAAGTGCGTTCAAAAACGGAAACGCAACGTCGCGCGCCCCGATTTGCAACGGAATCACGGCATTCATCAGACCGAAAAGCAACGGCATCGCTGCCAAGAAGATCATTGTCGTGCCGTGCATGGTCAACAGTTGGTTAAAGGTATCTCCCACAAACAGGTCGTTATGCGGAACAATCAACTGCATCCGCATGAAGATTGCTTCGATACCACCGATGAGGAAGAACAAGAAACCCGAGATGAAATACATTATCCCAATCTTTTTATGGTCCACCGTGGTGAGCCAATCCCATGCTTTGCTCTTCTTGAATTTTTCGATGGCCTCCTTGTTATAGCCACCCGTTAAAATCGCCGTGATGAACAAAGCAAAGACGATTAGCACGATAAGCGTCCCCATGGTGTTCCCTCCTTCTTAAACGAGATGTTCAAAATGATTTGTTGTCAGTCAGGGCCGTAAGTCAAAAAATTACTTACGGTTCATCAGGTAATCAACCAACGCGTCCATTTCTTTCGGCTCCAAGTAGTCAATTTTCGGCATGAGTGTGCCAGGTTTGACACTTGTTGGATCTTTGAGCCATTTTTTCAAGTTCTGCTCATCATGCGGCAAAATACCAGCAATGGTCGTGCGTGTACCAAACTTGTTCAAGTCCGGGCCAATAATGCGTGGGTTGGTGCCAGCATGGCAACCCAAACAGTTTTGCATGAAGATCTTTTCGCCTTCTTTTTGGGATGCCGTTTGCGCTACGGCAGGCTTTTGCATTTGCGCTACCCATTTGTCGAAGTCAGCCTGTTCTTCAGCGATGACTTTGAAATCCATCAGAGCATGTCCTGCACCACACAACTCCGCACATTTCCCTTGGTATACGCCCGGTTTTTTCGCGTCCAGCCACATCGTGTTAACACGACCGGGAATTACGTCCGTTTTACCGCCAAGTGCGGGCACCCAGAAAGAGTGCAATACATCTTTACCATGAATTTCTAAATGAACTTTTTTGCCTACAGGAATATGTAATTCCTGAGCGGTTTTGATGTTCATTCCTTCATATTGGAACTCCCACCAATATTGATAGCCAGTCACTTTTACCTTGATGGAATCTTCTTCGCGAGGCATATCCGCCAAATCAAAGGTGTATGTCACCGTTGGCACTGCCAACACCGCCAACAAGATGATCGGTATGACAGTCCAAATGATCTCAAGAGTGTTGCTACCATGAGTCTGTTCCGGCATCACATCTATGCCTTTGCGTTTTCTAAAGCGGATAAGAACATAGATAAAGATCGTAATTACCACTGCAAAAACCCCACACATGAGGAAGAAACTCCACTTGATGAGGTCAAGTTGCTTTTGTCCCGCAGAACCGGATGGGTCCAAAACGTTTAAACTGTCATGGCCTTGGCATCCAGAGAGGACCAAAGTCGCGAGCAACAGCACTGTCAATACTCGCCACATTCCTTGTCGACTCACCACGATCAAACCTCACTTTCTGTTAACTTGACCCGCCCCAACGTAAACAGCGGGACGGATCACTGAATTCACAGTGCAAAAGAAATCTATATCAAGCTATTTATAAGCACTGTTTCTATTTTGTTAGCATTGCGATGCCTTCTGTAATGACCACATCCAACATCATGACCAAGAGAATCGTTGTCAAATAAATCAAGGAGTAGAAAAACATCTGCTTTGACCATTTTACTTGATCATCTGTATAAAACCCCTTGATAGCCAAAGCGACATACACACCACCCAGCACCAGGGCACAGATCAGATAGAACCAACTGCCGGCACCGGTCATAAAGAGCAATACGGATGATGGGATCAATAATAGCGTAAAGATCAACGTCTGTTTCTTGGTCTCCTTCAACCCTTTAACAACAGGAAGCATCGGAATGCCCGCTCGGCGATAGTCATCTTCTTTCAGTATCGCCAGCGCATAAAAGTGCGGAGGCTGCCACATAAACAGAATCAAAAAGAGCGCCCAGGCATTCAAATCAAGCGAATTGGTCACTGCGACCCAACCTAGCATCGGAGGGACGGAGCCGCACACACCGCCAATGACTGTATTCCACGTGCTTGTGCGCTTCAACCACATGGTGTAAATGAATACATAAACCCCAAACCCGACCAATGCCAAGGCAGCGCTTAAGAGATTCACCCCAAAGGCGAGCGCGAGCGTCCCTAACACAGTTAATAGGGTTCCATACCACAGGACCGTCTTCGGTTTTAGCCTTCCATCCGGTACGGGCCTAGACTTGGTACGCTCCATTAATGGGTCGATGTCACGGTCATAATAGTTATTGATCGCGCATCCGCCCGCTATGACCAATGCCGTGCCCAAGAGGGTGAACACCAGCGTGCTCCAGTCGAACAACGCAAACCTCGCCGCTAGCAAATACCCGGCAAAGGTAGCAAACAAATTGCTTTTATTGATGCCCGGTTTGGTCACTTGCACAAAGTCGCGCCAAGTTGCCCTTGAAGCCGCTTCGATCGATTCGAGAATCGGTTCAGCAGCTGATTGCTGAGGCACAGATCGTTCCACCATACAGACCTCCTTTCCAACCAAGAAACCTCGAAGCCAAGTTAAACGTTTTCACACGGACAAAAATGGTTCAAGCGCACCACTCCATGTTGTTCGTGCAGAATATAATTGGCTTTAACACACAAAAAAATGTAACCCCATAGGCTTATCGACCCTATGATATTACATTCCATTTCTCAATTATTGGGTTTGAGAAATGTCAATAGCCATGCTTGATACCATCATCATTTTAGTTGATCGCAAAGTGGGATGCAAGCGTGGGTAACAACGCGTTGAAGGCAACAAATCAATATTTACCAGTATTATTGCCTTCTTCTTGCGATTCTCTTCACAAACTTCCTTATTCAATAGTCTAATCGAAGCTCCCGGTAGAAAGTTGACATATATGTGAACAATTTTTGAGAAGCAGTCAATCGGGGGTGGAACCCGCCTTTCACTGCCGATCTCGACCCATTTTTTTCAAATTCAGCCAAGTTAAGCCAGTCCATTTGGTGAAAAAAGCTGCTCTCCATCAAAGAAAGCAGCCTGGATACATCTATTTTTCATTTTAATGCTTGCATGTATTCAGCCATTTGATCACTTCCACACAAGTGCCTGAATCTACGGGAATCTGCTTCATTTCATCCATCAGCATGCCCACATGTTGCAACCCCGATGTCTCACCGAAGGTTTGCTTCTTCCCTTTAGTGATTTCATCGAAGTTGGCGATACCGGGCCCCGCGTCCTGCACCTGCACCTTGATCCCCCGTAGCTCTTCCTCTTCTACAGCCTCAACCAAAATATTGCCATGGTCGGCATATTGAATCACATTGCGCGCCAGCTCCGAAACCGATTGGACGATGCGCGCTTGATCCAATTCATCAAAACCCATTTCACGTGCCATTTCTCGCACTTCGCTACGAATGTGCACAATATCCCACTCATAATTGATCTGGAATGTTTTACGCATGTTTTCCCTCCATCAAACCGCTTACGTCCTGTTCTGCATTGCCATTCTCCTCCGGTTTGTTTCCCAAATGCTGCACATTGAACAGCTGGGCATAGAGGCCGTTTTCTCTCAGTAGTTCTTCATGCGTCCCCCGTTCGACCACACGCCCTTGATCGACAACCAGAATCTGGTCGGCGTGGGTAATGGTTGAGAGGCGATGAGCCACAATGATGGTTGTTCGATCTTTTACCAGTCGATCTAGTGACTCCTGCACGAGGTGTTCAGATTGCAAATCAAGGGCCGATGTCGCTTCGTCGAGAATCAGGATGGCAGGATTCTTTAAAAAGACCCTTGCCAAGGCGATCCGTTGTTTTTGCCCCCCAGATAACTTCACGCCGCGTTCGCCAATCTCCGTCTGGTACCCTTCAGGCAACCCCTCTATAAATTCATGGGCATTGGCGGCGCGGGCGGCGGCCCGAATTTCCTCCTCCGTGGCGTCGATGTTGCCCATGCGGATGTTTTCAGCGACGGAACCACTAAACAAAATGTTCTCCTGCAACACCAACCCTATTTGCCCCCGCAAACTTTTTAAAGTGACTTCGCGGATATTGTGGCCGTCAATGCGAATCTCGCCCTCCGCGGTGTCATAAAACCGAGGAATCAGCGAGATGAGGGAAGATTTCCCACCCCCACTTGGCCCGACGAGCGCCACTGTCTGTCCGGGTTCGATCGTCAAATCGATCCCATCTAAAATCCAATCCTGTTCTTTGTGATATCGAAACCGCACCCCGCGAAACTCAATTCTCCCCTTCACCCTAGAGATCGGTTTCGCTCCCGGTTGATCTGTGATTTCATAGGGTTCATCCATGAATTCAAATACACGGTCCATCGAGGCGAAAGCTTGTGTCAATGTGGTTGATGAATTGACAAGGCGCCGAATCGGATTATAAATCAGCCCCATATATCCATAAAAAGCGGTCATTTCTCCAATCGTCATCGTTCCTTGAACCACAAAATAAGCGGACAGCGCAATCACAACAATCGGCGCCAAATCCGTCAAGGTGTTGATGGAGGCAAACGTTTTGGCCACCCATTTCGTGTGCGTCATCGCCTTGTCGAGAAAATGCCTGTTCCTTTTTTCAAACTGCCCCTGTTCGTACTCTTCCAAATGAAAGGCCCGAATCACGGAAACACCTTGTAGCCGCTCATGCAAATGGCCTTGCAAGTCAGCCAGCGCTTGGGAACGCTCTTTTGTAAACCGGCGCAAATTCTGGAAAAAATATTTCACGGCCACCCCATAAAACGGAAAAATGACGAGGGAGATCACTGTCATCAAGGGATCCATGTACAGCATCATCCCGATCGCGATCAAAAGGGTCGCCGAATCGAGCCAGATATTCATCATTCCCGTGATCACAAACTCTTTGGTCTGCTCCACATCATTGATCACGCGTGATATAATTTGGCCCACTTTTTGGTTTTGGTAATACCGCAATGAAAGCTTTTGAATATGGTCAAATAGTTGATTGCGGATGTCATACAACACCCTGCTCGCCGTCCACTGGGCGAAATATTGCCGATAATACTCGACCGGTACGCGCACAACGGTAAACAAAAAGAAGGCCCCGGCGATGACCCAGGCGAGTTTTTCCAACTTGTCTTGATTGGACAAATGAGAAAGCAGCAGATCATCCACCACGTATTTCAAAAGCAACGGCATCAACAACGGGATGCCGAACTTGATCATCCCGATCACCATGGTAAGCGCAATCTCTTTCCAATATGGCTTGACAAACTGGAGATAGCGCCGCATACTCTCCATCTGATTCAACTCCCGCACAATGAACATGGACTCGGTACTCATTATAACAAAGGAATGGTCGTGCATGTGAACAATGGCGGGAATGCCTACTCCTCTGTATGAACTTGTCCGTGTCGCGCAAGGTCATTGACCATTTTGTGACAAATCGACAAACAATGCCTTCGCCTTTTTTCAGTGATTGGCACCGTGGCTGGCGCGCGTAGCGGTCCCGATGTTAGAAAGTCTTCCGCCGCATGAAGAGCGGTTGTCCACCCATCCTTCTCAGCGATGCAAAAAACATCACCAATAATGACTTTCGTGCCCGGCTGGGCCGCCAATGCGTTTACATGCGAGCACGACGGACAGCGCGATTAAAACCATCGCGATCCCCATCCGCCCTATCTCTTTTGGCTTCATTCCGTCGCTTGACTCCCCCTCGCCTTAAGACCGTATAAACGGCCTGAAGACGCTTTCCCTTTCCCTACAATTACTCACATTATACCGCAACATTCCTGAATTTTCATTCAAAAAAGAAAGGCCCAAAGCTCTAAATTGAGCTCGGGCCTTTCTTTCAGTGACGGGCTTTTTCCAGCGCCGGGAGCAATTTGGGGTTGAGAATTTTGATATAGGTACCTTTCATCCCCAAAGAGCGGGATTCCACGACACCAGCGGATTCTAATTTACGCAGAGCGTTTACGATCACCGAACGGGTAATACCCACGCGATCGGCAATTTTGCTCGCAACCAGGAGCCCTTCCAGACCATCCAATTCATTGAAGATGTGCTCAGCTGCTTCCAACTCACTGAAGGAAAGGGAGTTGATAGCCAATTGCACCACCGCACGGCTGCGTGCTTCCTCTTCCACTTTCCCGGCACGTTCGCGCAGGATTTCCATCCCGACGACCGTCGCGCCGTATTCACCCAGAATGAGATCATCTTCGCCAAACTCCGTGTTCAGGCGGGACAGCACCAATGTGCCCAAGTGATCCCCACCACCGATGATGGGCACCAAAGTGGTGTACCCTTGGCGGAAAAAGTCGCTCATTTCTGTTGGGTAAGCGGTGTAAGGGCTATCAACACCCACGTTCGGCATCGTTTTGTCCACTTCCATCAGCAGTCTAGCATAATCGGTTGGGAATTCGCGGGTTTTGATGTACTGCGTGATCCGTTCGCTTTCTACCTCATGGTTGATGGCCAGACCCAACATTTTCCCTTCCGGGCTGACGATGAAGGTGTTTGCGCCGATGATGTCGCACAAGGCTTGAGCGACTTCATCGAAATCTACCAAGTGATGACCTACGTTTCTTTGAAGAATTTTCGAGATGCGGCGTGTTTTCGTTAACAGATCCATTGCTAAATGCCTCCTAGAAATTTGATACACTTTGTATGTTTATTGAGCCGTCCACATTAACGTCCGATTGGGCTCCAGGACGATCTTGTTAGGGATTCGTTAGGAAAAGCATAACAACACTTACCTATTATGCGCCATTTCATTTGGAACGCAATTTGATTTTTGTGAACAATTTTTGACTTTTATACCTATTTTAAATTATTCCCTTCATCTTGTGATTACAGCGATGCAGCCAATGAAGGGCGCCACAAAATCAATTCCACTTTTCCGTCAATCAAGGCATATGGAACCATCCCCACGCCGCTGTACCGGCTGTCCCTAGACGCATAGCGGTGACGGTTGTCCCCCATGACAAATACGGTCTCCTGCCTTACCTTGACCGGGCCAAAATCCCCATCCTCGATCATGCTGTCGATATACGGTTCTTGCACCCGTTTCCCGTTGCGGTACAAAAGGCCGTCGCGTATCTCAATGATGTCTCCCGGCTTCCCAATCACTCGTTTCACCAGATACCGATCTGGATCGGACGGATCACGGAAGGTGATGACGTCACCTACCGTCGGCTTTTCCAATAAAAATTGGAATTTGTTGATCAACAAATGATCCCCATCGTGCAAAGTCGGCTGCATGGACGTTCCGCTCACCACGGAGAGCGCAATTCCGTAGTGATTGACGGTCCAAGCAAATAGGCAGGCATATATCAACACCATCGCCCAACTGTATAGCCGTCTCACTTGCAACATTTCATTCACTCCATCAACCTTCATCTGAAGAGTCAGGTAGTGGTGACACCATATGGAGCGAATGCTAGAGTAAATGGTTCCGCACGGCGATGAACTGCATTTTTCGAATGTTCCTTCGCTCTGGCCACCTGTTCCACACTTGTTGCAGGATCATGATGCGTGGGCCGTTGAGAAAACTGCCCTTCACCAGCCCGCGGAAGCGACCCTTTCGGTTCCAATCGCGATTTTTCATCGCATGCAGCGTGTCAGGGACAGTGACGCTCCCGCCCAAACCAACCGCATGGAACCAATCAAGTTTGGAAAAGTGACAAACTGCTGATCCAGACGTCTTCCACACATCCCCATCTTTTTCTACCACTTCTGTATGATAGTTGGCAAGTATGCGTGGTACAACTTTCGGCAAAATGACGGATTTTTGCCTAACTTTTCCATTCAACTCCCGCGCCATCACGCTTCACACAATGGCATCACCAACATGCGGTGTGGTTTGACCCACAATTTGCACTCCTATTTTTCTTTATTTCCAAAAAAAGAAAAAGATAAAACACCCAAAACTCAGAATTTATCATTGAGTGCATACAAGGGTTTTTCTAAAGGTATCATAATCCGCACCGAAAAGAAAAAGAAAACCGGGATCGTTGCCCGGTTTTTTGTGACAATTGTGTGTATGGCAGGCTTAGACCCTATCAATTTCTAGGCCCGACTGTTTCAGGAAAAAGTCTACCTAAACCGCACTCTCATTCGCTTCACGCGTGCCGTGGCTTACCTGGAAAAGTTTTTTCCGCCACTTCTCCCTATTATCATAATTTACCAATCATACCCTAGTCGCAAACGGTCAACAACCGCCTCGCTTCCCCATTTCTCCGGCGCGCTCTTTCGCCCGCAATACCGCCATCTTCATCGCTTCAGCCACATCAAATCGGCGCAACACTTCTAGCCCCGCCATCGTCGTTCCACCCGGTGAAGTGACTTCACGGCGCAACTGCTCGGCTTCTTTGCCGCTTTCCATCAACATATGGGCTGCCCCCAGCAGGGTTTGCACCGTCAGCTGACGGGCTGTTTCAGCCGGCAAGCCAGCGTGCATCCCCGCTGTCTGGAGAGCTTCGGCCATATAGTAAATATAAGCCGGTCCGCTCCCGGATAGGCCAGTGACAGCATCCATAGCGCTTTCATCCACCCGCACCACGGAACCGACACTCATAAATATGCGCTCAGCCATGGCGAATTGCTGTTCAGTCACCGCTTGCCCCCCACAAAGAGCCGTGGCGGACAGGCCCACCGCACAGGAAGTGTTCGGCATGGCCCTGACGACAGCAACCCCGTTATGAACAAATTCCTCAATGGTTTGCGTCGTAATTCCGGCAACAACCGAGATTAACAACTGCCCCGGGCGAAGGCGATTCTGCCAAAAGGTTAGCGCCTCCTCCGCATCTTTCGGTTTCACCGCCAAGATCACAACGTCCGCAAGTGCCACATGATCTATGGTTTGCTTCGCTGCCTCCAATCCGTACCGCTTTACCAACGTTGACATGCGATCGCGATCACCGCGATTAACCATGGAAACTTGGCTGCTGGTGATTTCACGTCGTTTAAGCAATCCCTCCAAAATCGCCTCTGCCATCGCTCCCGCTCCAATAAACCCGATTGCACATTCTTTTAACATCTCGGCCCCTCCTTTAAAAAAATAAACAACCCTCTTATGTCCCCAAAGGACGAAAGAGGGTTGTTCTTCCGCGGTACCACCTTTGTTGGCGCACGGCTTCCATAAATGCGCCCAACTCCTGCGATTCACATCGCATCCTGATAACGGGATGGCTCCCGATCCGGCTCTTCACCGGCAGCATCGGAGGATGGGTTCGAACAACCGGACTGGCAAGGCCTTTCAACCGGAGGGCCTCGCTCTCTGTGCAGCCGGATCTGCTCTACTGGTCCTCGTCATCGCGTTTAACCGAAGTAATTTTTTAATATTATGCGAAATGGTCCGCTGAAAGTCAAGCAAAACCTTGGTATACCGAACCCCGAATAATCATGCAACTGCGCGGATAATCCATGCAATCGGTTCTTCGTTTACCTTCTATTTTCACACATCCGGTTGCCATCGGCAAGAAATGACCTCATCATTTTTATCGATGAATCCCTTCCGCCCCGCGGTAAAATTTTATATCACTTTTTATCCACCAAAGGCTGAAATGGGCTAATTTACAAACTAGACACGGTTTCATATAAAATAAAAAATCGGATGTTTAATGAATTTTAAATTGAAAGCGCATTCAAAGTGTAGTATTCTTAATCCTATATAGGTATCATTAAAATGTGAAAGGGTTTGGATCAAAAAAAATCTGCCTATGCTGGTAGGCAGACGATAATAAAAAAAGAAAATTAACCCGTTTGTCCATGTGAATAGGATGAAACCGCGTAAAGTTCCTTTTCCAAACGTGTAGAACAGCCATTGGTGTAACCAAGGTGCTGGTAAAATGGAAATAACTTTTCCGTTCCTTCATCCACCGTGATCCAAATCCTTTTAACACCTTTTTGCAAAAAGCGTTGTTCCAATTCGCGCACCAACATGGTGCCAACTCTGCGCTTTTGGTAATCGGGATGAACCGCCAGGCAATAAAAGAACCCCGTATGACCATCGATAGTGCCCACTATGGCTCCTACTACTCTTCCATCCGGCGCTTCCGCTACGATGACCAAATCTCGGTCATAACCCAATTGCTCAGTCAACACTTGCAACGTGTCTTTTTCTTGTTCATGAGATGCGGTCATTTGCCAGATTTGAGAGACATCATGGGCATCGGCAAGTTGAAAAGACCGTAGGCGCATAAAGTTTCTCCTCCAATGGGGAATTATACATCTGTTTGGCTTTTCTATTTTAACTCAAGATTGATTTCCTTTTCAATCCGAGCCTAGATGGAAGGATTATCTAGAGCATGACAGCATCAGCTCTTTGGCCGCCTTCCACAGCCAGGGAACATAACATGCCAAAGTCAAACCCAATAAGACTGAAAATGTCGACAATGACCAGTGAACGACAACCGAACCAGCCAAAAGCAAACTCCATACCAACAGAGACCACCAACTCAACCAACGGGAAAAGCCCGGGGTGTAAAACATGGCAGCGGTATAGATAAACCCGCCAATGGCCAAGCATGATGGGGCAAACACGGTGGCAAGGTGCGAGAGCAAGTCGTCCCACTTATTGATATGGCTTAACAACGCGGAGGTCGGCATGTGAACGAAATACTTCATCAATGCGGGATACAACACCATCTGAATCACATAATGGAGCGCAAGTGCCGAACTGCCGATCAACTGTATCAACCAAGCCCAATGTAGAATGAAGCGAAATTGTTTGTTCAACGCGAAAGTCAAAATGCCGAAAGAACAAACCAAACCCAAGCTAGACAACAGCATGCTGGACCAAGAGACTGTCACTAGCCATTCATTTTGCACAACAAACTGGGTACGCATGAGCCAATCGCCACGCAAAGCGTGAACCAGCACAAACAACATGAACAACCCTGCCAGACCATGCAAGCAGGCCGAACTTCTCAACACCCAAGCAAACCACATGCGCCTTGCGTTTTGGGAAGTTGCCGCCAGCACACTATTCATCTGTGGGAGTCGCCCTGCCATGTATTCCCCCCTCCTCACCCCTACCAAGGCCTATCCTCTTTTTTTATTTTAACCTACACCTACGAACGTTTAATCATTTCACCCTAAATTTTTTCATTTTTTAGATTCGGATAGTGGCTTGATTTATCACGGAAACGCCCTCTTTTTGCCTTAATTGTTCCATCAACTGAAACAGGGCACCATCTTTCTGTTTTGCTTCAATCATAACATCCAGCCGATCCGTGTGCGTTGCGGCTGCCTTCAGAAAAGGATACAAATCATCTACTTCCACATAATCAGCATGTCCGCGTGCATCGGTCTCGCTTTTGGGGCTGGAAATGTGGATCTTGGGGGGAAATGGCTCTTTGGCCCAAGTGGCCACAATCCTCGGCCACAAGTCTTCCTCTTTTTCCCCATGATGGTTGAGGCGGTGGTGGTGAAGGTCCAGCACCATGGGCACACCCACTGTTTCAGCGAGATGCAGCGTCTCTGCCGCCGTGTAAGTCGTGTCATCATTCTCCAAACAGAGGTGCGCTTGGATCCTCGCTTCCAACCGCTTGAAGTTGCCGAGAAACCGCTCCATTGAATCCTCCTTGTTTCCATACACTCCCCCCACATGGATGTTGCATTTGTGCCCGCTATGTAAACCCATCGCTGCCAGCATCTTAACATGGCGGATCAAATCCTTGTATGAAGCGGCAAACACCTCATTGTTTGGTGTGTTGAGGACAGTGTAGTGTTCGGGATGGAATCCGACCCGCATCTGATGGTCCTGCACCAATTGCCCGATCTCTTTCAACTCCGGCAAGAGCGCCCGAACAAAGTCCTGCCCTCCGACTAACGCATGCCCTGCCAGCGGAATCAAGCGGGACGAAAATCGGTAAAACGAGATGTCATGCGCCAAGGCGTGATACAAAATCCGCTTCGTGTTGGCAAGGTTCTCTTTGGCAATGCGAATGATTTTCTTCATCGCCAATTGCGGCTGCCCTATCTGCTGAAATGCCTTCACCGTCATGGTTTTGGAAGGTGAAGCGTTTTTCACCCGACTACTCATGGCCACAAAGCCAAATCGCACAATCATTTGCCATCACCCGTCATAGTATGTCCCTTCCGCCCGCTTGCCACGCGCCGGGACGATGAAACAGGCCTTAACTGGGATGGGTGGCAACCGGCGCTGCGGCGTTCGCTAAAGATAATGCTTTTTTCAGCGCAAACGCTTTGTCCAATGTCTCTTGGTATTCGCTGTCCGGATCAGAATCGGCGACGATGCCCCCGCCCACATGAAAATAAGCCTTTCCCTGATGGCATACGATGGTTCGGATCACCATGCTCAGATCAAATGTCCCCCGCACATCCAGATAGCCAAGCCCCCCGGAATATATGCCGCGTGCTCCCGTTTCCAATTCGAACAGGATCTCCATGGCTCTGATTTTGGGCGCCCCCGTCATTGAGCCGCCAGGAAAAGCCGCTTCAATCACATCGACGGGCGAACGTCCAGCCGGCAAGATGCCCTCAACGGTTGACACCAGCTGATGCACGGTGGCATATGACTCCACTTGTAGCAACTTGGGGACGCAAACCGATCCCGTCTCACAGACGCGCCCTAAGTCATTGCGCACCAAGTCGACGATCATCACATTTTCGGCGCGGTCTTTGGGATGGGTCGCTAGATCACGAACCAACTTCTGGTCTTCTTCAATGTTTCCTGCGCGTGGGCGGGTACCTTTGATCGGCCTGCTTTCCACAACCCGCCGCTCATCCATTCGCAAGAAGCGCTCCGGCGATGAAGAGACTACCGCCCATTCCCCCAAACGCAAATAAGCAGAAAACGGAGCGGGATTAACCCTACGCAAGAAGGTGTAAAGGTGGTATGGATCTCCTGATAAATCCGTTTCCCATTGATAGGTATAACATGCTTGGTATATTTCGCCACGCCCAATATACTCCTTGATCTTCCGAATCCGTTCACGATATGCCACCGGTGTGACCGCACTACGAAACGCCCCCATCTGCCCACCATTGGCCGTTTCGGGTACGGTCAGGGGATGAAACGGCTCCTGCATTATTTCGCGCAATTTGGCAACCCACGCCATCACCCTGCGCTTGGCCGCAGCTGGGTCCCCTTCATACAGGTGACTAACCACCGCTTTTTTCTCTAGATGATCGTATATAAGCACTTGGTCGACAAACATCCAAAACATCTCTGGCGCTTGAGTGGGATCATATTGATGAACGGGCACCCGCTCCACATAGCGGTTGCACTCATAGCCCACATACCCAACCCAACCGCCGACAAAAGGGAAGGGGCAATCCATCTTAAGGGCGCTTTGGTTCTCCAAGACGCGCCGCAACGTGGCAAAGGGTGACTCCTCGCTAAACTGTTCCTCTCCCTCCGCATGACGCCATTCGGTTTGTCCATCCACAGTGGAGAGAATTTGGCGCGGGCGCCCCCCCATCATGGAATAACGGCTCAGTCCATCAACTAATCGGGAACTGTCCAGCCAAAACGCATACGGCTCATCTCGATACATTTTTGTGAAGACTTGCTCCAAATCAATCGGAAAAGGAATTTCCTCCATCAGCCAGTTCATTTCATTTCACACGCCTTTCTGCACAGTCTTCTGCGTATGTTTTGCGTTTTCCCTCCCATACTAAACGGGAGGTGATACCCTGTGTATTATGGTAGAACGTTTGACGAATTAAGCATGGTTCCGCTGTCGCAATGGACGATGGAAGAATTGACCTACCACCATTTCGTGATGTCCCAGCTGTCCCCGTTGATGAATGTCCAAGGAACCAGCCTACACCATGATCTCATCGGGGAGATCGAGCAACGCGGAGGTCTGGCCGCGATTCAACCGGAAGACCCTCACGCATGAACGCATGAAAAAACACCCGGATTGACCGGGTGTTTCACATGAAAGCAAAGTAAAAGGGCGATCAGTTTCCCGTTTTAGACAATGGTTCGGTCTGTTGGGTCGGGTTCACTTTCACTTGTGTAAATGTTTCCGGGGGAGCTTGCACTTTCTTCTTGGTTACCTTCGCTCCCGGTGCTGTGTAAGTGTAAACGGTCAGATAAGGACCAGCCATTTTGATCTTGATCATCACGGGCTTGTTGAGATTGTTTCTGAATTTGAAGTCGGGTCCTCCCCAAGAAACGGTCGCATCCCGGCCTTTAGGTACATAGGTGACTTCAGCGCTGTGGTGGTTCACTTGCAACATCTTCAATCCCGCCTCATCCACGCTGTTGTACAAGGTGGATGACACTTGACAAATGCCGCCCCCAATCCCTTCTGTGAATTCGCCCTTTACGATGACGCCGGCGGTTTTGTAGCCGCGCGCAGTTGTGCGCTCACCGACGACTTGGTTGAAGGAAAACTTCTCACCAGGCATGAGGATAATGCCGCTAATCGCTTTGGAAGCGAGTCGCATATTGATCGTCCGGTTCACATTTCCGGGATCAAACTTCGTCCCATATTTGCCGATCAATTTTTTGTCGACATTTTTAATGTCCTGTGTTGTCACCAGCGGCTTAAGGGTGATCATGGGAATAGGCTGCGGCTTGTTGATCAAAGGTTTCAGATTCTTTAGCCACTCTTCCACCTTTTTCACATCGACCTTGCGCCCGTCTTGCTCTGGTGTGATCTTGCCCCCAATCCGGCTAGCTTTGGCGTTTTTCGGCTCCACATTTACTTTTTTCTGAACCGAGTCCAGCCACGTCCGCAATTGATGCTGATCGATCGTGTTTTCATTTTTGCCGTCATAGCCAATGGTGTTCAAATCAAGCTTAAACGATTGCCCATCCAAAGTTAATTCGAAGTAATTGGGCTTTTGAATCGGCTGTTCCGCTTTGGGGTTATTGGTTCCCGCAGAAGTCTGCTGTTCGTAGGCGAAAGCGCTAAAACCAACTACTCCGGCGATCACCATCGAGGAAACGATGCCCATTACCAACAATTTCTTGGGTCGCGGTGTGGTACGAATTTCACGCTTCACCGATTTGAACACGCCTGTGTCGTCCGTCACAGCGGCAGTTGCATCAGCTGGAGCGGGTTCAGGTTGGCGCTGCACTTCGGCCTTTTTCGACTCTTCTTTCTCCAGATTGGCGACTTCCTCACTGAAGTCCACCATCATGGACGCCAGGGGATGCGGTTCCTGCTTAGGAGCGATTTCGGCCTTGGGTGCTTCCGCTACCGGAGCGTCGTTATCCGGCTTCACTTCCCCTACGGGTTGCGTGGGCTCCTCCGCCGTCACCACTTGCGCTGCTTGCTCCGGTTGATCAGGCTTTGTTTCTTGTGCCTCAGGTGCACTTTCCTGATTTTGCTCCAATATCGGCGTTGCCTTGTTCTCCGTGTCCCACTGGCCAAAAATCTTGAGCTCCATCGTGTCAAAGGCACGGTCGCGGTCAATCTCTTTGGTTTCTGCCGGTTCTGCCTCATCTTTGGCGGCGGGCTGGAAAGCGGTTTCGTCCCCTGTCACCTCGGGTGTTTGCTCTGCCGCGTCATCCTTCGGCGTCGTCTGTTTCACTTCCGCATCACATTCGGGAGATGCGGCTTTTCGCTCGTCACTTTCTTGACCTGCCGGCGATTGCAATTCTTCTGCCGCGTCCTTCTTTCCCTCAGGCAACTGCTCTTCGATCGGTTTTTTACCTTCCACAGACACTCTCTCCCTATCTGATGTGTAAATCAATATAAGAAACATCGTTTTGAGGCGCCAAACTGTTGCCCATTCATTTGGAAATCATATGAATAATTGCAATGCTTTACGGTAAACGTTTGAAAAAGGTTTATCTTTGATCTGTTGAGCTGACATCCATGTAAGCGCCGGGGACGCGATATCATTTGCTCGCTTCACATCTCCGCGTAACACTGTCACCTTCCAATGCTGATGGCTGAAGATGTGCTCAAACTTCCCCGCTATCGTTACATTCGTAACGTCCAGACCATTTTTGTCACAAAACCGGCGGGCTTCACCAAAGGGATCCTTCGCTTCGGCTAAGTGAATGGTTGGCAATCCCCACATGCCCGCAAGCAGTCCTTCATCCGGCCGTTTCTCAACCAGGGCTCGCTGATCCTGCGCCAACCACAACATCACCATGTCCATTCGCTTAGGCGGTTTGGCTTTCTTCTTGCGCGGCAGTTCTTCCTCGATTCCCTCTGCATATGCATTACAGACAGACTGCAGGGGGCAGAATAGACATTGTGGCGAAGACGGCGTGCAAATGAGCGCTCCCAATTCCATCAAGGCTTGGTTGAAGTCGCCGGGAGCATCTTCCGGAATCAGTTGCAAGGCAATGTGCTCCATTTTTTTGCGGGTAGAAGCTAGCGCGATATCGTCTGTCAACGCAAACAAGCGAGAAAACACGCGCATGACGTTGCCGTCTACCGCCGCCGCTTTTTTATTGTAGGCGATGCTCAACACGGCACCGGCAGTATAAGGGCCAATTCCCTTCAGTTTGGAAATGGTCTCCAGATCATCGGGCACACGGCTTCCATAATGGGCGGATACTTCCTTCACCGCCGCATGCAAATTTTTCACGCGCGAGTAATACCCCAACCCTTCCCAGGCTTTGATCACCTGCTCTTCCGGTGCTTTAGCCAAATCGTCCAGCGTCGGGAACTGTTCAATAAAACGCTGAAAATAGGGGATAACTGTATCGACACGAGTTTGTTGGAGCATGATTTCAGAAACCCAAATCTTATATGGATCCTGATCCTTCCTCCATGGCAGATCCCTCCGATTGCGGTTGTACCAATCAAGAAGCTCCCGCCCAATAATCTGAACCACTTCCCCATCTATGGTGAAAACATCTTTTTTTACCAATACCTTTGCCTCCTTAATACTTGTTCACCGGCAAAGTCTAAGGAAGTGTAAGCGTCAATCTCTTATTTAAAAGATTGGTTATATACATCATACACTGTTATTCCAACCAAAGGATATAGACAGATTTTAAACATTGCTCATGATAACGGGCTTATCGAAAAGAAAAGGGGAAACGGGCGACAGGAGACAGGTTGAATGAGGTTCCAACGGGGAAAAGACCCGCCTCCGTCGCATGAAGAGGTAGCTTCATTTTGGGATTGCCAGCCGCCGGGGTTAGACGTCTTGGCGAGGAGATGCGGAGAGCGAACGATCATCAAACAGGCGGAAAATCCACGAGCGGACTTTGCCGCGCCCACCTTTAATCCAGGGGTCCATCGCATGGCCCCAGCCATGTTCTAGCGCAGTGCGCATGCGCTTGACAAGGTTGGCCTGTTCCCATGTGAGCACTTGGATCATTTCAACAATGAGGCCCGGCTGATCACAACTTTCCCCTCCGTGGTATGACGCAATTGGAATCTGGTCCTTCATCTCTTCACGCAGGATGCACAACGCTTGGGACACTTCGTCCATGGCCTGTTTATCAACGGCATATTCGACAAAAACGATATACAACAACTTCACTCCTTTTCAAGGAAGTTTTCACCCATTGACTCGTAAAATCTGTTAGACTTTTGTAGAAGTCTCTGTCAGTCATTCTGACGATCCTCCATGCCCAGCCATTGCGCACCAAACGGTTTTCCAGCATCAACAAACCCAAGGGTGAAAGCTTCCTTACCGGGAACAGCCTATCAAGCGGGAACCGGACCAAAGCGAGCGGACCGGGCATGTCAAAAGGAATGGCATGGCACCTGGCTCCATCCGTTCCCATCGCTTCCTGATCAACCCGTCAAGGATGCAAGCCGCAACCTTTTTCAATGAGAAAGGGTTGCTGTTCCCGACGACAGCATGTCAATCCATTTTCTAAAAGGGGGATGGTGAATGGATACGGTTACGCACTTTGTCATGGGTATCGGCCTCTTTGGCTTGGCCCACCTCGATCCCGCCATCGGCGCTAATCCAGACACCTCGCAAGCGGTTCTCTTTGGAACTGTCATCGGCTCGCAAATGCCTGACTCCGACACGATCTTCCGCTTCCGAGGCAACGCCACCTACATTCGCCAGCATCGCGGCTTCAGCCACTCGCTCCCGATGCTATCCATCTGGCCCAGTTTCATCACCGCCGGCCTGCATTTGTTTTGGCCCAACGCCGATATGGTTCACCTGTGGTGGTGGACGTTCCTGGCTGTTTTCATCCATATATTTATCGACCTGTTCAACTCATACGGCACACAAGCAGGGCTGCCTTTCACAAATAAGTGGATCGCTTTTCATACATTGGCTATTTTCGATCCCTTCATTTTTGCCATCCACTTGGTCGGTTTTCTTTTGTGGTGGCTGTTTCCAAACCAAGTCGGCTTTCTCTTTCTCGCCATCTATGCGGCGATCGCGGTCTATATCGCCATCCGGATATGGATCCGCCGAAGATTGGCCAGTGCTGTGCGGCGCGATCTCAACCGCAACGGGCGCTACACGCTGATTCCCACCGGCAATTGGTTTCACTGGAAGGTGATCGCTGAGTTTGCGGAGGAAGTCCATCTGGGGGAAATCCGCGACCAACAATTGTTATGGACCGGCAGGATCTCCACCAAGGGTTTGCAGCATCCGGCAACCCTCCATTCGAAAAAAGCAGAACCAATCGCAGCCTTTTTGGATTTCACTTCATATGGCTATCCCGAAGTTCGCAAACGCGCTTATGGATATGAGGTGAGATGGCTAGATGTTCGTTACCACTCCAAAAAACATTTTCCTTTCTTGGCCGTCGCTTTGCTTGACCACGAGTATAACATTATTTACTCTTTTGTGGGGTGGATTAATCAAGAGCAGTTAGACAAAAAAGTTAAACAATCCTTGCCGTCTAGTTGAGGCGTGTCCGACGGGCTGGGGCGGTTTGCCGCCCCCCTTGCCGCGGAAGGGACGGAGGAAAATAAAAGCGCCCCAAACCCTTGGCATACCATCATCGGAGGTGCAACTCTTTTGATTTGGGAACAAGCAACCTCAACAGCCTTGGAGCAAAAAGTCTCAACCGTGAGCAACCTCGCCGCGGAGACGAAAACCCTGTTCACCAAAATTATTGAAGATCCTGTGCAATACATCCTGCTGCCTGTTGGGGAAATCACACTAATCATCGTACTCACGATCGTTGCTTTGCGCTTTATCGATCGACTGATCGACAAAGTGTTTGAATTAAGCCGCATTGAGAGCAAAAAAGCTGATACCTTGCGCAAATTGATCAAATCGATCGCGCGGTACGGCATCTATTTCATGTCCGCTCTGACGCTTTTAATCAATCTCGGCTTTGATCCCCTGCCGGTGTTGGCGGGTGCCGGAATCTTGGGCTTGGCCATCGGATTCGGTGCCCAAAATCTGGTACGCGACATCATCACCGGATTTTTCCTCATTTTCGAAAGCCAGTTGGAAGTCGGGGATTTCGTAGAGATCAACGGCCAAATCAGCGGCAGGGTCGAAGAAGTGGGCTTAAGAGTGACCAAAGTCCGCGAATTCAACCAGCGTCTCCATTACATCGCCAATGGAAACATCACGCAAGTGACCAACTACAACCGCGAGCAGATGCGGGCCATAGTGGCAGTCACGGTGCCATATGAATCAGATTTGGCCGCGGTCAACCAGGCCTTGGAGAAAATGTGCAGTACCATCGCCGAGCGCTACGCGTCCCATCTGATCCAACCACCCGAGATCATGGGCATCACGCGTATTGACCAGACCGGGGTGGAATTCACCGTCACCGCGCTGAGCGAACCAGAACAACACTGGTCCCTTGAGCGGGAAATGCGCAAAGAAGCGGTGATCAGCCTTCATCAGCAAGGGATTTCAATCGCCTATCCGCGTAGCGTGGTCTACAGCCCCGAACAGCAAATGCAGGCACAAGTCCCCGCCAAAGTGAATAGTTGACCTTCTCCCGGCTTGATCGGGGCAGGCGGCAACGATTGACACGACAAAACCCCGGTCGAGAAACCCGACCGGGGTTTTCAAATGTGCATTAAAATAATGTCCGCTCCATGAGCGCCAGCACCGCGACGACACCCACAGAGATCATGATCCACAAGGCCGTGGATTTGAGATCGCGCATCAGCACGCCATGCTCATCCACCGCGGCAACCCGTTTTTCTTTGACTCTCTTCTTGGCCAACCGGGAGCGCCTCCTTTTCATCTGCATTCATTCATGATGATTCTATCACATTTTGTTCAACCCTACTTCACATTATCCAACGAATCCCACAAATAAAATGTCACATAACTCCGATAAGGTGCCCAGCTTTCCCCCCATTGCCGCACTTCTTCTTCCCCCGGTTGATGATCGAGGCCGTAAACGCGCTTCAATGCATTGCGCAAACCAATATCGGCTGCCGGTAACAAATCGGGCCGGCCCAACCCGAACAACAAAACACATTCCACCGTCCACCGCCCGATTCCCCTAATCGGCAACAGGGTGTGCAAAACCTCTTTGTCACTGAGGGACCACAATGCTTCTAGCGGCAATTCCCCATTTACCACTTTGCGGGAAAAATCAATGATATATTCCGCTTTGCGCCGATTGAATTGCAACGCTTGCAACTCCTCATATTCCAAGCGGGCCACTTGTTCCGGTGTCGGAAATAACACCCACTCCCGCCCGCGGAACACCGCTTTGCTGCCGGCCAGTTCCTGAAACCGCTGGATCAGCGTCGCCGCAAAAGAGACATTGAGTTGCTGGCCGATAATCGTTTTGACCACGCACTCATACAGGCTAGGCTCCAACACAAAGTGCAACCCTTCCCGCTCGGCGATGACGGGAGCCAAGACAGGGTGATCCCTCATCTGCTCGTAAAACGGCGTCAAATCGACTTGGGTGCTGAACATCCGGGCCACCTTACGCTTTAATTCTTCCGCTTCTCCTTCAGCAAGATTCCCCTCGATTTCCACCCGTAGCGCTTTTTCCCCAGCAGGCGGCCCCACCGTGCACAGGAGCGGGCCTCGCGAGCCGTGGATGGTGCGGGACAACTTATCCCCGTCGGCTACGAAACTAGTCTTCTCAAACGTGCGCAACCGCTTAGTGGTCAGTTCGAAAGAATAGGGATAGATCAATGGCAATTGGAATTGCATTAGGAATAACCCCTTTCCCACACTGAATCGGCCCCGCCACAGTGCGATAAAATCGCTTATCCGATATGCACGGCATTCGCCATCACGGCTCAGCCCAGCCTCCATCTATCTGGCGGGCCGATCTCCGTCTACCGGACTCATCCATACCTTTTGCTTGTGCCCCATCCATTTACCCATTTTCACATGATTTCAAAATCATCGTCACTTATTGTTCAGAACACGCCCCTTTCCAACCGGGAGATGCGCGCTATAATTTTCTCATAAATAACAGCCTGGACGGCTCCAGGCTACGCACCAAATCCACAGCGGACGCTGAAGTTGCATCATCGATTGACCAGTCAAGCCTTCCGTCACTCGACCAATTCGACACGGACATTCCGCTTGACACCAAACGCCCGCGCTTCAGCCACGCTGTTCATATATAAATCAATCCGCTTGCCTTTGATCTTAGAACCGGTATCCTGCGCGATCCGGTAACCAATCCCTTCAATGTATACACGTGAGCCGATCGGGATGACTTCCGGGTCCACCGCAATCGTCACACCTTCATTGACGGGTTGGCCACTGGAAGTAATCCCGTATCCAGGCTCGCCTACATGTTTTCCTGTTGACTCCGGTCCCGCTGTGTAAGCGGTGATCATAAATGAACCTAACCCTTGGCCCCGCATCAGCACCGGCACGTCTGGGACAGGGGCCTTTTCTTCATTCTGTGGGCGTTCAGACACCGTGCGGGGTGTTCCCGGAATGCGCAACACTTGGCCAATTCGAATCAAATCAGGGTTCGCCAAGCGATTGGCGCGTTGAATGGCAGCAACCTCCACCCCGTGTTTTTTCGCCAATTTGGTCAGCGTGTCACCTCGCTTCACTGTGACTTCGATGAACGAATTGGCGGCTTCTGCCCGTGGCCCTGCCATCCATGGCAACACGGCCATGAGCAAACACAAGGCTAACCCGCTAGTAACTTTTAAAGACTTCTGCATACGTAAAGATACCCCCTCTCGCTTTCATAGATTGCTAGAGTTGGTATCCAGTGTGGACGGAACCTGTCGGTTTTATACAAAAAAAAGCAGGCCGTTAAGCCCGCTTTCGATAACCCCCTGTGGCCAAATTGATCAACACCCTCAAGGGGCCGCTTTTTAACCACACCACCGCGGCGGTGATCACCTTCTTCAGCATCGCCCATTCCGACACCTGTGCTTTGCTTCCTTCATCCCAAACTGGCTTGCACAGGCAACGACGTTCATATTGCGTATGAATCATGATGACGCTCAACATGAACATCAGCCCGACTTGAGGCGCGATGATCGGATAATCATACATGCCGTGGCCCAGCAAGGCAATAATCAAAGAAAGCAACATCCCCGCCAACCGCTTTTCTTCTTTTTGGTTGGCTTGTTTGCGCCAGCGGCGGGCCCGGCGAATCGTCATGAAAATAAGGATCAAAAACAGGCCCAACCCTATGATCCCATATTCGCTGGCTATCCCCAGGAAGATATTATGGGCATGCCAAACGTAAAATCCGGCCATTTTGGCAAACAGCTGCCCAAAATGCAGGGGCAAAACGCCAAACAACCAATTTTCCTTGAAAATTTCAAACGCGGTTGACCATACTTTTAGACGGACTTCAATCGTGGCGTAAAGAGATTCTTTCCGGGGGATAAATTGCGGACACAAATAGACAAATAACAGGATAGCCAATGTGATGGATACCGTCCGTTTGCGATGCCCCGTCATCCACAGTTGGACGATCATGCCGATCACTAGACCCACCCATGCTCCGCGCGATCCGGTGCACCATATTGCCGCGCAATACAGGATAAACACCGCAAAAGCGCCAACTTTTTGCCACGGCTTCTTTAGTACGGACATTGCATAAATGCTCATGAGGGCAAAACAAATCAACAACGCCGCGGCCAGGTTGGAATTCCCCGATGTACCTACACTCCGCACCGAATGCTCCGACTCCCACCGATGTTCACGGTAAAAATCCATCAGCGGCCCCAACGAATTGTTGATCACATGCCAATCAATCTGTTGGATGATGACTATCAGGGCCACATAAAGACCGGCCAACCAGAAAAACAGGTACGCCCGTTGCACCTCCGGCCAAGACCATTTCACAACATGACGAACCCACAATGATAGAGAATAATAAAGGCCAAACATGACAATGGGAATAATGCCGATCGGCACCCAATAAAACCAAGATGGATTGTAAACCCAGCTGATGCAGGAGAGAATGATAAAGCCAAGGAACGTCTTCTCTGGCCATTCATTCGCCGTCCACCTGTCCCGGTAGACGAACACCATCAATATCCCCACGACCGCCAGCATGACCGGCGGCAAGTACGTGGACAAGACAATGGATAAAAACAACCCCATCATCAATCCGTTTATTGTCGTTCTATTCATCACCTTCAAAAGTATAAACTCCCTTGTTCAGAAGTTTTCACCCCGTTGAAACCCCAACCTCACCCTATTGTTCTCCGCTCCATCCTTCTTATTCCTTGGGCGCGGGGAAAGGTAAACCTATTTTATTCAAATTCGATTCCATCCTTTTTCTTTCCCTCTTTTTTCTACAAAAAAAGGAAATGCCCATAGAAAAGGCAGGGGTACTGGGACAAAATACGAAACCTGTATCACCCTACCATAGAGTCTAATATAACCAATGCGCCGACAGGGGTCAAATCGGGCGGATGGAAATACCCTTTAATTGAAAAGAAATTTCATTTTCATTGACGATTGAAAAACATTCTCATAGAATGGAAACAGAAATATCTGCACGGTTTCGGCTATTTTTTGAAATGGAGGCGATCCTGTTGTCCCAAGGATTGAAAACCCAAAATTTAACACTGTCTTATGGTTCATCCATCATCATCAACGATCTGGATCTCACCATTCCCCATGGCAAAATCACTGTGCTCGTCGGCAGCAACGGTTGCGGCAAATCCACCTTGCTCCGTTCGTTGGCGCGGCTACTCAAACCACGGGCCGGACACATCCTCTTAAACGGAAAAGAGATTCACATGTTATCCACCAGAGAGGTCGCCAAACAACTGGCGATTCTGCCGCAAGGCCCTGAAGCACCGGAAGGGCTAACCGTCCACCAATTGGTCAAGCAGGGACGCTACCCGTATCAATCATGGGCCCGGCAATGGTCAAAAGAAGATGAAGCCAAAGTGAACTGGGCACTTGAGAAGACACAACTCACATCCCTCGCCCATCGTTCGGTGGACGACCTGTCTGGTGGACAACGCCAACGCGCATGGATCGCGATGACGCTAGCACAAGATACGGACATCATCTTATTGGATGAACCAACCACATATCTGGATTTGACCCATCAAATTGAAATCCTCGATTTGCTGTATGAATTGAACGAAAAAGAGAATCGGACCATCGTCATGGTGTTGCACGACCTCAATCTTTCTTGCCGTTATGCGCACCACATGATCGCTGTCCAGAATAAACAAGTTTATGCGCAAGGGGCGCCTGAACAAATTGTAACAGAAAAGTTGGTGCAAGACGTCTTCCATTTGCGGTGCAAAGTGATGACCGACCCGATCGCCGGCACCCCCCACTGTATTCCGTATGGCAAAGGCAGGGAATTGTCCGCCACCCCCTCCTTGGTACTGACCAATTAATCCGCCTAACATGGCGCCGCCGTAGCTTATCGATCAGCCAGACTCCGTTAACTGGCGGAGTCTCCTCCACTTCCCAAAAAACGGGGCACCACCACCGTTTCCCTTACTTCCCCATCAACTCGTTCCACCCGGTCTAACAAAGGATTCCTCGGCTCCATGGAGAACCCGCCTCCACCCATGGCAATAATCTGCCTTGCGCGCCGCATTTACTCATTCCTCCCAAGCGAGGGGGTGATGATTTTGTTTTTCTTCACGCTCATTACGCCCGCGTTCGTTAAACGCACTTGGGGCAGATGGGTAGATGTGAGGAATTGCAGGGTGTAGATGGGGTCGAGGTGGGTATAGCCGGCCTCCCGAAGCCGTTCTGCCAATGCTTGGCACTGTGGGATCAGCTCTTCCAAGTCAAGATCGCTCATCGTCCCCAAAATGGGCAACGGCAAATAAAACCGTTCTTCTCCCCCTTGCAGCCAATAAATGCCCCCGTTTTGCGCTATCACATAATTGGCCGCCTGCGCCATCGCTTCGGCATCCTGGCCGATCACTAGCAAGTCGTGAGTGCAGGTGTAGCTGGAAGCAAGTCCGTCAATCCCTTGCGCAAACCCGCGTAAATAGGCGCCAGTCTTCCAATTTCCATTGCGATCAACCAAGAATACGGCCAACCGGTCATCCTCTTCAGGAACCAAGCGGGAGCCGACGGGAGAAGGGGCTGCCTCCATCGTTAATTTGGTTATCACGGCATTAAGCAAGTTTATGACAGGAACCGTTCCCTCTTCTGTGTGCGGAACCCGCCACTCATCCGGCGTCAACTGAAACCGCCCTCCCCATGCGCGGTAGCCCGCTGGAAGCACCGGTGGCTCAGTTCCCAGTGGGAATGACGAATCCACCCACTCCCCTTCGTTTAACACCTTGATCGGTGTCGGCACGTCCAAAGAGGCGAGCACATTGATATCCGCCAAGCGTCCTGGGGAGATACTGCCCAACCGTTCGTCCAGACGGTAATACACAGCCGGGTTGACAGTGACCATTCTGTACGCTTGAACAGGATCAACACCTTGCTCCAAAGCCAACTTTAGCAGATAATCAGTGAACCCTTCAGCCAAATAGGGCGGGGTAGCTCCATCCGTAGTCATCATCAACCGGTGCCAAGGAACGTCGCCATGCGCCAACAAGCCCGCCAGCAACTCAGGCAGGTCGGGCCGAATGGAACTGTGGCGCAAAGTAACCATGTATCCTAATTCCAGCCGGCGCCAAACCTCCTCGGGGGTGATGCTTTCATGATCACCTGTCACCCCCAACGCGGCTAAGCGGGAAAGCGTACGGGTTGAAGCACCCGGCGCATGCCCTTCGATACGCTTACCCCGACCCCAAGCGTCAAGCAGACATGCGTTTTTCTCTTTGTCCCCAGCCAACAGCGGCATCCAATCCGACAACTCCCCTGCTTGTGCAACATGAGGTAAACGCAAGATCGACTGCATCCGCTCCATGGAGAACAGCTTTGCCGATTCCGCCTCGCTCAGGTGGGTTTGCGAATCGAGCCGTCCCCACCACAAGAGTTTTACCGGAGAAGATTGCAACCCATCAAACAAAGTTAACAACTCAAACGCTTCTAATTGCATGAAGAAAGGAAGCGTATCACAAACCATCGTCGTCGTCCCGCGTTGGACAACATGGGACGCCAACGTCAACGGCTGATAAATCTGGCACGGATGAGCGTGCGGCTCTATATACCCCGGAACCAACACGCAGCCTGACACATCATCTTCGCAACCCGCTCCCTCCAACAACAGCCCGCTTTCTTCCAGTTGCCCGACATATGCAATCCAGCGTCCGGCCAAGGCAATGTCTTTCTCCTCCAGCCTTCCCGTATGCACATTGAGAATTTGGCCCCCGCGAATAATGCGAGAAGGGGCTTTGCGGCCCATCACCACATCCAACAGGTTTTGATGCTCGGCCATTGTTCTTGTGATCACAATGATAACCTCCTTTGATGTGCAAATCCGTCCCCATCCAGTCAAAACATGGCAATCCCCAGTCGCATAGAAACATCGGCAAGGTAGCAAACTAACTCCCAAGCTACGGAAAAGCGAAAGGAGGAAGTCGGTTGATGAAGCAAAACGTGGGCACCATTGACGCCATTATCCGCATCACCTGCGGGCTGCTCGGACTAACTTGGTGCGCGGTCAAGGGCCGGCGAAACTTCCCCTACATGATCGCGCTTATATCAGCGCTAAAAGTAGCAGAAGGAATCACCCGCTATTGTCCGATGTTAGATATGTTAAACAAACGAACAACGTAAAATCGCTCACTTGTCGAAGTTTGCGCACAGGGAGATCGACAAACATTTATTTGTGAAGCAACGATTTCCCTGTCAAACCGCCTTGACACAAGCATTCAATATACAAGTAGAATAAAAATATAAAAAAACGAATACAAATCCCTTGCCTATATTCAGACTTTTTTGTATAATAGTTTCCAAGAATACCACGTAGAAAGTTGGTTCAGATCTAGATATTTTCAGATTATTGGATTACTTTCGACATCCATCTTCTCCTCCCTCCCATATTTCGCACAAATCGTAGTGGAGGAATGGACTTGTGCTCCAAACACCATGAACCAGCACTGACTAAAGACAACACTCCCGTGCCATCCGATTAAACCTCATGCAATGCCCATCACCCGGATGGCCGTTTCATAACGTCAAATAGGTGCACAAGGCAATACACGCCGATGCGCTTAAGTCACTGCCAAAAGTTATTACGCTGGCGGATGCCATGAAACCAATTAGTCGGAGGGGGTGCGGGATCTAGTCCCGATTCGCCGTTCGTCGTTCACGGCTAAGGCCGCACGCAAAATGAGCCAAAAGGTGACAACTTCAAGCCAATTTACCATCTGTCAACCCGCAATGTGCAGTTGGTTGTTGATTAAATTTCGTCTATGCCTTAGAATCAAACTTAGAAATTTACTTAACTGAAAGAGTTGTTCACCTTTTTCTTGCAACGATTCGCTATACCCTAGATGAAATTTTAGCCCAATTGATTGAACAAGCGCAAACTGCAACATATTTGCTCAGACACCGTCTCTTCAAGTTAGCGTATTGAATCGACAAAAATCGAATATTAACAATCTTGCATACAAAATTCGTCATTTTTTATCGAAAAAAGCAGGACATCATGTAACATGGCGTCGAAAAAAAGAATTACAGATTTTCCTGAAGAGAGTAGTGGCAAATGCAATGGATCATGATAAAATGATTGCAAGAGGATGCGAACATATGATCGGCACATAAGAACGACACAACACCATTAAGGAGCGTGAGTGCAATATCTCTTAGCGAAATGGAAAAAGAAACCGTGATTCAATTTGACGAATCCACAAACCTTGCTACTGTTTACACTGCTAGCTGGACAGTTGCTCGTTCCTTGAAAAAAGCTGGGTACCAACCAATAAAGAAATCACAAGGTGGTTGGTGGTTTAAAATCCCCGTCAATGGCATCAGCATTCAAGGTGAAAAAGAGACAACGAAAATCGGTTGACTCAAAACCGATGAAGAACAACGAGCCCAAGAGGATGACTAGGCTCGTTTTTTTATAAGCCGTTTCAAAAGAAGCCGACCACATCCGTGATCGGCTTTTTATTATAACGCTTTGGCCGCAATATCAGTGCGATAATGCATATCCTTGAAAGAAATTTTGGCCAACTCCTGATAAGCTTTTTCCCGTGCTTTCCCAATATCGGCTCCTGTCGCGGTCACGCCCAGCACGCGTCCGCCAGCAGTAACGACTCTATCTTCTTGCTGTTTGGTTCCGGCGTGGAACACCATCGTGTCTTCCTCCACCTCATCCAAACCGGTAATCGGCAACCCTTTTTCATATGAGCTGGGATAGCCACCCGCTGCCAAAATCACACAGACGGCAGCCTGCTCACTCCATTGTAGGGATAGCTCGTCCAATCTACCAGCGATGACCGCTTCCATCACCTCAACCAAGTCGGTCTTAAGCCGCGGCAACACAACTTGGGTTTCCGGATCACCAAATCGGGCGTTGAATTCTATGACTTTGGGCCCATCCGCGGTGATCATCAGACCAGCATACAATACCCCTTTATACTCTATCCCTTCATTACGAAAAGCTTCGTGCATCGGCCAAATAATGGTGTCAATTGCTTGTTGCACCACTTTTTCCGGGATTTGTGGAACAGGTGAATACGTGCCCATGCCTCCGGTGTTCGGCCCTTGGTCATGGTCATACACCGGCTTGTGATCTTGCGCGACCACCATCGGCTTAACCGTCTTCCCGTCTAAGAAAGCCATCAGCGAAACTTCCTGCCCGCTTAAAAACTCCTCAATGACCACTTCGTTGCCCGCTTCACCAAACACCTTCTCTTCCATCGTATCGGCAATCGCCTGTTCTGCCTCGGCCACCGTCTGCGCTACGACAACCCCTTTGCCCGCAGCCAAGCCATCGGCTTTGATCACGATGGGAGCACCTTGCTTACGCACATAAGCCTTCGCTTTCTCTTCATCAGTGAATGAAGCGAATGCGGCTGTGGGAATGTGGTATTTTTGCATCAATTCTTTCGCAAACCGTTTGCTCCCCTCGATCAACGCGGCTTGCTTGCGTGGGCCGAACACTTTGAGACCTTCCTGTTCAAACCGATCGACCACACCTAGCAACAGAGGCACTTCAGGCCCTACGACTGTCAAATCCACCTGCTTTTCATGCGCGAAAGCGACCAAGCCGTCCACATCTTCCACTGCAATCGGCACGCATGTGGCCAGTCCGGCAATGCCTCCATTGCCCGGTGCACAATAAATCTCCGTCACTTTGGGACTCTGCTTCAACTTCCATACAATGGCGTGCTCCCGTCCGCCATTGCCGATCACCAGGATTCGCATTGCTTGTCCCCTCCCATTTCTCTTTTATAACCCCGAACCCCGCATCTAAAGCCGGGAACGCATCAGGACAAGATCAAACTTAATCCGAACAATCCCACTGTCACCAGCAAACAGATGAAGGACCACTCTTCCCGGTAAAAAAACCGTTTTCGACTGCGGTAGGCCGCATCAGTGGTCAACACCCCGCCAACGATCAGCGCGATCATAAAGAAAATGCCGCTGGCTGTGCGCAGATGCGCTTGCCAAATCTGAAGATTAAAGTCGTATGTCAAATACGATGTGATGCCCGTCAAACATACGGCGATAACCATCCAACCAATGGCCCAAGCAAATATCCGCATAGGGTAACCCTCCGTCAGCGTTTTTGTCTTAGTATACGCATCAGAAGGGTCCCTCGATACATGGCAAGAAGGTTCTTAGTGTTTGAAATGGCGCATGCCGGTGAAAACCATGGCGATGCCGTGTTTGTTCGCTTCATCGATCGACTCTTGATCCCGAATCGAACCACCCGGCTGGATGATCGCCGTGATCCCCGCTTTGGCGGCTTGTTCTACCGTGTCTTTCATCGGGAAAAAGGCATCGGACGCCAGCACGGCACCTTTTGCCTCGTCACCAGCTTGGTTGAGCGCGATCACTGCCGAACCGACACGATTCATCTGCCCTGCGCCCACTCCCAAGGTGCGGGAATCTTTGGCGACCACAATTGCATTGGATTTCACGTGTTTAACCACTTTCCAAGCGAAGAGCAGCTGCTTCCACTCTTCTTCACTCGGCGCACGCTCGGTTACTGTCTCACACTGTTTCTGCGTCACTTGCCCCAGATCGGCTTCTTGCACCAAGGCGCCCCCGCCCACCGTCTGCACTTTGAGGCCAGCCGCCGGTTCAGTCAGCGAGCTGTCACCCCATTCCAGCAACCGCAAATTCTTTTTCGTGCTTAACAGCTCAAGTGCCTCTGGTGTGAAAGAAGGAGCAAGGATGATTTCAAGGAAAATTCCTTTCATTTGTTCCGCCGTCTCTTTGTCGATGGGACGGTTAGCCGCCACAATGCCCCCGAAAATCGACACCGGATCGGCTTCATACGCTTTTTGGTAAGCGGCCGAGATGGTCTCGCCGATACCTACTCCACATGGGTTCATGTGCTTCACCGCCACCACAGCCGGTTCGCTGAATTCGCGCACCAATTCCAAAGCTGCGTTGGCATCATTGATATTGTTATAAGACAACTCTTTGCCGTGCAATTGCTTGGCGGAGGCGATGGTGCCTGCTGCCGCCCGCGGTTCGCGGTAAAAAGCGGCTTGCTGATGCGGATTTTCACCATACCGCAACGCCTGCTGTTTGTTGTAGGTGACAGTCAATTGCTCTGGGAAGGTGATGCCGAGCAATTCATTGAAATAATTAGCAATCAACGCATCGTATGCCGCCGTGTGCCCAAATGCCTTAGCAGCCAACTGGCGGCGTGTCTCCAAGCTCGTACTTCCATCCTTTTGCAATTGCGCGATCACTTCTTCGTAATCCGCGGGATCGACCACGACGGTGACATATTGATGGTTCTTGGCGGCGGAACGAACCATGGATGGACCGCCGATATCAATATTTTCAATGGCTTCTTCCACTGTGACGCCCGGCTTTTGAATCGTCTGCTGGAATGGATATAGATTGACCACAACGAGGTCAATCGCTTCAATCCCGTTTTCCTCCATCGCAGAGGTATGCGAAGGCAAATCACGGATCGCCAAGAGTCCGCCATGAATTTTCGGATGCAACGTTTTGACCCGCCCATCCATGATCTCCGGAAAATGAGTCACTTCCGAAATGCCCGTAACCGGAACGCCCGCCTCTTCCAGCACCCGGTGCGTACCTCCGGTGGAGATGATTTCGATCCCCAATTCAGCCAACTGTTTGGCGAATGAGACAATCCCGGTTTTATCTGAAACGCTGATCAACGCGCGACGAATACTCACCTGCAAATCCTCCCCATCCCTCATACCAGAGGGTCTTTGAAATGGCCGTTAGCCTTCCATGTCCGGCGTTTTGATGGCGCCGGTAATCCATCGGTAAACCACTTCCGGGTAAAGGCGGTGCTCAGCCTGATGAATCTTAGTGGTAAAACTCTCCAAATCATCATCCTCTTCCAGCAACACAGGAACCTGCGCCAGAAGCGGTCCAGTGTCCATCCCCGCATCGACCAAATGGACACTTACGCCTGAGACCTTCACTCCGTAAGCAAACGCCTGCCCGATCGCATCCTTGCCAGGAAAGGCCGGCAACAGAGATGGATGGATATTCACAATTCGCCATGGATACGCATCAAGCAAAGTGGAACCGATCAACCGCATGTAACCCGCCAACACAATCCACTCGATGCCATGCTTGCGCAGTTCAGCGAGTACAAACGTTTCATAAGCCGCTTTATCAGCAAATGTCTTGGGACTGACGCAAACAGCGGGAATGCCCAGCCGCTCGGCCCGCTCCAACACCTTCGCCCCCGGCTTGTCGCATACCAACAACCGGATGGGCACCGGCCACTTTTGGTCTCGCGAAGCCTCCACCAGTCTCTCAAAGTTACTTCCGCTACCGGAAGCGAACACGGCGATGCTCATGCCCAGATCACTTCCTGCGGGCCCTCTGCCACCCGACCGATAACAAATGCCCGTTCACCGAGCTCCTGCGCCACACGTACCGCTTCTTCCGCTTCCTCGGCTGGCACCGCGATAACCATGCCAACACCCATGTTAAAGGTACGGAACATATCTTCTTCAGACACTTGGCCCACTTCCTCGATCCAACGGAAAATCCCCGGCACTTCCCAAGAAGACTTGTCAAGCTGCGCCTGGCATCCTTCAGGCAACATGCGGGGCACGTTCTCTATCAACCCGCCGCCGGTGATGTGGGCACCACCCTTGACCTGGAACCGTTGCATCAGCTCAAGGAATGTTTTCACATAGATTCTTGTCGGAGCTAGCATCGCCTCGCCCAATGTTTGCTCGGTTCCCGGTACCTTCGTCGCAAACGGGTAGCGGCCATCATCCAACAACACTTTGCGCGCCAGCGAATAGCCATTGCTGTGCAAGCCATTGGATGCCAAACCGATTAACGCATCCCCAGGGCGAATGGTAGCACCCGTCAACACGCGATCGCGTTCGACGACACCGACGCAAAAGCCAGCCACATCATACTCGCCCTTGGCGTACATGCCCGGCATCTCCGCTGTCTCACCGCCGATGAGCGCGCATCCGGCTTCGACGCACCCGTCGGCGATCCCTTTGACCACCGCTTCCGCTTGTGCTGGAGCCAATTTTCCCGTTGCCAGGTAGTCGAGGAAAAAGAGCGGCTCTGCGCCTTGCACAACCAAGTCATTCACACACATGGCCACGCAATCGATCCCGATCGTATCGTGACGGTCGAGCGCAAAAGCCACTTTCAACTTGGTACCTACACCATCGGTCGCGGCCACGAGTACTGGCTCCTTGTATGATTTGAGGGCAAACAAGCCGCCAAACCCGCCCAATCCTCCCAGCACCTCATCCCTCATGGTACGGGCGACATGCTTTTTGATGCGATCCACGGTTTCATTGCCGGCATCGATATCGACACCAGCCGCTTTATACGCCTCACTCATCGTTTCCCCTCCAATACCAACTCATCTTCAAGGACAGTGGGGTATTCCCCGGTGAAGCAAGCGATGCAGTGGCCACGGTTTCGTTCACTCGCCGGACGGCCAATCGCACGCAACATGCCCTCCACACTGATAAAAGTGAGGGTGTCGGCCCCAATCTCCTGCCGAATTTCTTCCACCGTTTTTTGGGCGGCGATCAGTTGCTCCCGATCTGGTGTGTCGATGCCATAGAAACACGGATTTTTGACTGGGGGAGAGCTGATGCGCACATGTACTTCCGTTGCGCCAGCTTCACGCAGCATGGTGACGATGCGGCGGCTGGTCGTTCCGCGTACGATGGAATCATCCACCATCACCACGCGTTTGCCGGCCACAACCCCGCGCACCGCGCTTAACTTCATCTTAACCCCTTGCTCGCGCAACTCTTGGCTCGGCTGAATGAACGTCCGGCCCACATAACGGTTCTTGATCAACCCCAACTCATACGGGATACCGGTCGCTTCAGCAAAACCGATAGCCGCTGAAGTGCTGGAGTCGGGCACACCAGTAACCACATCCGCTTCAACTGGCGCTTCCTCAGCCAAGATTCGGCCCATGCGTTTGCGAGCCGCATGAACATTGACACCGCCGACGTTGCTGTCCGGGCGAGCGAAATAAACGTGCTCAAACGAGCAAATAGCCCGCTCCGCTTTCGGTGCGAAGGTCGTCGTCCTCATCCCCTCCGCGTCGAAAACCAGCATTTCACCCGGCTCGATGTCGCGTACAAACTCTGCCCCGATCACGTCAAACGCACAAGTCTCCGAGGAGAAAACGGTCGCCTCCCCCATCTTAGCCATCGACAAGGGGCGCAAACCATGGGGATCTTCCGCCACAATCAAGGTATCATTGGTCATGATCATCAGTGCGTAGGCTCCCACCAGCTGATTCAACGCCTCTTTGGCCGCCTCCACGATGTTGGGAGCCGAAGAGCGAGCAATCAGGTGCGCGATCACTTCCGTGTCAGTCGTCGTTTGAAAAATGGAACCCAACTCTTCCAAATCACGACGCAACTTTTTGGCGTTAACCAAATTCCCCTTGGTCGCAATCGCCAATTCCCCTTTGGCGTATTTGAACACCAAGGGTTGCGCGTTGGCAAGGCCGGTGCCGCCCGTGGTCGAATAACGCACGTGACCGATTCCGGTGGACCCAAGCAGTTGCTTGATATTGTTGTTGTTAAACACTTCCGTCACCAAGCCGGTGCCCCTTTGCACCGAAAACTTCTGGCCGTCAGTCGTAACAATGCCCGCGCTCTCTTGGCCGCGATGTTGCAAAGCGTGCAAACCGTAATAAGTGAGTTGGGCGGCGTCAGCATGGCCGATGATTCCAAAGACGCCGCACTCTTCATTCAGTTCGTCGAGGTCGAAGATGCTTTCATCGCGCATGGAATGGCTTCCTCCCACTGTTTGCTTAAATATGCAACATCCTGTTGAATCACCTGCTCACCATTGATGTGGATGATGAGCTCTTCCTTTTCCGTCACGGTGCCAATCTGCCGGCAAGCCACACCTTTGGCTTCAGCCAACTTCATCACATCCGCCACTGCGTCCGCCTTTACGCTCAAGATGACGCGAGATTGGCTTTCGCTGAAGAGATGGACAACCGGAGCCAAATCCGTTTCCAGGCTAACCGCCGCTCCTCGGTTGCCGCTGATGCAGCTTTCTGCCAGAGCCACAGCAATACCGCCTTCGCTAACATCGTGCGCCGATTTCACCCAGCCGCTGCGAATCGCTACCAAGACCGTCTGCTGCACAGCCAATTCCTTTTGCAAATCGCAGGCAGGCGGGCGACCGCTGATTTGCCCCGTCACGACATGTTGCAATTCACTTCCGCCCAATTCGGCGTAGGTGTCACCCAACAGCAGGATGACATCCCCTTCTTCTTTGAATGCTTGCGTGGTGATGTGTTCACGCTTTTGTACCAAACCGACCATGCCCACAACCGGGGTGGGGTAAATCGGATTGCCTTTCGTTTCGTTATACAAGCTGACGTTTCCGCCGACGACAGGCGTTTCCAATACCCGACACGCTTCCGCCATGCCATCGATCGCCTTGGAAATCTGCCAATACACTTCTGGCTTCTCGGGGCTACCAAAATTGAGACAGTCCGTGATACCAAGCGGCTCCGCTCCAGAACACACGACGTTGCGGGCAGATTCCGCCACAGCGATGCGCCCCCCTTGCACCGGATCAAGATACACATACCGGCCGTTTCCGTCCGTGGACATCGCCAATCCCTTCTCCGTACCACGAATCACCACTACCGCCGCATCCGAACCGGGACGAACTGCGGTGCTGGTGCGAACCATATGGTCATACTGCTCATACACCCAGCGTTTGGAACCGATGTTGACCGAAGACATCACTTTCGTCAACGCGGCTTGCGGATCAACATCTGCCAGCTCCTCTTCAGGGCGACGTTTTGCGTTTTCCTCATAATATTGGGGGACGCGTTCTTCACGCACATAGACCGGCGCATCGTCCACCAGCGTATTAACTGGGATGTCTGCCACCAATCTGCCTTGATGGAACAAGCGATACCGGTTGCCTTCGGTCACGCGACCCACTACAGCCGATTGCAAGCCCCATTTGTCGCAAATGGCTTTGATTTCATCCTCCCGGCCAGCTTCTACCACCAAGAGCATGCGTTCTTGCGACTCGGACAGCATGATCTCGTAAGGGGTCATGCCCTCTTCGCGCTGCGGAACCAAATCGAGGTTCATCTCAAGGCCATGCTCACCTTTTTGCGCCATCTCCGCGCTGGAACAGGTAAGCCCCGCCGCACCCATGTCCTGAATCCCGATCAATATCCCTTTTTGCACCATTTCCAAACATGCTTCCAGCAAGAGCTTCTCCATGAAGGGATCGCCCACTTGCACCGCTGGTCGCTTCTCTTCGGATGACTCGTTTAATTCTTCTGATGCAAACGTGGCCCCATGAATCCCGTCCCGACCGGTGCTTGCACCTACATAAATCACAGGGTTTCCTACGCCAATCGCAACGCCTTTTTGCAACTCATCATGGTTGAGAATACCCACGCACATCGCATTGACCAACGGATTGCCCTCATAGCTGTCTCCATCGAAAACCACTTCACCGCCAACCGTGGGGATCCCGATGCAATTGCCGTAATGAGCGATTCCAGCCACGACTTGTTCAAACAGGTATCGCACCCGCGGATTGCGCAAATCGCCAAAACGCAAGGAATTCAACAAAGCCACCGGGCGCGCACCCATGGAAAACACGTCACGAATAATCCCGCCGACGCCTGTAGCCGCTCCTTGGAAGGGCTCGATCGCTGAAGGATGGTTGTGGCTCTCGATCTTGAAGACCACCGCTTGTCCGTCACCGATATCAATGACGCCAGCTCCTTCGCCCGGACCTTGCAACACCCGCGGCCCTTCCGTCGGAAACTTCTTCAACAGCGGTTTGGAATTCTTATAACTACAGTGCTCCGACCACATTACGCTGTAGATGCCCACTTCCGTCCAGTTCGGCAGGCGGTTCAAATGACCACATACCTGGTCGTATTCTGCATCAGTCAAGCCCATTTCCCGATATAACTTCTGCTCACGAATCATCTCCGGCGTAGGCTCCAAGCCCACACGCTCGACTACTGTTTGTTCAGACCACACGGCTATTCTCCTTCCAGTATTGAAGCATGGATTTGAAGAGATACTTTCCATCGTCCGAGCCCATCCAGTCAAAAATGGCCCGTTCCGGATGCGGCATCATGCCCAACACGTTGCCAGCTTTGTTGCAAATCCCGGCAATGTCGTCCACAGACCCATTGGGATTCTCCCCCGCATAGCGGAATACGATTTGGTTGTTCGCTTTCAGTTCAGCCAATGTCGCTTCATCACAGTAGTAGTTGCCTTCGCCATGGGCGATCGGAATACGGATCACCTGACCATTTTCATAAGCGCATGTAAACGGCGTTTGGTTGTTCTCGATCCGAATCGGTTGGATGTCGCAACGGAATTTCAGGTGGTTGTTGCGCATAAGCGCGCCCGGCAGAAGCCCTGATTCACATAACACTTGAAACCCGTTGCAGATCCCGATGACCAGCTTACCCGCCGCAGCCCCTTCCTTCACCGCCGCCATCACGGGAGAAAAACGGGCGATTGCCCCGCAACGCAGATAGTCGCCATAGGAGAACCCTCCCGGCAGGATGACCGCGTCAAAGGAGGACAGGTCAGTGTCATGGTGCCAAACCGGCGCCACCGGTTCACCCAAAATGTCTTCAACGGCGTGGATGCAATCATAATCACAGTTGGAACCCGGAAAAATAGGAACGGCAAACCGCACTTACGCCACCTCTTCCAATTCAAATGTGAAATTCTCGATCACTGGATTGGACAGCACTTTTTCGCTCAGCTCTTTGATTTGTTTCTCCGCCTCTGCGCGGCTTTCGCATTCTAAGAGCACTTCCACCCGCTTGCCGATCCGCACATCGCGCACGCCTTCAAATCCCAGCGTGTGTAGTGAACCTTTGACCGCAACCCCTTGCGGGTCCAATACGCTATCCTTCAAGGTGACATAAATCGTCGCTTTAAACATGTTATTTTCCTCCCAAACGATTCCAGATTTCGTGATAAGCTTCCACAACTTGTCCCATGTCGCGGCGGAAACGGTCTTTATCCAACCGTTCGCCAGTTTCCTTGTCCCAAAAACGGCAGGTGTCTGGAGAAATTTCGTCAGCGAGCAAAACATTTCCATCCCCATCCACACCAAACTCCAGCTTGAAATCGACGAGGATGATATTTAGTTCCAACAGAAACGCGGACAGCACTTCATTTACTCGGAGCGCCTGTTCCCGTAGCTGGGCCACTTGCTCTGGCGTCGCCAACTCGAGAACGGAGATATGCTCTTCCGTGATCAACGGATCACCCAGCGCGTCATCCTTGTAATAAAATTCGACAATCGTGTGTTTCAGTTTGGTTCCTTCGGCAATACCCAACCGTTTCGCCATGGTGCCCGCCGCAATATTGCGAACAACCACCTCAATTGGGATGATTTCTACTCTTTTTACCAATTGCTCAAGTGGCGAAATTGCCTTGATAAAATGGTTTGCAATCCCTTTTTTATTCAGCAATTCGAAGAAAAACGTGCTGATGCGGTTGTTCATCTCCCCCTTGCCTTCCAAGGTGGCCCGTTTCTGATTGTTGAAGGCAGTGGCCGAATCTTTGTATTTCACCCGCACCACCGCACTGTCTTCCGTCAAAAACAGTTGTTTCGCCTTTCCTTCGTACAGCATATCTCCTGGTCTCACAGCTGGTCGCCCCTTTAGTAGAAAAGTGGATGGTGAGGAGAAGAGCACAGCGTGCTACTTCCCCCCATGCACCTTGATAAGAGCTGATTGTAAATCATGCGGGTTTATGCCCGCACCATGAGCAGGTGGTCACTTCAAGCCCAGACGCGCGAAAATGGTATCTACCTGCGACAAATGGTAACTGTAATCAAAGCATTGTTCGATCTCTTCCGGAGACAACGTCTTGGAAATCAACTCATCGCTTTTAACAAGCGGTTTAAACGGTCGTTGCTCTTCCCACGCTTGCATGGCAAGGCGTTGCACACGGTCGTAAGCCTCTTCCCGTTTCAGCCCTTTGTTAATCAGACTGAGGAGCACGCGTTGTGAATAAATCAACCCGAAGGTGCGCTCCATGTTCCGCTTCATATTCTCCGGGAAGACGGTGAGGTCGCGCACGATGTTGGCAAACCGGTTAAGCAGGTAGTTGAGCAGAATCGTTGCGTCAGGGAGAATCACCCGTTCAACCGACGAATGCGAGATATCCCGTTCATGCCACAGCGGCACGTTTTCATAAGCAGAAACCATGTGTCCACGGATCACGCGGGCCAATCCGCTGATATTTTCGCATCCGATTGGGTTTCGCTTATGCGGCATCGCCGAAGACCCTTTTTGTCCTTTTCTGAAGGGCTCTTCCACTTCGCGGGTCTCACTCTTCTGCAAGCCCCGGATTTCCGTCGCGAACTTATCAAGTGATGTGGCGATCAGTGCCAAGGTCGCCATGTATTCGGCGTGACGGTCGCGTTGCAGGGTTTGTGTGGAAATCGGCGAAGCCTCAAGGCCCAGCTTCTCGCACACATACTTTTCTACAAACGGATCAATGTTGGCGTACGTACCTACCGCGCCGGAGATTTTGCCCACACGCACCGTTTCCATCGCCCGTACGAAGCGCTCCCGATTGCGCTTCATCTCCGCATACCACAGCGCCAGCTTGAGCCCGAAAGTCGTCGGTTCCGCGTGAACGCCGTGCGTCCGGCCCATCATGACCGTCGTTTTGTGTTCTTCCGCTTTCGCTTTGATCACTTCGATTAAGTTATCAATATCTTTGAGCAGGATTTCGTTGGCTTGTTTGAGCAGATAAGAAAGCGCCGTGTCGACAACGTCCGTTGAAGTCAGGCCGTAGTGGACCCATTTCGATTCCGGTCCGAGCGTTTCTGACACCGCACGGGTGAAGGCGACCACATCATGCCGGGTGTCTTGTTCAATCTCATGCACCCGATCAATGTTCACCTTGGCGTTCTTGCGGATCTGCGCCACATCTTCTTTGGGGATGACGCCGAGCTCCGCCCACGCTTCACAGGCCAAGATTTCCACTTCCAACCAAGCTTCAAATTTGTTTTGCTCCGTCCAGATCTTTGCCATCTCTGGGCGTGAATAACGTTCGATCATTTGCTTGTCCCACCTTTTTAAGAAAACCTCATTGATACTAACAACCATTTCACTGCCGGCACATATACCGACTGCAAAAATGATTATCTATCATAAATAACCTTTTTTTCTTGTTCCGTCAAAGGTGGCCAGATTCCCGACGCGTCGATCCACGCGATTGCGCTCTCCAAATCATCCACCACCGTGACATGCCCCATCTTGCGTCCTTTTTTCGCTATTTCCTTGCCATACCAGTGCACTTTCACCTGTCCGGGCAACAAGCCGTATGCTTGGTTAAATGCTTCGCCATGCTCCCCCAGAATATTCACCATCACCGCCGGGGAAGTAAGCGTAGTCGGCCCCAACGGCAAACCGACAACAGCCCGTACAAATTGCTCAAATTGGGACGTGAGGCAAGCGTCAAACGTATAATGGCCGGAATTGTGCGGACGCGGCGCCAGCTCATTGACAAGCAATTCGCCGGACGCGAGCACAAACATTTCTACAGCCACCAATCCCACCACCCCAAGCGAGTCAGCCACCTGCTCAGCTAGGCGCACAGCCCGTTCAGCCACGCCTTCAGCCAGAGGTGCGGGAGCCACCGACATATGCAGGATATGATGACGGTGCAAATTGACAGAGGGCGGAAAAGCTTTCACTTCGCCATGAACACTTCGTGCCACCACGACCGAACATTCTTTTTGGAAAGGGATGAATTGCTCCAAAACCAAGGTTTTCCCTTGCTGAAACAGCTCAGCTGGCAATGCGGCCACGTCCTGGTCTGTTTTTAGCATCCACTGGCCTTTGCCATCATATCCGCCTGTCGCTGTTTTCAACACGGCCGGAAGCCCCAGCTCAGCCAAAGCTTGCCGTAAGTCGGCTTCTGTTTCAACGGCGACATAGGGTGCCACCGGAATGCCAGCCCGAGTGAGCGCTTGCTTCTCCATGAGACGATGTCGCGTCAATTCAAGCAAGCGGCTACCTTGCGGAACCAACGTTTGTTGTTCTAGCTTTTTAACGATCTCAGGGTCGATGTTTTCAAATTCATACAAGATCATATCAGCGGCTTCTGCCAAGCTTGCTGCCGCCTCCTGATCATCGTAAGGGGCGCTTACATGCCGGTCGGATACTTGGCCTCCGGGGCAATCAGCCGCTGGGTCCAATGTGACGAAGCGGTATCCCAACTTTCGCCCCTCGAGAATCACCATGCGCCCCAGTTGCCCGCCTCCCAAAATGCCGATCGTCTGGCCTGGCTTGATCAAGCCCGCTGTCTTTTGCTTCATCGTCTCAATCATTTCAATTCACTTTCCTTTAGCACGCGACTACGGATTTGTTCACGCCGTTTGGCTAAACGCTCGCGCAACGCTTTGTCTTGAATGCCCAGCATTTCCGCCGCGAGCAATCCGGCGTTGACCGCCCCGGCATCGCCGATGGCTACGGTTGCAACCGGAACACCCCCTGGCATCTGCACAATTGAAAGCAACGAATCCATCCCGTTTAGAGCGGATGTCTTGATCGGTACTCCGATCACCGGCAAAACCGTTTTTGAAGCGACCATGCCTGGCAGATGCGCCGCACCGCCTGCACCAGCGACAATTACTTCAATGCCTCGCTCTTCCGCCGTTTCCGCGTATCGAAACATCTCATCCGGTGTCCGGTGAGCGGAAACGACTTTCGCCTCGTGCGGAATTTGCAACTCGGCTAATACGTCGCATGCCTTTTGCATCGTCGGCCAATCTGAAGTGCTCCCCATTATGACTCCAACTTTTGGTTTCACCTTGATCCGTCTCCTTCTATCTATTCTTGATGAAGACAAGCCTAATCAACAGCCTTTCTTAGATGTGAGTGATAGAAGTCTACTACTTAGGCTTAGCTTCATCCAACTTTCTACAGACGATGTGTGGATGTGAGATTTCCTCCTCAACCACATTTCCAGTGTAACAATGAACCCGTGAAAAAGTCAACGGTAAAAACGAACATTAACCAATCATCAACTATCAGCGTTCGTGTTTATATGTGATTTTCTGTTGTCTATCGGTCATGAAAGCGGTAAGCTAAATAAATTCATGAACATTCCCTAATGAAATGAAAATGATCGTTGAAGGTTTTCCTGTTACTGCATGAGGATCAGATGATCAGTCATCCCCCTGGTTTGCGGCCAACCACCTGTCTCTTTCGGAACTCTGCATCCCAAAAAAGATACCCCCTCCCCACAAGCGTACTTGAGGGAGGGGGCATCTTTTTACCGATTTAGTCCAATGGCTGTGCTATCGCGCGATGAATCTCCAGCTCCATAGTACCGTTTTTTTCCCCAGTCAATCCAAATCGCGTTTACATTGCCTATCTCCGTTGGCTCGCTTTCAAAACGGTGACCCATTCGCGTCAGCGCTTCTCGCGCTTGATCAGGAACCCCTTTTTCCCAACGGATGGTGGGATAACGAGAGCTGTAAATGCGTGGCTCTTCAATTGCCTGCTTCAAATCTAAACCCTTGCTCAGCTTATTAAATATCACCTGATAGACAGACGCGATAATCGTCGCCCCTCCAGGTGACCCCACCGTCATCAGCGGTTTTCCGTTTCGAAAGATAATGGTGGGAGTCATGCTGCTCCGCGGTCGTTTATTCGGTCGCACTTCGTTGGGGCCTCCCGGCTTAGCGTCGAAATCAGTCAGCTCATTGTTGAGAAAAAAACCATATCCCGGAACCATGATGCCCGTACCGAATTCCTGTTCAATCGTGGTGGTGTAAGACACCAGATTCCCCCAACGGTCAGCCACCGTGAAATGGGTGGTCTGTCCGCTTTCCTGGTCCTCCCATACATCCGACCTCATCCCCTTTTCTTTTTCATACTTCCAGGGGTCGCCCGGTTTCACATCCTTGTTAGCTTGCTCCCTGTTGATTAGCGCAGCTCTCTCGGCAATATAACGCGAATCCAGCATCCCTTTGATGGGAACATCAACAAATTCGGGATCCCCCAGATAAGCGGCCCGATCGGCATAAGCTAGATGCATTGCTTCGGTGAACAGATGGTACTTCTCTGCAGAACGCAAATCCACATCCTTGGCATCCACGCGTTCCAACAGCTTTAAGATATGAAGAACTGCCACACCTCCCGAACTGGGGGGAGGCATGATAGCCACTTTTACCCCATTCAATGATCCCCAGAGCGGTTTGTCGATGGTTACTTCATATCGCGCCAAATCGGATAACTCCATTGCTCCGTTCCGCTTGTTCACTTCCTTAACAAGCGCTTTTCCAATAGGCCCACCATAAAACGCGTCAATCCCTCTCGCTTTGATCAAGCGAAACGTGCGGGCCAAGTCGCGTTGCACCAACCAATCCCCTTCTTGTAGGGGTTTCCCATCAGGCACAAATAAATCGCGCGCCGCGGTTCGAGACAGCCATTCCTGATTCTCAGCGATGGACCGAGCCAGCGTTCGGTTCACCCTAACCCCTTTTTCCGCCAATCGGATCGCCGGATCGATCAACTCCTCCAGAGGACGGGTACCCCATCGGTTTAGCGCTACATCAAGCCCTTTCAATGTGCCGGGAACGCCGACAGCATACCCTTCATGCGCACGGACGGAGAAGGGGATTTCCTTTCCATTTTCATCTAGAAACATCCGGGGGTGGGCCGCCATAGGTGCCCGTTCACGGCTGTCGACAATGCTTACCTGGCTCCTATCTGCATCATAAACCATCATAAATCCGCCACCGCCGATGCCAGACATCATCGGCTCCACCACATTGAGAGCAAATTGAATGGCCACTGCCGCGTCCACTGCATTGCCCCCATTGCGCAACACATCTGCCCCCACCTTTGACGCCAAGGGGTGGGCTGTCACCACCATTCCGGTTTTGCCAGTTGCTATCCCGTCTCCCGCCGCTAAGTCCTGTCCATGCAGCTTCATCTTGGCTGGCGATTCGACAGTCATACCCAAGACGAGAAGTAGACTCAGCCCGATGGCAAAGCACACTTTCCTAAGCCGCAAATAAATCCCCTCCTCGTGTTTGGTCGATGGCTCCACCATAGAGGTTCACGCGTGGATGACGAAAAAAGCGACGGCGTGCCTACCGTTCATTCACAGCCAAGTTGGCAGCACCTCTTACAAGAAAGAACACAAAAGCGTGATCACCGCATTTCTGTGCAGACGACAAAGCGGGGATAAAGTGTGTTTGATATATGAGCCAACTGCTCCAAAACGGTTATCTCATCGTATTACCTGCCCATCAGCGTTTAAGATTTTTTTCAGCATCCCCACCCATCAGCCTAATTTGTCAGATACACCCAAGGGAAAGCCAACAACGCCGCCTTTTTGTTCATCCTACTTACAATCCATCTGATATAAAATTTTATTCTTAATTTACAGATAATAATTCCTTCTTGATTTTTTAATTTGTTCATTAACATCCTTGTTGCTAATCAACCTTACAAGTGGCAGGCATTCGCGCCCTTTGGCTCCCTAAAAAACTTCCTCAAAGCAAAGGTTGCCCACACTTCAATCAAAAAAGCATGGCTCCTCATTCTTAAAACATCCACAGCGATTGACTGTGCCGGCACTTATACGAACTGGTCTCACCATCACTCATCTCACTAGACATCCGTCCTCTTCTGCCAACTTGACTGGCTTTCCCTATCTGTTGGCTGAACTAGATGACTAGCTAGATTGTCCACAGCTCGCATCAATCATCTGTGCTAGCATCAGCAATACCGCCCGATCATGACCACGAACAAAGCAAACATCTTAGACTGGCTATGTGTTATTTTTGGATGCAGAAAAGCTGCTACAACTAGATATCAATCATTCCGCTCTTACCTCCTTGTCCGACTACAATATAGGTTTGGTCAGAAAGATATTTTGTATCTAGACAAAGATCTATCATCACCTAGATCCCCTCATCCTAAGTGGGACGAGGGATCATTCGGCGAGTGATAGGGAGCAAAGCAAAATGAAAAAGCCCTGTGAGTAAATAACTCCAGAGCGATTTAAACAGGATATGATCTCCATTCTTATTTTTAATAATAAACAAAAAACAAAACGAAAATGATCAAGCCGGTTCCAAGTAATATAAAATAAATTCTCGTAAAAATAGGGGGCAACTTTATAATCAGTACATATACAATCATCTTCACAAAGCTAGTTGGATCAAGGTCAAATCTCATCATTTCTTTCAGTTCTTCTATCTGTTTCCGTGACATAAATATACCTATACCTATTAATATCATTCCAACGATGATGAAAAAAATATGATAACCACTCATCATACACCTCGAAAAGGTTTATTATTTTTTACTATACGTCCGCCATATGCACATTAAACACCTTGTCAATTGCTGTCAAAATGGCTCTAGCCATTGAACCACCGTTTGCACTCATAATGAAACCCGTAACCAAAATAGTCGTAGCCCCTTTCATAGTGAATTTCTCAATACCCGTCAAAATCTACTTTTTGTACCGGATTGTTAGTAACATAAACCTCCTTGTATTGTGTTAGTAGATTGTTCGGGTCTCCTTAATATGTTCTTTGGTCAACAAGATTTCGGATCTAGATGATCAAATCCGCTCTGTAGATAATTTCATCCTGCATCCTCAATGAAAGCTAGTGTACATATAGGGGGTTTACGTCAGTACCCGTTTGGTTGACTCGATTCCCAAACGCGTCATAACACTACATCTGTGTTATCAGTCGGTAGCACGACTTCTTTCCATGTCCATTCAAGTGATAGAAATAGGTCGTTCCACTACGAGTCATGCTTATTGTTTTTTTGCGCTATAGGTATAGTTCGCTAGAACGGATCCGTTTTTGATCCGTTTCTTAGATGAGATGTGGAAGAGATGTGAATATGTGTGTGTTTGCATGGTCTCGGCTATATGATGAGCTTTGGCACCTTAGTGATTGGTTAAACGCCTAGATGTGGGCACCGGAACAACTCCGGCAACTCACCCATGCGCTGGAGTTATCACATGAGACCACTCTGCTTCTTTTGTCCTAAGCAAAAGTGAGCCAATTCCCGAACAGCACTGCCCTTTAGCCACTGGTAGTGCTATATGATGAAACAACTTGCCAATACAAAACTATACAAAAACCCCACTTCATTCTGAAGTGGGGTTTGGTGGCCTGGCAACGACCTACTCTCCCAGGGCTTAAGCCCAAGTACCATCGGCGCTGGAGGGCTTAACTTCCGTGTTCAGTATGGGAAACGGGTGGATCCCCTCCGCCATCATCACCAGACGTCATGCGGTTATTTCAAGGTATGAACCACTCTTATATTTAATAATATGCAAGAAACAACACTATAATGATCAAGCTGGCCCCAGCTAAAATGAAATAAATTCTTGTGAAAATAGGAGGTAATTTTACAATCAGTAAATATAAAATAAACCTCCACAAGAAGTTGGTTGGATCATAGCCTAAGCCCGTCGTTTCTTTCAGTTCTTCTATCTGTTTCCGTGACATAAAGATTCCCACGCATATTAATATTATTCCAACGATGATGAAAAAAATATGATAACCACTCATCATACACCTCGAAAAGGTTTATTATTTTTTACTATACTTCCGCCATAAGCGCATCAAACACCTTGTCACTTGCTCTCTATCTGTTTCCTTAATGAAAGCCAGTGTACATATAGGGATTACGACAGTGCCCGTTTGGTTGACTCGATTCCCAAACGCGTCATAACACTACATCTGTGTTATCAGTCGGTAGCACGACTTCTTTCCATGTCCATTCAAGTGATAGAAATAGGTCGTTCCACTACGAGTCATGCTTATTGTTTTTTTGCGCTATAGGTATAGTTCGCTAGAACGGATCTGTTTTTGATCCGTTTCTTAGATGAGATGTGGAAGAGATGTGAATATGTGTGTGTTTGCATGGTCTCGGCTACGATGAATGGCACCTCAGTGATTGGCTAAACGCCTGGATGAGGACACCGGAACAACTCCGAGCCATCCACCCATGCGACGAAGTTATGTACATGAGAGAGCTCTGTTTCCCTGTCCTAAGCAAGAGTGAACTTGTTTCCGAACGACTCTGCCCCTTGGCCACTCGCAGTGCCATCTGATGAAGTCACTTACCAACACAAAACAAAGCAAAAACCCCACTTCATTTTGAAGTGGGGGTTGGTGGCCTGGCAACGACCTACTCTCCCAGGGCTTAAGCCCAAGTACCATCGGCGCTGGAGGGCTTAACTTCCGTGTTCGGTATGGGAACGGGTGGGTCCCCTCCGCCATCATCACCAGACGTTATGTT
>NZ_FXTU01000010.1:0-79036 GCF_900182735.1 Laceyella tengchongensis | reverse complement strand
TCGATACGCACGCTACAGGGGGCTTGCAAAAATTCAAGAGCAATGCCTCCTAACTGCTGTGGCTCAAAACATAAAAAAGTTGGCTATGCTGCTTTCGAGAGCAGGTAAGGGAGGTGGTTTTAAGTTTATATGGGTTGATATTCATCCATTAATTGTTTATATCCCTTTTATATACAAAAACCCTGCGATCAACAAAGTTGATTCGCAGGGTTTGTCAACATTCTCAGGAGGCTCGTTTGAGCCTCCTTTTTGCCAAATCAGTACAGAGACATATATTGTTCGCGCTCCCATGGATGCACGGCGGTACGGAACATATCCCACTCGATTTCTTTTGCTTCCACGAAGTGCGCCAATGCGTGTTCACCCAAAGCCTCAACCATGACCGGATCGCGTTGCAACTCGATCAGCGCCTCATGCAGGTTGCTTGGCAAGTTCTCGATTCCCGCATCGCGACGCTCTTGCTCTTCCATGATGTAGATGTTGCGGTCGGTTTGTTTCGGCAACGCCAGCTTGTTTTTCACACCATCCAAACCGGCTTTGAGCATCACTGCCAAGGCCAGGTAAGGGTTGGCGGCTGGGTCTGGAGAACGAACTTCGATCCGGGTGCCTAGGCCACGGGATGCGGGTATGCGCACCAACGGACTGCGGTTTTTAGGAGACCATGCAACATAACATGGCGCTTCATACCCCGGAACCAAACGCTTATAAGAGTTGATCAATGGATTGGTCACCGCGGTAAACGCACGAGCGTGTTTCAATACGCCAGCCAAGAAGTGACGCGCGGTCGCAGACAGGCCCAACTCATCGCTTTCATCATAAAACACGTTCACATCGCCTTTGAACAGAGACATATGACAGTGCATGCCCGAACCGTTCACTCCGAACAGTGGCTTCGGCATAAAGGTAGCGTGCAGCCCGTAGCGGCGGGCAATGTTTTTTACAACCAGCTTAAAGATTTGGATGTTGTCAGCCGTGGTCACCGCGTTGGCGTATTTGAAATCAATTTCATGTTGACCCGGGGCCACTTCGTGGTGAGAAGCTTCTACTTCAAAGCCCATTTTGTCCAAGGTCAGAACGATATCGCGACGGCAGTTTTCACCAAGATCCAGTGGAGCGAGGTCAAAGTATCCGCCTTTGTCGTTCAGATCCAGAGTCGGTTCCCCTTTTTCATTTGTCTTGAAGAGGAAAAACTCCGGTTCTGTCCCCACGTTGAACGAAGTGAAGCCCAATTCTTCAGCTTCTTTCAACACTTTTTTCAGGATACCGCGCGGGTCGCCCGCAAACGGCGTACCGTCAGGCAGATAGATGTCACAAATGAGACCCGCCACTTTGCCTCCTGCGTCCGCACCCCAAGGGTAAATGACCCAAGTGTCCAAATCTGGATACAGGTACATGTCGGACTCTTCGATCCGCACAAACCCTTCAATCGACGAACCATCAAACATCATTTTGTTATCCAGCGCTTTTGGCAATTGGCTGGTTGGGATTTCAACGTTTTTGATGGTTCCCAAAAGATCGGTGAATGTCAGGCGGATATAAGCTACATCTTCTTCTTGCACAATGCGCAAAATATCTTCTTTGGTGTATTTAGCCATCGCAGTCGTTCTCCTTTCATTTAAGCAAGATGCTATCTTGACCGAAAGCAACAATCAGTGGCGGAAAAACCGAGATAATTCACCATGATTCAACGGGATCTGCCCCCGTCTCGGGTGGATGATCTGTTGTTTCAGCATGCGGCGCAATTCGCGCTCGCTCAGCTCCTTCTTGGCGGTTTCCGCTTCCCGTTTTGCTTCCAGGACTTGCTGTGACTGTTTGAGCATTTCACGGATTCCCGCGATGTTGATACCCTTCTCCAAATAAGATTTGATCTGGAGCAAGCGATCAACATCGTTGAAAGAGAATAACCGTTGGTTTCCCTTGGTCCTTTCTGGGCTGATCAGGCCTTGTTGCTCATAATACCGAATTTGACGCGGGGTCAGTTCGGTCAGCTTGGTCACAATCCCTATTGGAAATAAAGGCATGTTCCGTCGAAGCTCATCTTTCACGTTCATTGAGGGCGCCCCCTTTCAGCTATTCGGGAATGCCTTACAACTTCATTATATTTATGTAAGGTTTGTTAGTCAATGCATGTAAGGAAAAATGACATTGCTATTTTTTTCCCCTTAACCACCTATTGCTCCTGTTCATAGCCTTTGTTTCCGCTTGCTTCCATATTATTGCGGTGATTGACTTCGCATATTCCGCCAGCTCAGGTTTTTTATTCATTTACTACACAATCGTTGATCAACACCATGAATGGTTGCGCCAATCAGGCACCCGATCAGCAACCCACGCAGACAATCTTAACCATGCCCGCGTGTGGGAATGCGAATAAGGCGGGCAAGGGACACCGGCACACCTCTTGCAACACTAGCCGATTGAAACGCAAATTGTCCCGATCCCCCTCCCACTGGCGCCCCGCAATGTGATATCCGTTTCCAAACTGGAGTCTGGAACATTGATTATTCTGAATCCATGGGTGGCAATGATTTCTTAATGCAATCCCTCTCAAAATCGTTTAAAATATGAAAAGGCTTACATCCACTGCATGGTGCGCCTTTTGTTTTTACCTACACAACTCTTTCATTCACATGGGACGCTTCCGCAAGCGTCCTTTTTTTTGTTGCCGAAGCCTTTAGAAACAACAACAAAGCCGCTTCCCACAATGGAAACGGCTTTGTTCTTTAAAAAATCACTAAGAAGCTGAACCAAATCACCAAACCCAACATCACTAAGAATTTGACGAAAATCCCGCCTAAAAATCCAACCAATGTGCCATATGCCACTTTGAAGGCTTCAGTGGCATTTCTCTTGATTACCAGCTCCATCAAGAAAACCAAGACAAAGGGTCCCACGATAATGCCGATCGGGCCGATGATGAACGGGAACGTCAGCACCCCCAATACAGCGGCAACGACCGCCAGCGTGGACCCTCCGTATTTTTTCACGGCGACACTACTTGAAATGTAGTCCACCAACATCAACAAAACGGCCAACAACAGCGTGGTGATCCAAAATCCAGTACCCAACTGCTCCCCGCCATCAATCAGGAAGTGATACACGGCAAAGCCGGCCACCAACAGTGGTACATCCGGCAACACTGGCACGATTAGCCCAACGAATCCTAGTATGATTAAGAAAAAGACTAGTACCCACAACAGTAATTCCACTACTCGTTTCCCCTTTCAAACGCGATGTGGCCCGTTTCTGCCATGTGATCCAGCGCTTGTACAATGCCGATCTTCACATGAGAATACGTCAATCCCCCTTGCATAAAAGCGATGTATGGCGGTCTGAGCGGCCCGTCCGCCGAAAGCTCAATGCTAGCGCCTTGCACAAATGTTCCGGCCGCCATGATCACTTCATCACGGTATCCCGGCATAGCAGACGGAACGGGCAAAATATGCGCGTCAATGGGGGAAGCCGATTGAATTCCTTGACAGAAGGCCACCAACAACTCTGCGCTTCCCAAATGGATTTGTTGAATGATATCCGTTCTTGTTTCTTCCCAAGATGGGGAGGTTTTGAAACCCAATTCTTCCAAAAAGGCCGCCGCGAACACCGCACCTTTAAGGGCTTCACCCACCACATGCGGCGCCAAAAACAGCCCTTGATAGTAATCGCGCAAATACCCGTGCGTCGCCCCACCTTCAACGCCAATTCCCGGTGCAACCAAGCGGGAAGCTGCCCGCTCCACCCATTTGGCTTTACCGGCGATATATCCACCTGATTTGGCCAAACCGCCGCCGGGGTTTTTGATCAGTGAACCGGCAACCAAATCGGCGCCCACCTGAGTCGGTTCGACCTCCTCCACAAATTCGCCGTAACAATTGTCGACGAAAATGACCGCCTTGGGACAAATCTCACGTACTCGCTCAACCATGTCTCGGATGTCCGAGATGGTGAAGGAAGGACGGTCTGCATATCCTCGTGACCGTTGGATACCGATCATGCGGGTGCGCGCGCTTACTGCTTCCCGAAACGCATCCCAATCGATTCGACCCGCAGAAGTCAAAGGGATCTCCCGATAGGCGATGCCTAAATCCGCCAGCGATCCCGATCCATCGCATTCTTTTCCAATCACTTGGTGCAACGTGTCATAAGGGCGGCCCGTCAAATAGATCAACTCATCTCCTGGGCGCAACACTCCGTACAAACAAGCGGCGATTGCATGCGTGCCCGAAATGATGTTGGGTCGCACTAACGCTTGCTCCGCGCCAAACAGGGAGGCGAACACTTTTTCAAATGTCTCTCGCCCCAAATCGTCATACCCGTATCCTGTTGAAGCCTGAAGATGAATTTCGCTCACCCCATGCTCGCGGTATGCGGCCAGCGTTTTCCACTGCTGCCGATCGACGTTCCGCTCGATCCGTTTGAGCACAGGAGCGATTTTCGCCTCGACGGCAGCTACTTTCTTTTCGATCCATTGTCCATGTCGCAACTGGTTATACACTGATTCATCATTCCTATTGATTAAATTTCTAAGTAACTTGCTGTTTCAATTCCGACGGCAATTTCTCCAGCTGTTTGTCAGTCAAACGGCACTCTATCTCCATGAAAGCGTCATTCGCCTTGGCAGAAACAACTTCTGCCATCCGATGCAAAGCAGAAAGGAGATCTCCCCGCTCAATCGGGATTTCCAGATGGACGGTCATGGGCTTGGAACGGAGCAAGTTTTCGATTTTCCTCTTCAATTTGTCCACATCTTCCTCCCGCAACGCGGAAATGCGAACGATCTCCCGCCCATCGGGTTCGATGCCTTGCCCATCCAACAAATCCGCTTTGTTGAGCACCATCAAGGTGGGAATATCCGTCGCCTGTAACTCTTCCAACACCTTCTCCACCGCCGCAATCTGTTCGGCCGCTTCAGGGTGCGCCGCGTCTACCACATGCAACAAGAGATCCGCTTCCCGCACTTGTTCCAGCGTAGAGCGGAAAGCGGCCACGAGATGATGAGGCAAATTGCGGATGAAACCGACCGTGTCCGTCAAGATCACTTGTTGGCCTGAAGGCAACTCAAGCATGCGCGAAGTCGGGTCCAGCGTGGCAAATAATTTGTTTTCAGCCAACACCTCTGCTCCCGTCAACCGATTGAGCAAAGTGGACTTGCCCGCGTTGGTGTAGCCAACCAAGGCGACTTGAACCACTTCGTTTTTTTTGCGCCGCTCTGAATGCAAACGACGATGTTTTTTCACTTCTTCCAATTGTTTCTTCAAGTCGCGGATTTGCCGGTGGATGTGCCGGCGGTCCGTTTCCAATTTCTTCTCACCCGGTCCGCGAGTACCGATGCCCCCACCTAGGCGCGACAACTCTTTGCCGCGACCCGCCAAGCGGGGCAACATGTATTCCAACTGCGCCAGCTCCACTTGAATCCGGCCTTCTTTGGTCTGGGCGCGTTGTGCGAAAATATCGAGAATCAACTGCGTGCGGTCAATCACTTTGCAGGGTAACAGCCGCTCCAAATTGCGGATCTGCGCCGGACTCAGCTCGTGATCAAAAATCACCAGATCCGCCTCCCGCTCTTCAGCCATTTGCGCCACTTCTTCCGCTTTTCCTTTGCCGATCAACCAAGCCGGGTCAAGGCGGTCACGAAATTGCACCGCTTTACCGATCACTTCGGCTGCAGATGTTTCCGCCAAGCTTCCCAACTCTTCCAACGTGGACAACAGTTCCCATTCATTCCGTTTGGGACCGCATCCAACAAGAATCGCCTTTTCTTTTTCACTGTTTTGCACCGTTTCTATCCTACTTCATTCCTTTCTCAGACAGTGAGTGAATCATGGATTTTCTCATTATACCACGAAGCCTTGAACCCATTCTGCGAACCGGACTCTATTTGCAGGTCTTCGCTTCTAAGCGTCATCAGATCATCGCGGCTCGTGTGCTTGGCACGCAACAGGCGAACGGCCTGATGGCGGGCCGCCTGTTCGATCAAATTACGGACATGGCGGGCATTGCCAAAATGGTTCCGATTTCTCAGCCGCTCCTCCTGCAAGTGTTTTTTCAGCTTCTCTTTAAAAGCGAAGGATAACCGGTATTCCCGCTCTCGCACCATATTGTCCGCGATTTCCATCAACTCGGTCAACGTGAACGGCGGAAAAGTGAGTTGGATGGGAAACCGGGACGGCAATCCTGGGTTAAGCCGCAAAAATTGCCCCATCTCATGAGAATAACCCGCCAAAATGAGAATGAACTCATTTTTATGGTCTTCCATTGATTTTACCAGGGTATCAATTGCTTCCTTGCCAAAATCCTTGTCCCCGCCGCGCGCCAAGGAATAAGCCTCATCAATAAACAAAATGCCGCCCAAGGCCCGGCGCACGTGTTCACGCGTTTTTTGCGCCGTGTGACCGATATATTCGCCAACCAAATCTGCCCGCTCTACTTCTATCAAATGCCCTTTGGACAAAACGCCCATCTCTTTGAACAACTTGCCGATGATACGGGCCACAGTCGTTTTCCCCGTGCCTGGTTCACCAGCAAAAATCATGTGCAACACTTGCTGGTCTGTTGCCAATCCTGCCGCTTGGCGACGTTTGCTCACTTCCAGCCAAGCGTATATCTCCGTCACAAACTCTTTTACCTTAGACAGTCCCACCAATTCGTCCAATTGATCCAAGCACGCTTTTAGCGGCCCCTCCTTTTCACGGGTCGATTCTACGACAGAAGCCGGGGCGGCAGTTTGGCGGCATTGCTGGCGATGGTCAAACACAACATGTATCTGATGTTTTGCGGTTCCGGTGTAAACCCTTCTCCCCATCCGGTTCACCTCTCTGTGGTCTGATGCTTTTTTATGTATACGCACCCGCCCAGAAATGGGTGAATCCCGTCAGAGGACTGAAAAAAGCTGCTGATAGATTCAGCAGCTTAAAAGGGGCTCAGCCTTCTTTGCTTTCATCAGACGGCATGAGAGATACCGGACGAGCGGGAGTAAACGTGGAGATTGCATGCTTGTAAACCATTTGTTGTTTACCTTCGCTGTCGATCACTATGGTAAAATTATCAAAGCCGCGAATCACCCCGCGTAGCTGAAATCCGTTTACCAAATAGATGGTGACGGGAACCGATTCTTTGCGGATTTGGTTTAGAAATGTATCTTGAATGTTGATGGATTGTTTCAAAATCCGTACCTCCTATGTAATTTTAACATTTTACATTATTGTACTCTATTCTCTAGCCAAATGGCACTTTCCTGCAACCAAGCTCTGAATTTCTGCAAAACATTCCCTATTCGTCACATCGAACCAGTGCATCTCCCCATAACGGCGAAACCAGGACAGCTGGCGTTTGGCATACTTACGCGAACCTTGCTTGATCAGATGCACCGCTTCCTCCAACGTTAATTGCCCTGACAGATAAGCCATGATTTCCTTATACCCGATGGCTTGCATTGAAGTCAAACCGAGGCTGTACCCTTTCTCCTTCAACCGCTTGACTTCTTCGACCAGTCCTTGTTCCAGCATCAGATCGACGCGCTTATTAATCCGTTCATATAAAAGCTCACGCGACATCGTCAAACCGATCCAGCACGCTTCATACGGAGAGGTGCCTCTTCCCTTCAACTGGGAAAAAGGAATACCAGTAACATCATAGACCTCTAACGCGCGAATCATACGTCGTATGTCATTGGGATGCAATTTTTTAGCCGTCTCGGGATCTACCTCTTGCAAGCGAGCATGCAACACTTCACCTCCCCGCTCAGCGGCGAGCCTGCCCAATTCTTGGCGCAAGGCCTGGTTCTCTGGGACCTGTGGCATCTCATAATCATACATCACCGATTCGATATATAACCCCGTCCCCCCCACTAGCATGGGAAGGCGACCCCGCTCATGCACCTCGTCGATTTTCTGCCGCGCCAACTTCTGATATTCCTGAACGGAGAAAGAGGTGTCTGGATCGATGATGTCAATGAGATGGTGCGGGATACCTTCTTGCTCTTCAGGTGTGACTTTGGCTGTCCCTATATCCATACCCCGATAAACCTGCATTGAATCCCCTGAGATGATTTCACCGTTAAATTGTTTGGCCAGCTTGATGCTGAGCGCCGTTTTTCCGACGGCGGTGGGTCCAGCGATCACCAACACCTGTGGCTTCATTGGACTCCCCCCTTTCGAATCACGCCCCAAGCAAAGCTGGAAGAGGACTTGACGATCTCAAACCCGAGCCGGGCGAATTCTCCTCCCTTAGGCCGTTCCTTCAGCAATACGGCACGCTTCGCCACGCGGATCGCTTCCCGGACAGAGCGCTCATCCAATGGTTCTGGATTGGCCAACGGTTTCAACTGTTGGATGGCGTTTGAAGCCTGCACCGTCTCCCGGAACATCGGATCGAACATCACCACATCGAACGAATTATCTTGGCATAACGGCAGATAGCTTCGATAATCCGCTTGAACCACTTCGACCCGCCGCAATGCACGGTGCAAGGCTTTGCGATCAGTCTCATACGTTTTTAGGCCATGTTTCACGATAGCGGCGATCACCGGTTGGCTTTCAAGAGCCACCACTTGTCCCTCATCTCCCACGACATGAGCCGCTACAACGGCGTCCGCGCCCATGCCCAAGGTGCAATCAAGCACGCGGTCTCCCGGCTTAAGCCCCGCGCATTCCACCATAGCATCGGGATCTCCATTCAACAACTGCTTGATCCTGAGTGCGGACATACTGGGATGAAAGAAAAAAGGCTGACCTTGTTCCTCCTCCACTCGCCATCCCTGTTTCGTCACAATGACCGCCCGTGATTCCCCCGTTTGTGCAAACAAACCGGGCAGCGAATGACGTTCCCGCTTCACATAGGGAATTCCCAACAATGCGGACAGATACCGGGCTTCTTGGATTTCTTTCGTTCCTGGATGAAAAGACGTTGTCACAAACACGGTTCTACATCACTCGCTTAAACATTTTTTCTAACTCATAGCTGGAGAAATGAACAAAAATAGGACGGCCGTGCGGGCAAGTGAACGGATTTTCGCATTGGTTCAACTGCACCAACAAGCTTTCCATCTCGTCACGGCGCAAATGTCGATTCGCTTTGATCGCCGCTTTGCAAGACATCATCTTGGCCGTCGCATCACGCAGCGCGCCCGTATCCACTTTGCCATGCTCCTTCAACCACTCAATGATTTCGTGAACCAGGCTCTCCGCGTCTTCTCGTGGAAACCAAGTGGGATAAGCCCGGACGACAAACGTCGTTCCCCCAAAAGGCTCCATTTCCAACCCCCACTGCCGCAAATACGCCAACTTGGCTTCCAACAGTTCAGCTTCCGCGGGTGAACACTCAATCGTCAACGGGATGAGCAAGGGGTATTGCTTGGTATTTTCTTCGCCCAATTTGCGTGAATAAATCTCATAGTAGATGCGCTCATGCGCCGCATGTTGGTCAATCAGATAAAAGCCGTCTTTTGATTGGGCCACAATGTAGGTGCCGTGCACCTGCGCCAACGGCTCCATTTCCGGCAAACGCGGGGATGTGGAACCAGTCTCCACCGGTTCCGTACTTTCCGTTTCTTCCACCTGAGCAGCCGGAGGAGCGGGCGCAGTTTCTTCACGTTTGGCAAACGTGGTCAAAGCCGAGCGGTAAGCGGGTTGAGGCGGAGCGCTAGGCGGTCGCGGCGGTGTGAATGTGAGCGATTCGGGCTCCTCCGCTACCACATTTCCCCGTCTGGAAGATTCCTGCTCGCGCGTCTGAAGCGGTTGCGGCACCTCTTCCATGTCACTAGCATCGCTCGCACTGGCCTCCATCACCTGATCCCTGCTCGGTTGTAGGGGCGGATAAACAGGCTTGTTCATTGATTTGGTCGGCGGTGCCTCCATCTTCTCCCACGAGAGTTCGTCCTGGACGACCGTCGTTTTGATCCGAGCTTGTCCCACACTACCCATCGCGCCCGGCACAAACCGCTCCGCTTTGAACGCCCGCGTGATCGCTTCCTCTACCAACCGGCAACACTCTTTCTCCTTGCTCAACCGCACTTCCAATTTAGCGGGATGCACGTTTACATCAACCAATTTGGGGTCCATCTGCACCGTCAGCACACCGATGGGGTAACGTCCATTCGGCAACAACGTGCCATAGGCGCGCAAAATAGCTTGTGTAATCGGTATGGAACGGACAAACCGGCCATTTAGCACGATGGATAGATAGGAACGGGTGGAACGAGTGATTTCCGGTTTGGTCACATAACCCGCGATGGCAAAGTCCGCGTCTTCCCCCGCAAACGCCACCATCCGGCTCGCCACCTGCTTGCCGTACAGGGCGTGCAGCACATGCAGCAACTTGCCGTCACCACTCGTGCGAAATAGCTCCCGTTGATTGTGGCTGAGTGCAAAAGAGATATGTGGATGGGCCAAGGCCAGCCGTCCAACAACATCCGCCACATGGCTAACCTCAGTGTTGACCGTTTTCAGGTACTTCAAACGAGCCGGTGTATTGTAAAAAAGCTCATTTACCACCACATCTGTCCCTTGGGAGCGGGAGGCGTCCTCGACTGAGAGGAGTTCGCCTCCTTCTATCCGCACCACTGTCGCCAGTTGCGAAGGATCATGGGCCGTGGTCAGAGTCACCCGCGCAACCGAGGCGATGCTGGGCATGGCTTCGCCTCGAAAGCCCAGGGTTTTGATCGAAAACAAGTCCCGTTCGCGCTTGATTTTGCTTGTCGCATGCCGGGAGAAGGCCAAGACCGCATCTTCTCGATCCATCCCGATTCCGTTGTCAGAGACACGGATTAATGAGATGCCGCCTTCTTCGATGTGAATCTGGATGCGGGTTGCCTCCGCATCAATCGCGTTTTCCACCAGCTCTTTCACAATCGAGGCCGGCCGTTCAACCACTTCCCCCGCGGCAATCTGGTTGGCCAAATGATCGTCCAACACTTGGATTCTGCCCACGCTTTCGCCCTCCTTCCTCACTGATCAGTTACAATTTCTGTTTCAATTCATATAAAAATTGCATGCACTCAAATGGGTTCTTCATCATCAAATCCCATTGCCGCAATGCTTCAATAATTTCTTGCTCCTTAGTCGACAAAAGCGCCGTGGCCGCGCCGTTCCCCTGCGTAACTGACTCAGCCACATGGTTAGCCGTTTCATCTTTCGCAGGCGAAGTAGCTTTGGCCGCGTAGTCAAACAATGACAGCTGGGCTGAATCATCCGGTTTGGGTTCGGCAGGTTCCGGCGAAGCGTGAAAGCGTCCTTCCAATTCCTCTAATATCTCTTTGGCACGGTGGATTACCGGTTGCGGCAAACCTGCCAATTCGGCAACATGAATACCGTAACTTTTGTCCGCCCCGCCGGGGACGATCCGGTGCAGAAAGACCACTTTGCCGTCCTTCTCAATGCATTGGGCATGCACGTTGACCAATCTGGCTAGTTGCCGCTCCAACTCCGTCAACTCATGATAATGCGTGGAGAACAATGTCTTCGCCCCGATATGGTCGTGGATGTATTCCACAATGGCGTGAGCCAAAGCCATCCCATCATAGGTGGACGTACCGCGCCCCACTTCATCGAGCAAAATCAGGCTGCGGGAGGTCGCTTCACGCAAGGCGTGGCACGTTTCGGCCATCTCCACCATGAAGGTACTGCGCCCACCAATCAGGTCATCCGCCGCACCAATGCGGGTGAAAATGCGATCCACAATGGAAACTTCGGCGTATTCCGCCGGCACGTAACTTCCGATCTGGCTCATCAGCGTGATCAAAGCCACTTGGCGCATATAGGTGCTTTTACCAGCCATGTTTGGTCCGGTGATGAGCAGGATTTGCCGCTTATCTCCATCCAGGGTCACATCATTTGCCACAAAGTCATCCACATTTGTGGCCGCCTCCACCACCGGATGACGTCCCTGTTTGATATGCAGGCGATCCGCTTGATGAACTTCCGGCCTCACGTACCGATATTTTTGGGCGATGATGGCAAAAGCTTGTAGCACATCGATTTCAGCCACCTTCTCCGCCAAATGTTGCAAACGGGTCACCTCTTGCGCGACTTGGTTGCGCACTTCTGTGAACAGCTCATATTCCATTTCCACCGATTTTTCGGCGGCGTTAAGAATCAATTGCTCCCGTTCCTTCAACTCGGGGGTCACAAACCGTTCCGCATTGGCCAGGGTCTGCTTCCGTTGATACCGCTCAGGTACATGCTGCAAATTGGATTTGGTCACTTCGATATAGTAACCGAATACCCGGTTATACCCGATTTTCAACGACTTGATGCCCGTCGCTTCCCGTTCTTGCTGTTCCAACTGCGCAATCCAACTTTTGCCGTCTTTTTGGATGGCGCGCAATTGATCCAGTTCGGCATGGTATCCTTCCCTCATGATGCCACCTTCTTTGACGGAAACCGGGGGTTCATCCACAATCGCGCGGTCAATCAACTCCCGGAGTGCCTGACACTCGTCCATCTGTTCGCCCAACGCGGCCAATTCATCATGGCCCGACCGCATCAACCGCTCACGCAAGTGAGGAATGACACTTAATGAACGCTTCACATTGGTCAGATCCCTCGCATTGGCTGAGCCAAACGAAATCCGTGCTGCGAGGCGCTCCAAATCATACACTTGCTTCAACATCTCGCGCGCTTCATCCAGCAGGATGAAATCTGACAAAAACGCTGCAACCGTGTCTTGGCGCCGCTTGATGTCCGGCACGTTCAACAGTGGCTTGTCCAACCACTTGCGAAGCAGACGGCTACCCATGGCCGTTGCCGTTTGGTCAAGCAGCCACAGCAGGGAACCCCGTTTTTTGCCTTCTCCCAGTGTCCGCGTCAATTCGAGATTGCGCCGTGCCGCTTCATCCAGCATCATGTATTGTTTGGCATCGTACCGGCGCAAACGCCGCAAGTGCCCCAGTGTACGCTTTTGGGTCTGCTTCAGATAGGCAAACAACATGCTGAGTACGCGCCGCAAGGGCTCGGACGTGCAAACCTCATTGAAATTGGCGAATTGCTCCGGCAGCTCTTCCGCCAATTCTTGTTCGACCAGCTTTTCCAAGGTGAGCGGATTCACCAAACACTTGCATCTGCCCGACAGCGCTTCACGGAAGGCATCATTCCCATGCAATCCCTCATCGAGCAAAACTTCCTTGGGCTCATAGCTGGCCGCTTCATCAATGATCCAATCCAATGAACCTGCCAATTCGGTGACATGGCATTCCCCCGTGGACAGATCCGCCGCAGCGAGCGCCATCGTCCCACCGAAGCCGGCAAGTGCGAGCAAGAAATTGTTTTCTTGCTCAACCAGCATGTTCTCTTCAATGATGGTGCCGGGAGTGATGACCCGGACCACTTCCCGTTTCACCACCCCTTTGGCCGCCGCCGGATTTTCCACTTGTTCACATATCGCCACTTTATACCCTTTTTCGATCAACTTTTCCACATACGTATGCGCCGAATGATAGGGGACCCCACACATGGGAATCCGCTCTTTTCCCCCATCTCGGCTGGTTAACGTAATTTCCAGCTCTTCCGCTGCCTTTTCAGCGTCAGAAAAAAACATTTCATAAAAATCGCCGAGGCGAAAAAATAAAAAGGCATCAGGATATTGTGCCTTTATCGATAAATACTGTTGCATCATCGGAGTATATTGCGACATGGTCTCTTCCTCCGCATATATTTTTCATTCACCTATTTTAACATGAAAATCTGAAGTCATCCCATTTGTTCACAAAGTTTTTTTCCGGACAAGCGCCTGCTGATACGGAGGCAGGTACCAAACTCTGCGGAAATCTTGTGTCTCATCCCACGTTTCACCGGAGAGGAGATAATGGAACAAGTCATCCAACGGCTTTTGGTATAACTCATAATCAGCGCATTTCTTCAGCTTTTCCCATAAGTTGGGCAACCAGCGGTAGATCAACGCTTTGCGGCCCATGTAATAAGCGCGCTGGATTTCTGGGTCTTGCAATGGGAAATAAGGAAGGGTGCGGTAGTTGCTAGCGATCAATTTGGCTAGGGCGAACACCCCCTTGGTCAATGTAGGGGAGACCAGCCAACTCGGCGGCGTGCGATATTCAAATCCCCCATGCGGTTGAAACCGATAATCTCCCAAATAGCCGTATTTGGGCCTGCGGTCGATTCCTTTCACATCTTCGGCGATCACAAACAAAAGAGCCATATAGTTATCCAATGCCCGGAACAGTTTAAAGTTTGGTTTGATTCCGCTGTAATGAATATGCCCTCCTAAAGGAAAGCCGCTCCAAGGCATCCCCCCAGCTAGCCATTTTCCCTGTATATGCCTCGTTTTCCTGGCCAGTTTGGTCAGCAGGCGATAAATGCTCATCACCATGGTTTTCGGGTCGGAAGTAGGTGTGGGCCTCAATTCAAACAACGGCTTCTTGCGACGGTCTTCCCCCAACCAAATCGCATCGCAGCCGATCTCCCCCCGCACCGGTATCAGATCGGAGGCGATGACCAATTTTCCGTCGGGACCAACCATCACAAATTCTGGATCGGCACCCAACACGATTTGCTCCGGCTCCGGCTTCGGCTCTACACACTGAGCAACATAACCTTTCAGTGCGCTGAGGAAGCTTTTGATTCCATCCTCACCCAACGTGGGCGTGACTGTGAGGCCTGCAACGACAAGTTTGCCACCGCTGACCGCGCCGATTTTGACCATGCCGTAATCCAATCCCAATGCATAAATCGTGCGGGTAGCCAACAGTTTAGCCCGACGGTATTCACGCGGCCGATCCTGCTCTTTTACCCGCCGGTACCGTGTTCGCTTTTGTTGGTGATTGGCCAGCCACACGGTTTGTTCCGTGGAACAGTATGCAGTCAACACTTCCGTCTGAAATATGAAAAAAAGATACTCCCTCACAAATTTGAACTTATCATTTACCGCGATGCCATGCAATTGAAGCTGCTCTCTTCGCACACGCGGCTGAATTGCCCGTTCCACCTGTTGCTCCTCATTCAAAGTCAGCATCGCTTTAGATAACTGCAGCGCTTGCGGCAGTTGCAAAGCAATCGAGGGAACGAGCGTTCGATCCCCGTCCAATACCAGCTTTCTCAATTCTTCATCATTTTTTATCGATTCGTAAGGAAGGGTGGCGGCTACCATGAAGCTTTCCCCTTTCTCTATCCCGCGCCGTCGCTATTCGTGGAAATTTTATGCTGTTATCATATGTCACCTGCATAAAATTGGTTAGTCTTTTTTCCGCTGTCTTGTCTGGGCAAATAAAAAAGCTCCTGGCAAAATCGCCAGCAGCCGCAAGACAGATTAATCTTCCAGTTCATCAATAACCAGATTGGGATCAAGATCATGAAAATCGTCTTCTACGTCTCCACTGATTCCTTCGTACACGTCTTTCTCATCGCTTTCGGCGTACTCGAGCGGATACACCGGAACGCACACTTTGGTTTCACCCGTCAATTCAACCAAAAACTCCTTTTCGACCCGAACCGTCACTCCGTCTTTGTGGGAGGCGATGGACGCTTCGATGCAATTGGGCGCTTGCGTCACCGCCGCCGTCACTGAAACGGAAGCCTCTCGGGTGTTACGATCATAAAATGTGAGGGGTACCTGCTCCGTATAATAGACGGTTTCTTGCATGACATCCGTTTTGGTATTCCCTTTGGTCGAATACCAAATATTGATGTCGTAACTGCCCCGTACTTCGATGGCCTCTCCCACTTTGTGGCAGTCATAGTTGTGATTGATAACCCAAGCACCAAGAATGGTGTCAATATTGTCAGGCGGCTGAATAGAATGCGACATCTGGGAAAATTTCCGACCTTTTCCGCATACCGCTTTGGTCAAAATCTGACGGTATTCAACTGCTCTATCTGTATTAGACAATCTCCTTCCCTCCTCCAATCATCGTTCAATAACAAGTGTATGCAGGGCAAGTGTCTAGAGTGCAAAAAAAACCCTGCGGAAATTCTCCGCAGGGTTGTCTTTTTTAGCGGCAACTGCAAGCTCCTCCGCCGCAACCGCTGGCTGTCTCCCCGCCCGTCTCCACTTCGATTTTTTGGGAGACGGTGTCGGCGATCACTTGCTGGATCGTCTGCAACAAGCCGTTAACCTCTACTTGCGCCTGTTGGTATTCGCGCACGATAGGCAAATGATTCAAATGCCCATTCAATTTTTCCAGCTCTTGCTCAAGCAAACGGCTGTACTCAGGCTTCTGATAATGCTTAGCATGAACCAGCTCTTTCTGCTTGCGCTTAATGGATGCGATCGTCTGTTGCACTGCATCGCTTTGGTTCACTTGCCTCTCCGCATCCCGAAAGCGTTTCACTTCAGCACTACGCTCCAACAAGGCAGCGAAGTTGCGTGCTTCGGACAAGATCGCGTGTCTGGACATCTCAACCACCCACCACGCGGGACTCCTGATCAACCCAAACGCCTTTTAGCGTCCAAGTCTGCGGTTCATCGATCCGCACGTGCACCATCTTCCCAATGAGGTGCTTCGGACCGATGAAGTTTACCAACTTGTTGGTGCGAGTGCGTCCAGAGAGCACATCCGGATTCTTTTTGCTTTCCCCTTCAACCAACACTTCTACGATTTTGCCGCGCAACGCTTCGTTCTTGCGGCGGCTAATTTCATTTTGCAATTCATTCAGGCGTTGTAGGCGCGCTTTCTTTACTTCCATCGGCACATCGTCTTTCATCTTAGCCGCCGGTGTGCCTTCTCGTGGAGAGTAGATGAAGGTGAAGGCCGAATCGTATTCCACTTCTTTCACCAAGGACAGGGTTTCTTCAAATTGTTCATCCGTTTCACCTGGGAATCCGACAATGATGTCCGTCGTCAGCACCACATCTGGGATCGCTTCCTTGATTTTGCGGACAAGTTCCAGATATTGTTCGCGTGTGTATTTACGAGCCATCAGCTTCAAGACCTCGGAACTGCCCGATTGCACTGGCAAGTGGATATGCTCCACCAAATTCCCCCGTTTTGCCAGCACCTCGACGAGATGATCGTCGAAATCGCGCGGGTGGCTTGTGGTGAAGCGCACGCGCGGAATACCGATCTTACGAACATCATCCATGAGATGGGCGAAGGTGTAATGGATGTCTTCAAAGTCCTTACCGTATGCGTTGACGTTTTGCCCCAGCAACGTCACCTCTTGGTAACCTTTGCGCGCCAATTCGCGGATTTCGTTTAACACATCCTCTGGACGGCGGCTTCTCTCTTTCCCCCGCGTATATGGAACAATACAGTACGTGCAGAACTTGTCACAACCGTACATGATGTTCACCCAAGCGCGCAAACCATCTTCACGTACCTTTGGCATGTTTTCAACGACGTCGCCCTCTTTAGACCAAACTTCGATCACCATTTCCTTGGAGAAGAGCGCATTTTGAAGCAAAACCGGCAAGCGGTGGATGTTATGCGTACCAAAAACCAAGTCAACATGCTGGTAACTCTGTAAGATACGGTTCACGACCACCTCTTCTTGAGACATGCAACCACAAACACCCAAAATCAGATCCGGGTTTTCCAGCTTGAGTTGCTTCAAACGGCCCAATTCTCCAAACACTTTGTCCTCCGCGTTTTCACGGATCGCGCAAGTGTTGAGGAGGATGATGTCTGCTTCCTCTTCGCGATTGGTGCGGGTATAACTCATTTCTTCCAAAATCCCGGCAATCGTCTCGCTATCATGGACATTCATCTGGCATCCATACGTCTCGATCATGTATTTTTTGCCTTTACCCACAGAGCGCATATTTTCTGGGATTTGCTCAAATTGGAGTACCTGCACATCCTCTTTGCCCCGCTTTTTGGCCTGTTTCAAATCTGGCGCGACAAAATATTGGCTGTAATCTTTCACTTGTTTGCCCATGTCGTGTCCATCCTTTCTGAACAAACTTGAGATCCTGTGTTCTATGCCAAGAGCCATAACGGCTCAAAATGATCATTAAGTGCTCATTTAACTAAGTTATTATACCTGATCTGTGCAACTTGATCAATGAATTCTCCTATATTCGCCATTTTCGGCAAGTCATACAACTTGCCGATATCAAGTGTTCCCGGTTCGAATCAACCGGTACTGCTGTGCTTAATCCATTTCAGAATGTTTGTGAAACAAACTTGTTTATCATGATAGTACAAAACCGTACACTTGCCCCAAGGTTGCCACATTTTTTCTGAAACTTGCCGCTGATTCATGCAAAAATAACCTTGTAGCTATTCACACATATTTGAACCAGAAGGTGATACGATGCAATTAACCGGCTGGCGCTATTCACTCCACCTATTGCATCCAACACACGCAGAACCTCTGTACAGCATCGTCAAGGACTCTCCCCGCCTTTGGGATTACATGATCACCCCCATGACTTCACTGGAGGACATGAAGCACAATGTGAACAATGCCTTGCACGCATTCGCCCAAGGAACCATGCTTCCATTTGTCGTGATTGACTCCTCAACAAACACGATCGTGGGTGCCACCCGCCTGTATGATCTGTACACTGACCGGTTGACGGCGGAGATCGGCCATACCTATTACGCCCCTTACGCGCAGGGGACGGGAATTAATACTGAATGCAAATACCTCTTGTTTCAACACGCCTTCGAAAATCTGGGTCTTGTTCGGGTACAACTCAAAACAGATGAGCGGAACCTTCGCGCCCAACGGGCCATCGACCTGCCACATAAGCAAGCCCAGCTTCTGCATGACACAGAAACTGGGCTTGTTCGCTCACTCCCCGGCAAACGTCACTTTTCCCTCCGCCAACGCCGCGACGGAAGCCAATGATTCTACACGTATACCCTTCCTTCTCAACCGGTCGCCGCCTTCTTGGAACGATTTTTCTATAACAATCCCAACCCCGGCGAGCGTCGCTTCGGCTTGTTGGACAATATCAATCAATCCTTCCGCCGCTTGTCCATTGGCCAAGAAATCATCAATCACCAACACCTTGTCCGTTGCAACCAAATGCGCTTTGGAGACCACAATGGTGTTAGTCTGTTGTTTGGTGAACGAATGCACCTTGGCTTCATAAAAATCCTCTTGCAATGTCAAGGATTTGCGCTTGCGGGCGAAGACAACCGGAACACCTAATGCCAATCCGGCCATGACCGACGGGGCGATCCCCGACGATTCGATCGTCAATATCCGCGTGATGCCATCATTCGTGAATCGGCGTGCAAATTCTTGGCCGATCTCTTGCATCAACTCCGGATCAATTTGATGGTTTAAAAACGAATCCACCTTCAAAATTTCGGATGATAACGCCTTTCCTTCTTGGCGTATCTTCTCTTTCAACAATTGCATAACAGCTTCTCCTCCCACAGCAAAAGCCCCTTCGGTGAGTGAGCCAACGACCTAGGCTTTCTCTCCATGGAAAAAGACAAAGACACACCCGTCTTTGTCTTGTTGCCCACCCGTAGTCGGATGATTTACGGTCATCCGGTAGAAACTCGCAAGCCAATTCTTGCGATTATATGAGGGACATCTTCATTTTAATCAATAAACAAATTATATCTGACCCTGTCCATTCAAGCTATCAAAAATTATCGAAGGCATGGTTCAAACATCTATTTGCATGCCGATCCGGCTGACCTGGCAGGGACCAGGGAACACGGCTTGCGCTTCCTCTCCGAGCGGCTCAGGGTCTCGTTCCGGATACAAATGGGTCAACAGTAATCGCTTGGCTTGAAGCGCCACGCCGGCTTCCGCTGCTTGTTTGGCGGACAAATGCCCTATGGGATGCGCCGGTAGCTCCTGATGTAGATACGTCGCCTCGCACACAAACAGATCCGGCTTTCTCCCCATCGCCAACCAATCCGTTTTCGGACCAGCATCAGCGCCATACAAAATCGTTTTTTTCCCGTCGGAAATGCGAATGGCATAACACGGAATGGCGTGGTCGGTACGATGAAAGCTAAATGTGAGCTTGCCTATGCTGACCGACTCTGTTCCTATCGGCCGTTTGTCGATCAAGTTTTGATAACTCAGCTTTGCGTACCAATGGGCGGGTTCCGCTGGCGCCCATACAGGCAGGGGACGCTTTCGTTTTTGCTGGTTGCTAGCAACCAACAACGCGTATTGCAAGACAAAGAAATCGGAGATATGGTCATGATGCAAATGGGATAAAAACACAGCATCCAGTTCATGAATCGGCATCATTTTGGCCAGTTGTGCCAACACACCACTACCACAATCGATTAGGATGCGCTTTTGATCCGCCTCCAACAAATACCCCAATGTCGCCCCACCCGGCGCCGGATAAGGGGAATGACATCCCAGCACAGTCCACCGCATGGTCGAAAGCTGCCTCCTTTGTAAGAAGAAACCACTCCCCAAGGCAAGGAAGTGGTTTTTCTACTTATTATGCAAACTCAGCCACTAATTTATCAAAGTGCTCACGATCAAGCATCAAATCCTGCTTGGCCAGCGGCTCTTCTTTGAACCCTTTGATCATCTCTTCGTAGGATTTGCGCTCTTTGTTTTGATAGATAATACCTGTCACCAGGCCATGATGTTCCATCAACTTCTGCATGGCCATGGAACGGTTGGAGGCGTCGTAATTCTCGTCGTTGTCCAGGTTTACGAGATTCTCCTTGAACCAGTCATAAGTGTTGACTTTGTTGTAGGTAACACATGGGCTGTAAACGTTGATCAAAGAGAACCCTTTGTGTTTGATACCTTCTTCAATGACGTGGGTCAATTGCTTCAAATCGCTGGAAACCGATTGTGCCACGAATCCCGCTCCTACCGTCAACGCCATTTCCATCGGATGGATTGCCGATTCGATCGAACCACTTGGCGTACTCTTGGTTTTGAAACCCATCTCACTGCGGGGCGAAGTTTGTCCTTTGGTCAATCCGTACACTTGGTTATCCATCACGATGTAGGTGATGTCCACATTCCGGCGGATCGAGTGAACAGTATGCCCCATCCCGATCGCAAAACCGTCTCCGTCACCACCAGCGGCAACCACCGTCAAATCGCGGTTAGCGAGCTTCAAGCCTTGGGCGATTGGCAAGGCACGACCATGCACGCCGTGCAAGCCATATGCATTCACATAACCTGAGATGCGTCCTGAACAACCAATTCCCGATACGACTGCAACATCATGCGGTTCCAACCCAAGATTGGCGAAAGCACGCTGCATGGCGGCCAACACAGAGAAATCACCACAACCTGGGCACCAGTTGGGCTTTACTTTGTTGCGAAAATCTTTAAATGTGGCCATGAACCAACAGCTCCTTACATTGTTTGTAAATTTCGGATGGCAAGAATGGATTTCCATCGTATTTGCCATAGTGAACTAATTTCTCGGCGAATCCTACATGCATTTTGATCAGATTGGTCAATTGTCCTGTCGCGTTGTTTTCTACAACCAACACTTTTTTCGCCTTTTGGATTTGCTGTTGCATGATCTCCGTCGGGAAAGGCAAGATTTGGCGGATGTGGGCATGATTCACTTTCAATCCTTCCGCTTCCAACCGCTCTTTTGCTTCCGTGATCGTACCGCGGGTGGAATTGAAGCCCACGATCAGAAGATCTGCCTCTTCATGTTGCGCATCCAGGAATACAGGGGTGTCGAAGTCGATGCCATTGCTCAACTTGGACAAGCGCTTATCCATCATCCGTTTGCGGTTGAGCGGATTTTCAGATGGACGCCCCGTTTCATCGTGTTCTACCCCGGTCACATGATGCAAGCCGTCTTTTTTCCCTGGCAGAACGCGGCGAGAAATGCCGTCTTCCGTGAATTCGTAACGCGGGAACAGCTGTGAATTTTCAAGCGGCGGCAACTCTTCGTTCCAGTCAACCAATTTCCCGCGCTTGATTTCGATCCGATCATAGTCAAGCGGATTGACGGTTTGCTTACCGAGGGAAAGCGCCAAGTCCGACAAGATAATAACCGGACATTGATATTGCTCCGCCAAATTGAAGGCTTGAATCGTGTCATAGAAGCACTCTTCCACCGTGCTCGGAGCCAACACGATTTTCGGAATTTCCCCGTGTGTGCTGTAAAGCATGGCCAACACGTCACTTTGCTCTTGCTTGGTCGGCAACCCTGTGCTTGGACCCCCGCGCTGGGTATTGACAATGACAGCTGGCGTTTCAGTCATTCCGGCGAGACCGATCGCTTCAGTCATCAAGGAGAGCCCCGGTCCAGCAGACGCCGTCAACGCACGCACGCCACCATAGTTGGCGCCGATCACCATCGTCATCGCAGCGATCTCGTCCTCGGTTTGCACTACCGTGCCACCGAGTTCAGGCAACTTTTTGATGAGGTATTCCATGATTTCAGAAGATGGCGTAATCGGATATGCCGCCATCAAACGCGCACCTGCAGCGACCGCTCCCAACGCAATGGCATCATTTCCGATCATATATAAGCGCTTTTTGCCATCAGATGGATCTAAGCGGAACTTTGTAATGGTGTTGCCGATCTGCTCTTGCACATACTCATGGCCTTTTGTGATCGCTTCCATATTTTTGTCTACTACTTTTTGGCCTTTTCGAGCGAATCTTTCTTCGATCACTTCTTTAAAGGCGTCAACCGACAGTCCCAGCAATGCGATGGAAGCACCCACGGCCACCATGTTTTTCATTTGGGCCATGCCAACTTCTTCCGCAATTTTGGTGAATGGAACTGCGAGAAGGTGTGCAGTTACTCCCTCCGGAACGGTTGGTTTAAATTTGGCATCAGCCAAGATCACACCATCTGCAATCAACTCATGCGCATTTAAGTCAATTGTTTCTTGGTCAAATGCAACAAGAATATCCAGCTCGTCGGAAATGGAGCGAACCGGGCTTGTGCTGATGCGAATCTTGGTATTAGAATGCCCGCCTTTGATGCGTGAGGAGAAGTGCCTGTAACCGTATAGATAATAGCCCTTGCGATTTAGTGCGGTCGACAATGTTTCCCCCGCACTGTCGATACCTTCCCCCTGCTGTCCGCCCACTTTCCACGAAAGCTGCTTAACCATGAACTCATCTCCTTTAATCCTGCCACACACTACACAATAATAAGAAATTTGCAACCCTCTTCACAAAGAAGAAGACGGAATAACGCTTCCTTGTGAGTGATAGCATTTTCATGTATTAATTCTAGTCCTCTACCCATTAAAAAGCAACCGGGTAAAGCCCGCTTACAACCCAATTTCTCTTTTTTTTAATCATCTGGTGCTTTTTGCGAAAAGGAGATCCACCTCACGTCTTTTTTTACGCTTTTTTATGGGGACAAATGTCTCTGGTAAAACTGTTTGCCGTTCTCCCAGCCCCACTTGCGGACGAGATCGTCTCCATACCTTTTTGACAAGGCTTCCACCAATTGCGGAAGTCGGCTGTAGCTCTCTAATCCGGGCAACTTGTTAGCAAACCCGTCAAAGTCTGAGCCAAAAAACAGATGATCCGCCCCCCCAAGAGCGCAAATATGCTCAACATGTCGGAGCACTTGGTCGATTGTGGCCTCAGCCGCGCAATGGTGTACAAACTCCGGCACAAACGTGACCCCGATCAATCCTTGGCGTTGGATGAGTGCTTCAATCTGCTCATCTCCTAAATTGCGTTTATGTGCGCACACCGCTCGACAATTGGAATGCGAAGCGAGAATGGGCAAGCCCGTTTCCTCAATCACTTCCCAAAACCCTCTGTCTGATAGATGGGAAACATCTAAGATCATCCCCAGCCGCTTCATCTCCATAATCACCTGACGCCCGAACCGCGTCAATCCCCCACCGCGCTCTTCATAGATGCCGTCAGCTACCTCATTGGCAAAATTCCAGGTCAACCCCATTTGCCGCACGCCGAGCCGGTGAAACAAGCGTAGATTGGCCAAGTCCCCATGCAAGGCGTCTGCCCCCTCCAACAGCAACAGCGCCCCGATGCGCCCATGTCCGCATTCATCCATTTGGCCTCCGTCGGTGACCAAGAAAACCCGCGATCCGTCGCGGACCACTTCCTCATAAAAAAAATCGATCTCTTTTAGCGCCACAGCCAAGCGTTGTTGCCGCGGCACCGACTCCGGCGTCCACACGGCAAACACTTGCATGGCCACATCCGCCTCACACAAACAATGATAAGAACTGTCCAACGGAGACCCTTGAGCATAAAAAGAACGGTACTGGGGATCGCGCCACATTTTACTCAACACGTCGCAATGACCATCTATCCACCTCATCCCATTTCCCTCCACTTAAAAAAAAACCTGTCTATAAAAATAAACAGGTTTTTTCGAATATATTGTTTCCATAAATTATCGAGGTTCCACGATTAATTTAATCGCGGTACGCTCTTCACCATCGATCACAATATCCGTAAAGGCTGGAATGCAGATAAGATCAATTCCACTCGGCGCGACAAACCCTCGTGCAATCGCAACTGCTTTGACAGCTTGATTTAGCGCCCCTGCGCCAATTGCTTGCATCTCTGCTTGACCACGTTCACGCAAGACCCCGGCGAGTGCACCAGCAACAGAATTCGGATTGGATTTTGCTGAAACTTTTAATACTTCCATGAAGGTACCTCCTCGATGGTTGAAGTGAGTCCACTACTTCTATCCTATTCGACCCACACATAAAAATTCCTTCTAATTTACATAGATACCGGTAAAAAATCATAAATAAATTTATTTATAATCAACCGATAAGAGGCATATCATCATCTATCCGAATCCGTTTAATTTTTTTCGCTTTCTTTGTTTCTTTATCAAAGTCAAATAACACGGCATTGAATTGCGTTCTGCCCTTCGCCACTTCAAAGCGCACAGGTAGCTGCGTGACAAATCGTTTGATTACCGCTGTTCTTTCCATACCGATCACGCTGTCGTATGGGCCCACCATGCCCACATCTGTCAAATATCCCGTCCCTTTGGGCAGAATCTTTTCATCCGCTGTCTGCACATGGGTGTGCGTGCCAACCACCGCTGACACTCTGCCATCGACATACCAGGCAAACGCCTGCTTTTCAGACGTCGTCTCCGCGTGAAAATCGATCAGGATATAGGTATTGTGCGAAAGTTGTTGCAACAGGCGGTCGGCGGTGCGGAACGGGCAATCAAGCGCCGATTCCATGTACGCTCTTCCCATCAAGTTGATAACCGCCAGTTTTCCCCCTTTTGTTGACAAGACAGTCATGCCTTTTCCGGGGGTGCCTTCCGGAAAGTTCGCTGGTCGGATCAAATGGGCTTCCTCATCGATAAAGTCAAAGACTTCCCCTTGCCCCCAAGCATGGTTTCCCAGTGTGACACAGTCGATCCCGGCATCGAGCCATTCGCGCACAATCGCGCGTTGAATGCCACGTCCGTTGGCGGCCGCGTTTTCACCGTTAACCACAATCGCATCAGGTGAGTACATTTGCTTCAGTTTTGGTAAATATGTCTTTAGTGTTTGGCGACCAATGTTGCCCACTACATCGCCGATCATTAATACTCTCATATATGGTTTGAGCCTCCAAACTCTTTGTAAAAAATAAAGCGGCCCAAAGGCCACTTTATTTCGCGTACTCAACCGATCTCGTTTCCCGGATGACCGTTACTTTGATATGGCCGGGATAGTCCAGTTGGTTTTCGATTTGCTTCGTGATTTCACGGGCCAACCGCGTCGCTTCTGCGTCATCCACTTCGTCCGGCTTCACTATGATCCGCACTTCCCGTCCAGCTTGAATGGCATATGATTTCTCCACACCATCAAAAGACTCGCAGATTTCCTCCAGCTTTTCCAAACGTTTGATGTACGCTTCCAGCGTTTCTCTCCGCGCCCCCGGTCTGGCCGCGGACAACGCATCTGCCGCCCTAACCAAAACCGCGATCACGCTGGTCGCTTCACAGTCCCCGTGGTGGGAAGCGATGCTGTTGATAACAATGGGATGCTCATTGTATTTCTTAGCCAATTCGACACCGATATCCACGTGCGACCCTTCGATTTCATGGTCGATCGCTTTACCGATATCATGCAACAGCCCTGCTCGCTTCGCCAAGTGAATATCTTCACCCAGCTCAGCCGCCAACAATCCTGACAGATGGGCTACCTCCATCGAATGCTTCAACACATTCTGTCCGTAACTTGTTCGGAATTTCAATCGGCCGATGATCTTGATCAAATCTGGATGCAAACCGTGCACGCCCGTTTCAAATGTGGCTTGCTCCCCATATTCGCGGATGCGCTCGTCCACATCGCGGCGTGACTTTTCCACCATCTCTTCGATTCGCGCCGGATGAATACGTCCGTCGGCAACCAATTTTTCCAGCGCCACGCGGGCCACTTCACGGCGAATCGGGTCAAACCCTGACAAGATGACGGCTTCCGGCGTATCATCAATGATGAGGTCGATCCCGGTCAAAGTTTCCAATGTGCGGATATTGCGCCCTTCCCGACCGATGATTCGTCCTTTCATTTCATCATTTGGCAAGGACACGACGGAGACGGTCGTTTCCGCCACGTGATCCGCCGCGCACCGTTGGATCGCCAACGACAAGATCCGGCGAGCCCGTCGATCTCCTTCTTCGATCGCTTGCTGTTCCATCTCTTTGATGATTTGCGCGGTTTCATGACGCATCTCATTCTCCACTTTCGCCAGAATGAGCTGTCTCGCTTCTTCGGTGGTTAATCCAGATATCCGTTCCATTTCTTTTCTCTGTTCCTGGTATAGCTCATCAATCTCTTGTTGGCGTAATCCTATTTCCTTTTCTTTTCCGTTCAGTTCATCTTCACGCTGTTCAATTGCATGTTGCTTGCGTTCGAGCGTCTCTTCTTTTTGATTTAACCGGCGTTCGATTCGTTGCAATTCGTTGCGTTGCTCGCGAATCTCTTTTTCCGCTTCACTCCGCAGGCGATGCGCTTCATCCCGCGCTTCAAAGATCTTCTCTTTTTTGAGCGCTTCTGCTTCTTTGTCAGCTTTCTCTATGATCTCGGCAGCTTCCTTCTCGGCGCTTCCGATTCTTGCTTCTGCTGCCGTTTTCCTCATCCAGTATCCCGCACCGAGTCCGACTCCGAGAGAGGCAAACAGCAGAATGATGTCAATCGGTTCAAACACCATCGTTCCTTCGCTCACCTCCTCTTTTTCTATTTAGAAAAACAAGACCGATGAACTCGGTCTTCGCTTGTAGTCCGTCGTCATGTCTTGCTATACCAGGTGAAGGCTGGAAAAAACCAGCTAGAACCATTTTCCACTTTACTAACAAACGTTTTCAGTTGGAATCAGGGTGTCTTTGCCCCAAGAGAGGCAAAGACACAAGTCAATTGTATTATTTATGCAATCCCATTGTCAAGGCGACCGCTTTGTTCAACAACTGATTTTCCGCCTTGCAAGCGCACAAAGTAAGCCGCATCGGCCGATTCCGTCAAATGGATGTTATGGGTCACCAAAATCACTTGCCGTCCAAAGGTCTCCCCGACCGACTTTAGAAACTCAATCATCGGGACGATATAATCTTCACTCACATGCTTACCCGGCTCATCGAGAATAATCGGTCCGCTCAATCGCGGTTTCACCGTTTCAATCAGCGCGATGCGCAAAGCCAGCGAGACGATGTCCACAATGCCCCCACCCCGGGCTTCTTGTGGCCTGTTTTTAATTTCTTGCCCGTCCCAAGTCGAGACGACGTAAAATTCAGCCGTCGGCGTCCCGCCATGGTCCTTCAATTCAATCTCAAATCGAAACGCCGACCCAAAGACGTATTTCAACGCATTGGTAACCAGTGTCTCCAATTGTTGTTTTGCCTGCTCGCGGGCGTGTTCCGCCGACAATTGGAACAGCACCCGCACTTTTTCCAGCAAATCGCGCTCATTGAGGCACACTTGCCACCGCTCTTCTGTTTGTTTCAATTGCCCCAAATATAAGTCACGTTCCGATTTGCGCACAATCAACTCGTTTCTAGCACGGGACAACGCTTCTTTCAATTGGGTAAACGAAGACTCGGTCATATTACTTTCTCAGCTCCTGCGGTAAATAGCCCCACGCCTTTTGCAGCTCTTCATTGATCTCTTTTTCCAAGCGCCGGATTTCTTCCTCCAATTGCTCCGGCTCCACTCCCAATTCACGTACTTCTTTGATGATCTCCTCTTCGTTGCGCATCAGGCTCTCCAGCTTTCCCTCCGCTTTCAAAAGCTCGTTTTTCGCTTTTTCCGTTTGCGCCCGCAACAACTCGATGCTTTTTTCAATATCGTTCATGGGTCTACCCTCCCAAATATTCGTTGATCAAGTGTTCCATGTCATGTTCTTCAATCGGCCGTTTGCACATCGGACAATTGCCCAACCGCTTCATATGAGCGGCCAGTTCCTCGGTCAACCGCTTGATCTCTTCTTTTTTGTCGCGGCAAAACGCCTTGCCAATCTGCACCCTCCTCGACACATCCGACCATTGCTTATACAATTCGACCAATCGGTTTAACCGCACCTTCTTCATGGACAAAGCGGGGAGCATCTCTTGCCACACTGCCGGAACCCGCTCATTGCGGTCGATGATACGTTTCCATTGATCGCTCTCTTGCTGAATAAGCTTCCATCTCCGTTGCAATTGCACCAGTCTAGCCAAGCGCTCTGCCTGTTTTTGAAGATGTCCGACTGCCTGGTCCGCATCACGGACATGCACCAATGCTTGCAAGCGATTCTCCAAACGCAGGCGTTCGGCATGATGCTCGTCCCATTTGCGTTTGCTTTCGACATAACGAACCAGGCGATCATGACGCTGTTTTAACGAATCCAGCTCCGTTTCCAATCTCGGCAAGGAAGCAGCGGCCTCGATGATGCGGCTCACTTTCTCCTTTTCCAGACGCAAACGCCCCCATTGCTCATAGGCTCTTGTCAACAAGCGGTATCGAAACTTCTGCGTCTCCAGTTGTTGGACGATTCTCTCCGCTTCGGGCAACTGGCGCAAGCTAGCGATAAATTGCTCCGTTCCCGCTTTGGCCATGCCAAGGAGCCCTAACTGCTCTTGGGCCTTGCGCAACCGTTCGCACAGCGCTTTCAGCTCCGTCGCCTTGCTGAAAGCCTCTTCCGCAAGCGACACTTGTTCTTCCAACTCCGCAATGTTTTCATACGGTTGCAGTTTTTCTTTGATCTCGTCCCGGGATTGCTCGAGCTGTTTGATCTGAGCATTTATCTGCTGACGGTCGGCGCTCGCTTTTTTCAAAGCGTAATCGATCAGATGCGCCCCACTGATCCGCCCGATTGTCTTGGCTTTATTCTGGTTGGATTCAAACAAAAGAAACGGGCTCTCCAATTGGGTGCCAAAGTGGACATACAATTCCTTTTGATCCAGCTTGATCGGCTCAATGCCATGAGCGTCGACGATTTCTTGAGGTACCATGTTGCCGAATCCCTCAAATACCTGTTCTTCTTCGCCTGGCTTTCGCAACAGATAACGATTGACAGAAGTACTGCGCACCCGCACCACTTCCGTCCCGTCGGCAAAGGTTAAGCTGACCCGGCATTCTTTGGCACCGCTCCGGATGTAATCTGAGCCGCGCGGTACATTGAACAGCACCCAACGGATGGCCCGCAAGATGGCGCTTTTCCCACTGTCAGACGCGCCTACAAACACGTTTAACCCATCCGAAAAATCAATCGTTGTATGCTGATGCGACTGGAAGTTTTCGATCACCAACTTCTTAAAGGTGCTCAATGCCCGGCCTCTCCTTTCTCTTGTTCAATGGCGATCCGCCGTTGGGCTTCAAATTTGACTTCTTCGTCTATCCCGTTGAGGCGGGAGATTTCGTCGATGATATCCATCACGTCCACCGCTTGAAAGTCCGTTGCAGAGCGGATCTGTTGGACGAAAGAAGCCAGTTGCTCCTGCCGGTACATGTTCTTCTCAATATAGGAACGATCCAGCACCTCTTCTCCGCTTGTGGCCGAACGAAGGGGAATCAGGCTGATTTGAATCGACTCGCCCAGTTCGATCAAGGCGACTTGTGGCATCCGCTTGATTTCCGACGGGTGGTTATTGATGCGGGCCAGCGCCCCCGGATTGACAATATATTTGCCGGCGCGGTGTTGCAACGGAAATCCCGCATGGTAATGGCCGGTCAATAAAATGTCCACCGTGTCACACCAAACATCCCCCACCATGGTATGCGGTACCCCGTCCGGCAACGCGCGATCCACCAGCATGCCATGCACCATGTGAATGCAGTAGGCCGCTTCGCATTCGTTTTCCACATGGTAATCCAAATGAACATCCCGCTTATCCAAATCATAATGAAAAGGTTGCCCGCTGAGTTGGACGACCAAACCATCTTTCTCCAGCTTGACCTTCTGTCCATCGCTAATCAGCCGAATCGTGCCAAATGCATCCAGCAAGCCCAACATGGTGCGTTCAATCGTGCTTGGATTGTGACCGTAGATATCATGGTTGCCAGCAATGGCGTAAATCGGTGCGCGAAACCGACGAAACACTTGCGCAAACTCGCGCACAACGGCCGGGGACAGGTTGGGGCGGTCAAACACATCGCCCCCATGTAATACGAAATCGACCTGTTCCCGTTCGGCGATTTCAATCACTTCCTCAATCTTGCGCCGGATGGTGAGTTGAAAGTCATCCGTTCGGCTGCGCGGAGAGGTTCCCCGGATATGCGTGTCAGTAAAATATAAAATCCGCATCAACCATTCCCCTTTTCAGCTTCATCACGATCGCGAAATTCCCGTAAAATCTCATACACTAACGATACAGGATAACCTTGCCGTAACAAATACTGCCCCAATCTGCGCTCAATCGTCGGCCAAGGTTCTCCGCATATACGAAGATAGCGCCGTTCGGCAATCTTCATTGCCAGCTGGCGCTGTTCTTCTTCGTCCATCTCTGCAAGCGCCTCATCAATATGAGATGAAGCTACTCCTTTTTTGGTCAATTCCTGACGCAAACGAAGCGTGCCGTACCCTTTGTGCCGATGCCGTTCGGCTACCCAGCTCTTGGCGTACTGGCGATCATCTAGGAAGCCCTGCGCTTCCATCTCCTTGATCGCCTGTTCACCCAAAGCCGCCTCATACCCCTTCTCTTTGAGATGTTGCTTCACTTCGTATACCGTGCGCGGTTTGTAAGAGAGATACCGCATCACGGCCTGCTTCACCTTGTTGTACTCTTCCGCTTGCAACAACTCTTCCAATTGGGACGGCTCCATTTCCATCCCTTTGTACAAATGGAATTTGACCAGCACATCTTCGTGGACAGAACAAACTTCAGTCCCATCCACGAAGATCCGGTAACGCTTCGCCTGCTTGGAACACTTCTCAATTCGGGTGATGTAATTGGTCACTTGTGGTCACCCTTCAGCTCACACCTCAAGAGAAGGAGCGGTCTCCTCTTTTTCTTTCGACTTGCGGCCGCGCTTCTCTTCCTTGGCCGGCTCTGCCGGTTTCTCTTCGACTCGTGTCAGGGGCAGGTCGTGGTGCGCACGAATTCGATTTTCAATCTTCACTGAGATTTCTGGGTGATCCTTGAGGAACTGCTTCGCGTTTTCACGGCCCTGTCCGAGGCGATCCCCCTCGAAGGAATACCATGCTCCGCTCTTATTGACAATGTCCAGTTCAGCCGCGATGTCAAGTACGCTTCCCTCTTTGGAAATCCCCTCGCCGAACATGATATCCACTTCCGCTTGCTTAAACGGAGGTGCGACCTTGTTTTTAACTACTTTGATTTTGGTCCGGTTACCGACCATGTCCGTTCCTTGTTTGATCGTCTCTTGGCGGCGCACTTCCAGGCGAACGCTGGAATAGAATTTCAGGGCCCGTCCACCCGGTGTCGTCTCTGGGTTGCCGAACATGATACCCACTTTTTCACGAATTTGGTTGATGAAGATGGCGATGGTTTTGGACTTGTTGATCGCTCCTGAAAGCTTGCGCAACGCCTGGGACATCAAACGGGCTTGCAAGCCGACATGAGAGTCACCCATCTCCCCTTCGATTTCCGCTTTCGGCACCAATGCCGCTACAGAGTCGATAATGATGATGTCCACGGCTCCACTACGCACCAACGCTTCGGCGATCTCCAGCGCTTGTTCCCCCGTGTCTGGTTGGGACAACAACAACTCATTGATGTTAACACCCAATTTTTGCGCATATACAGGGTCCAACGCGTGTTCCGCATCAATGAAAGCCGCAGTCCCTCCTACGCGTTGCACTTCGGCAATCGCATGCAAAGCGACAGTGGTCTTACCGGAAGACTCAGGTCCATACACTTCGATAATCCGACCCCGTGGATATCCGCCAACACCCAGAGCGATATCCAGAGCCAGCGCCCCACTGGAAATCGTCTCCACTTGTGGAGTGGTTTCTTCCCCCATCCGCATGATTGAGCCTTTGCCAAATTGCTTTTCTATTTGTCTAAGTGCCATTTCTAACGCCTGACGACGATCTGACATGCACAGTTCCTCCTCTTTCCGCTTAATCACATATACCCATCATAACCTGTTTTGACTCATCTGCCAAGATCATTTACGAACATTTATTCGTTTTTTTGCAGGTGTCGGCAACAGCAAAATGTGGTACATTACAAACAGAAAGGGGGATATTCGATTGGATAAAGAGAAATGCAAAGAGCGCATCATGGAACAATTGGAAGAAGTAAACGACCCAGAGCTGAACATCGACATCGTCAACCTCGGCCTCGTCTATGGGGTGGATATCGACGATGATGGACGCGTTCAAGTGACGATGACATTGACAGCCATGGGGTGCCCGCTCGCCGGCACGATTGAGCAACAAGTGCGCGACGCCGTTCAAAAAGTGGATGGGGTGACAGATGTGCAGGTAGATATCGTCTGGAACCCCCCATGGGACAAAAGTCGCATGTCCCGCTTAGCCAAAATCGCGCTCGGTATTCATGATGGTTGAAATAAAAAAAAGACCGCCCACACATTGCGTCGGGCGGTCTTTGCTTTATCCTTTATTGCGCGGTCTTGCCGGTTCCATGTTAACACGGGCCCCGTTGATTTTGGATTGGCGCAACGCTTCATAAACGAATGGCGCCACATCCTCCGGCACTTCTACAAAAGAGAAGCGATCATAAATGTTGATCTTACCTACTTGCCGTAGGCCAATCCCCGCATGTTCAGCGATCGCTTTAGCCAGCTCTTGCGGATTCAGATTGGCATTGCGTCCTACATTGATGAAGAAGCGTACCATCCCGGGCGAAGCACCTGTTTCCCCAAAGTGGTAGGTTGCATCGATATTCTTGACAAACCGCTCCGAGAAAGCTAGGTACATGGCCGCAGCAGCTACTTTCTCCGCAGAAAGCTTCTCATTCATCTGTTCGATCATTTCTTCAAACAACGAGAGATCCGCATCTGATTTCACAATCTCTTCGATTTGACCCATCCAGCTTTGTTGTTGCTTCGCGGCCACTTCTTCCAAGCTGGGCAACTCCCGCGCCCGCAGTTTAACGCCTGTCTCCTGTTCAATGGTGCGCAATTGCTTCATTTCCCGCGGTGTGACAAGCGTGAGAGCAAACCCTTTGCGGCCCGCACGTCCCGTCCGTCCGATGCGGTGCACATAGCTCTCCACATCTTGCGGGATGTCGAAATTGATCACATGGGAAACGCTACCCACATCGATGCCGCGGGCGGCTACGTCGGTCGCAACCAACAATTCAACTTCTCCCTGGCGGAACGCGTTCATCACTCGGTCACGCTGTTGCTGTGCCAAATCCCCATGCAGGCCGCCTGCGAGATACCCTCTAGCCTGGAGCGCGTCAGTCAGTTCATCGACTCCTTTTTTGGTACGGCAGAACACAATGGACAAATCGACTTCCTCACTGTCCAAAATCCGGCACAACGCATCGATCTTATGGTTTTCCAACACGCGATAGTATACTTGCTTGATAACCGGAACTGTCACTTCCCCGCGATTCACAGTAATATACTTGGGTTTGCGCATATATTTTTGCGCCAATTGCCGGATCGTTGTCGGCATCGTCGCCGAGAAGAGCAACAATTGCCGTTGCTTGGGCAGGTATTGGAACACCGCTTCAATGTCGTCGATGAAACCCATGTCCAACATTTCATCGGCTTCATCCAACACCATAATCTCTACACTGGAGGTGTCAATCGTTCCGCGGCGCAGATGGTCGAGCAAACGGCCGGGGGTGCCGATAACCACATGAACCCCTTGCTGCAACGCTTTAATCTGTCTGCCAATCGCTTGGCCTCCGTAAATCGGCAACGTCTTCACCCGCTTGGGCCGGCCAATCCGACGCATTTCTTCAGAGACTTGGATCGCCAATTCGCGGGTCGGCGCCAATATCATCGCTTGCACCGCTTGATGACTGGTATCGATCCGTTCCAACACCGGAATCCCGAATGCCGCAGTCTTTCCGGTACCGGTTTGGGCTTGCCCGATCACATCTTCCCCGCGCAACACTGCGGGAATGCACTCCGCTTGGATCGGGGAGGCTTCCTCAAAGCCAATATCTTGAATGCCTTTTAAAATTTCTTTGCTTAACGCAAATTGGTCAAAACGACTCATCGTGTTGTTTCACCTTTCTTTAAGCATTGCTGAAGAATGAAGCAAGCTTGTTTGGCTGCTTGCAATTGAATTCGCCTACGTGAGCCCCTGAGTTGCAACCGATAGACGCGAACCGGTCCGGATGCTTCCTTCAAGCCGATGAAAACGAGCCCCACCGGCTTCCCTTCAACCTCATCGGGTCCGGCGACACCTGTCACACTGAGCACAAAATCGGTAGCAAACTGCTCCCGCACCCGCTCAGCCAAGGCCTCTGCCGTGTGGGAACTGACCGTTCCATGCTGCTCCAAGATCTCTTCAGGCACGCCGACCACTTGTTCCTTGCTAAACGCGGAATAAGAAACAATGCCCCCCATAAACGCCTGACTGCTCCCCTTCATGGATGTAAGCAGATGGGACAACATCCCCCCGGTGCAACTCTCGGCGACCGCCACGGTTTTCCCTTGTTGAATCAAAGAGCGCATGACCACTTCCTCCAGCGGTTCCTCACGCTCACTGTAGCAGTAATCTCCAGTTCTCTTCAGCACTTCTGTTTTTATTGGCGCGATCAACTCCCGCGCTGCCGACTCTGTAGCTGCCCGAGCAGTTAACCGCAAAGTCACGCCTGCTTCTTTCGCATATGTAGCGATGATGGGATTGTCATTAGCTTCAATCAAATCTTTGCAAGTCTCTTCAAGGAGCGACTCGCCAATCCCAAAAAAGGATAATGCCTCGGACACCAACGCTTGCCCACTAGCAAAGGTGTCCAAGATATACGGACGAACTTGTTGCTCAAACATGGGGATCAATTCACGCGGTGGACCCGGCAGAAGCACGTAAGTCACGCCGTCTTTGGAAACAGCCAATCCAGGTGCTGTCCCATGCGCATTATGAAACACAACACCATCTTCAAAAACATGGGCCTGCTTGTAATTATTGGATGGAATGTTTCGCGAACGCCCTTGAAACCACTCTTCCAACGCAGTCACTACAGCAGGATCCCGCACCAATGGAATCCCCAAAAAATCCGATAGCGTTTCCTTTGTCAAATCATCAAGCGTGGGGCCGAGTCCGCCACACAGGAAAACCAATTGAGAGCGCCTATGCGCCTGCTCAATAACTTCCATCAACCGCGCTTGATCATCACCAACAGAAGTGTGAAAAACCACTTCCACTCCAAGGGAAAAACACTCGCGCGAGAGATAGGCGGAATGTGTGTCCACCGTTTCACCCAACAACAGCTCCGAACCGACCGTAATCACTTCCGCGCGCATGCCATCGTTCCTCTCTAACGTAACTTCCTTCCAATGCATTGGGTTACTGCAAATGGGTCATCGAGACGATCTTTCTGTTTTTGTAGAAATAATCAAGTCCGGAAATCACCGTCACGATAACCGCAAGCCATGTAACAATTTCTGAGAATGGAAAAGAGATCGAAGAAAACGGGACATTGTTCAGCATCAACGCCACAATGGCGACGATCTGAGTGATCGTTTTCAGCTTCCCCAACGGACTAGCCGCGATGACCACCCCTTCAGCCACCGCAATCATCCTCAGACCTGTGATGGCAAATTCGCGACTGATGATAACAATCGCAATCCACGCTTCCAGGCGTTGCATTTCGACAAGTGAAATCAATGCCGCCGTAATCAATAGCTTATCGGCCAAAGGGTCCAAAAACTTACCCAATGTGGTCACCATTTTGTTTTTGCGGGCCAGATACCCATCAAGCCCGTCGGTGACGGCAGCCAAAATGAAAATGAAGGTGGCAATAATCTCACTTACTGTTAGGGTAACGCTTCCCACCTGGACGTAGCCCATATTAAAGCGAACCAACAAAAAAAGCATCACGACTGGTACTAAGAAGATACGGGCCAGCGTAATCTTGTTGGCTAGGTTCACCTTAACCAACCTCCCTGGCTATGACAGATTCACTCAGATAGTAATGTAATTTATAGCACCATCTTAAACCAAGAACCATCTATTTGGTCAGATGGGAAATAGCTGAATAAGCGGGCCCGTCAGCACCCTTGTCAGCACACACCCCTCAAGCCAAAGCTTTCCTAGTGTAATTCTTTCGTAAGTATAAACCAACCGGCTAGGCGGTGTCAAAAAAGAGCAGGGATTCCCCTGCCCTATTCCGTGCTTTCTTGTGCGGACGAGTCTTCCCCGGTTGCGTTGGCCATACGCACTTGGTAAAGCGACACTTCTTTTTGCGTTGAGGTGTCGATCAACACTCCGTTGGCAAACAACGCCACTTGATCGGGGTTATCTAAGCGCACGGACAACCACTTGTCGTCGTTGAACGTCATCGTCTGGTTTGCCTCCAGCCGCTTGTCGAACAGCGCTTTTCCTTTCGGGCCGCCAGCGCGCACACGGATATCCGTCGGTTTTTTGGCCGTGATTTTGACCATCACCTGATCTGCGTTTTCAACTTGATAAACATCGCCAAACTCATAACTGTCTGAGGTTTGAACCAGCATCACGCGGGGGCGCTGCTTGTTTATCGCGGGCGCATCGCTAGGCTTCGCCTCCGAGTCAGCGGAAACGACTTTCACTTCTTTGCCTTCGCTGACCACTGTCCAAGTAACCACCGCCCCGATGGCGAGCACGGCGATTACCGCAGCCGCCACCCAGACGACTTTGTTTTGAGACAGACGGTTCCACCACTCATTGATTAAAGCCGCCCGGCCGGCATCATCCTTTGCCCGTTTGGACCGCTCTTTTCTACTTAACGAGGCAACGGGAACGGCACTGCCAACAGCGGCCTCTGCCTCCATGGAGGATTGGTTTTGTTCCTCCCATTTTTTGTAGTGGCTCAATAAAGGATTGGGGGCCACATTCAAAACACGGGCGTACGTACGGATATATCCTCTTACGTAAACCGGATCCGGCAACTTCGAAAATTCGGCGCTTTCAAGCGCTTCTATATAGTGCGGCTCAATTTGGGTTAACTCCGCCACATCCGACACGCTCAGTTGTTGGTTTTCCCTAGTTGTTCTCAATTGTGTAAAAGGGTTAGGCATTTCACCCATGTACCTCCTATAGGGATGATTGAACAGAATTAACTCCTACAGTATAGCTCACAGGGGAAAGATTCGTCAAAAAAGCAAGCCTGTGTGTGGTTAGGCTTGCTTTTTCGCTATTGGTTATTATCTTGTTTGAGATGAATGAACGTCGCCGATTTCTGCACTGGTTCCCCATTGACTGTCACTTTGGCATTGTCCGGTTTGTTGAGATAGATGTAGATATCAGGACTCTGTGAAAAGTCATGCTTGTAAGTGAACGACTTGCCCTCACTCACCCTTACATCTTTAAACGGACTTCCATCGGCTCGGTGACGAAGATCAAGTCCCAACTCTCCCAAAGCCTCCACCTTGATCTCCGCCCCCGCTCCACTCACTCGGTAATGGTCGGTTGTCTTTCCGCTACTGATAAACTTAAGCGTAGTTGTAGGCGAGGGTGTTGGCGTCGGCTCCTGATTTGGCGCCGGCTGTTGGGATTTGGTCTCGCCTGTCGTGATTTGCTCCTTGCCCTTGCTATCTTCGTCATCCCCAACAAAGGAGGCGACGCCCCAAGCAATCGGAATACACAAGGCCAAACTAGCCGCCGCGATGATCACAGAACGCTTAGGAGCCTTGAACTTCGGCGTGGAGACCTTTTTCGGCTTCTTGTTTTTGACGGCACTTCTAGACAGCGATGGCATTTGTACGGCCTTCTGATCCGTTGGATCATGTTGCTCCTGCTCTTGGGAAAACGGTTCACGCACCGACGGCAATGGATTGGTGGAGCCTGTATCCACCTTTTTCATTTGGGCGGTGCGCGATAATATGCTCTTTGGCCCGGTGCTGGTCGGGTTTAATTTTTGGTTGTCCCGCGTCCGCCTTGAATGCAACGTGTGCGCAAGTGTCGACTCCTGGCTGAGTGGGGTCTCCTCCGGCGGTTGCGGTGCCGTGAACTTAGGCTGATTAAATGTAGCTTGGGCATTCCCCGGAATGGTCTGCTCCAACTCTTGTTTTTGGGAAATTGCCTTCATCATGCCCGTCGTCCGTTGGTAACCCACATCCCGGCGTGCCAGCTCTTTGTCCCTGCGCAACTTGTCGCTTTCTGTGCGCTTCGCGGTCAATGCCGTTTGTGTGTTGATGCGCGATTGAGCAGGTTTTTGGTTGACTGTTGGCAGACGGAATGCACTCGTCTGCTGCCCAACCGGCTTGTGAACACCCGTCGCCTGATTGATGGTGGGCAGTTTGCCAGTCAACTGTCCAGCAAACGAATGCGTTTGGGTCTGCGCTAAATCATTTTCGGTAATGGCTTTGAGAACAGTTGTATTGAAACGTTCCGCCTGCTCCATTTTGCGATATTGTCTCAAAATATGATGAGGTTCAATTTTTACACAATTGGCATATGAGCGAAGGTACGTACGTACATAGAATGGACTAGGCAATTTATCAAACTCGCCATTTTCGATTGCAATCAAAAAGGATTTTTGAATTTTCGTCTTTTCCTGTAATTGATCGAGGGATAGACCAATCGCTTCGCGGGCTTGTCGAAGATATGAGCCGATTTCGACAGACACCCCAGCCACCTCCTGAAAGGCTGTCAATAAACATGATCCAACCTTCAATTTGTTTTCACTTAAAATGGTAGATATACTCCCAATGTATCTGCCGATTAGCTAAGACTAAAAGTGAATATATTACTTTTCAGGCACCAGAACATCCATCTCTCGGTTCATGCAGATACGTTTTTACATATTGCTGATTGTATAAAAGCAACTCAATCACTAACCCATACTTTTCAGATTAACAGAAGTTGTTTATCAAAATCAATAACCATTCTTAGTAGATTTATATAACAAAAAACACCTAAGAAGGTTGTTTAGAATTTGACTCAAGCATACCACGACCTTTTTCATGTGTCAAAAAAGCTCTCTTATCACAGAGAGCTTCACTTCATAACGGAGATATAAATATCTTTTGCGCTTGAATATTTATTGATAACAACAGGAAATCCATTGATATTTACAGAAACATTTTTATTTTATAATAATTTGAGCCGGACCCCAGTCTAAAATGACTGGGTGAATACTTTTTTATCCTCGGTAACCTCGCCTTGGACAAACGACTTGTCTATCTCTTGTTTCCGCACTTAAAATGCGCTACCCGACTCTCTCAACCAACTGATTTTTAACTCCAACTCATGCGCGTTGATCAGTTCATATCGGTCCGGACCCTCAGGCGAGGTGGAGAGAACGGACAAACGCGGTTTGCCCAACGGCTTGTCCGCTTCTTTCACCTGATTTTGCTTCACTGTAAGAGGGGCTTCCTTCGATTTTAATTGCGCTGCGTTTTCTGCCCGGTACCACATAAACGCGATGGTAGCGAGCACCAGCAACACCGCGCCCACGATCAACATAATTGTGTACACCTTGCCGAATACGGAGCCTTGCTTCTTTTTTTCCCGCCTCGCATCTCTTCTACGCGGTTGTAGGGGCGGGCTTGCTTGCCTGCGCGGCCCTGCTACCGGCTCAGGCGGAGAAGGAGTGATTCCCAGTTCTTCCGGATCCGGCACATCCGCCGGCATCTGAGGACGCCGCGGCTTGCCCTTGGCCGTGCGCGCCAACGTCGGTTGCTCTACGAGTTCCGCCGATTCTTCTGTCATTTGGCGCAAGGACTTCGCTTGCTCCATGCGGTTCGGGTAGGCAGACGGTGTCGGAGTCATCCGGGTGTTGGCTTGTCTCAGCTGTTGCCCTCCCGCCACTGGTTGTTGTGGCAACCGCTGGTTCACCGACCTCGCACCAGTCGGTGGTTGGGGCCCTGGCTGGTAAAGATGCAACAATTGTTGTGGATTTTCGCCTACGGCCAAGGCATAGGCGCGCACGTACGCACGAACATACGCCGGACTGGGAAATTGACTGAAATCTCCCTGCTCCAAAGCAATCAGATATTTTTTCTGGATTCGTGTGGTCGCTTCCACATCTTCAAGCGAAAGCCTCAATAATTCACGCGCTTGTCGTAACCGGTAACCTATTTCATTAGACAAGCTGATCCCTCCCGCCAACTACTTCATCATTTCTTCAATTGCACGCGGTAACTTTTCTCCGTATCTTGAGCCGAAGTGTTGATAGTCTGCCCATTCGCTGTCACTTCTACATTGGATGGGGTGCCCAAGCGGAACCAAACCTGATTCTGGTTACCGATCTCCAAGGATTTCTCTTCGCCGACTTTCAAGGTAAATTCTTGCGGGGTGTCTTTGGCCGTCGGGGCAAAACTGACGGTCGATTCGCCGTCCCTGCCTTTCAATTTCACTTCCAGCTTATTAGCGTTTCGCACATAATACAATTGCCCTTCCAATGGATTGTCCGACGTTCCACCTTCTTCCAGATAGACAGTGTTCTGCCCATCCGCACGCACGCTATGGTCAACGGAATCGGCCACATTCTTGCCCCCATTTCCGCCAGCTGAATCGGTTTCCGGCTGGAACACAGTAAAATACAACGTTCCACCCACCAATAACAACGCCCCGATGGCAACGGGCAAAACCCATGTGAGGGGCTTTTTGTCTTTCCTACCTTCACTCTTGCTCTCCAAAGCGATCCGGCGCGGTGCCAGCGGTCGATGTTGCATGGTTTGTTGCAAGTCCGGCAAATTCGAACGCAGAGTTTGTGTCATTTCAAGCGATGGTGTTGGTTGTTGTGGCTGTGATGGTGGCAATGGTGTGGGCGGCTGTGCCTGAGGCGTCATAGATTGTAGTTGCGGTGGTGTCATCGCCTTCGGTGGCATGGGCTGTGCGGCCCTTAGTTGCATCGGAGTCTGGTGTGCATGCCCTCCTGGTTGCATGGAAGCCGGCATCACAGTGCGAGTGGTTTGTTGATCCTGCGGTTTTGTCTTTTTGAGCAAAGATTGCGGCTGTGGCTGGCGCAATGGTTGGCCTTGCGGCAAAGCAAATGGATCTTGTTTTGCTTCAACTGGTTTGATATTGTTTGGTCCGAAAGTAGCGCGCGGTTGTGGAGCCGGCTGCACTGTCGGTTGTGCTGGTTCTTCCGTTTTCCCCAGCACCGTTTTCTCAAAGTAATCCAATAAAGGCCGCGCGTCTAAGCCCAAGCATTTCGCATATGTGCGCAAAAAAGCTTTGGCATAAAACGGACTTGGCAATTGGTCGAAGCGATCATTTTCCAACGCATTCAAATATTCTGTATGAATGTTCGTAGAACTGTTCATTTGCTCGAGCGTGTATCCCTGCCGCTCTCGCGCCTGACGCAAATAAGCTCCAATCCCGGCCATGTTTCCCCCTCCAAACGTTTGTTAAAATCCATCGAATTCTGGTTCCACCACTTCGTACGTAATCTGTTCATCAGGATGATTTCTCAATTCAATGATCGTGTCAAAGTCATCGAGCGTGTATTCCGTCTCTTTGACAAAAATATCTGGATGCTCAATCACTTTGGTTGCTTGCATCCGCAAAATGTCCCTGACCAATTGGTCATGTCGTTCGGTGGCTCTGCGCGTAGACACAATGCCATCGATGATGTACACATGGTTCTCAGACAATTCATCGTGAGCCAACTGACTTCGAACCGTCTGCTTCAACAAGGTGGATGAAACAAATGTCCACCGTTTATTTGCGCAGACACTGGAAGCCACGATCGACTCCGTTTTCCCCACGCGTGGCATACCCCGCACCCCGACCAGCTGGTGCCCTTCTTTTTTGAACAGCTCTGCCATAAAATCAACAAGCAAGCCCAATTCGTCCCTAGTAAAACGGTAGGTTCGCTTGTCTTCAATGCACCGATCCAAATACCGCCCATGCCGTATGGCCATCCTATCCACCAATTTCGGCGGACGCAACGCGGTGATCGTGATATTGTCAACACCGAGGAGGATCTGTTTCAATGCTTCAATTTTTTTTTGTTCCTCTGTTCGCAAAAGCATCCCTCGGCGTCTGTTTTCCACACCGTTAATTGTCACAATGTTTATGGAAAGCATACCCAGCAAAGAGGCGAGATCCCCTAGTAGCCCCGGTCGGTTTTTATGAATTTGATATTCCAAATACCATTCCTGAGAACTCATTCCAAAACACCCCTCCACTCCTTCACCGCTTGCCTTTAGAAGGGATTCATATGACTTTTAGTATAGCATAATCCAAATTGAAGGAGGTAGTTTTAAAAATAAACAAATTATGTAGTTATAAAAATAAAACACCTGATATCTACAGGTGTTTTATTTTTATATACGATGCACTAATCACTTATTTGAATCAACTAATTTTACCATCAAATTCGCCATGGTGCGTTGCTCATCTTCACTAGCCACACTCCACAAATCGGCTAACAGCCGCTCTTGCTCGTTTTGCGGGTCAACGTCTTTTGCCAAGTAGTCACCAATTTGGTAGGCCAATTCGGAAATCGTTTCGCGATCCATCCCCAGCTTCTCCGCTTGATGCACGCGATTTGACAAAAACTCTTTCCACTGATCAAAATTTTCCAAGATGGTCATGCTTTTCCCTCCTATACCACTCAGCGATTTTATCGCTCTAAGAGTAATATGGGACAAAAACATTTTTTTTATGCTTATGTGTACCAACCGCCATTGACCGCGAGTACTTGGCCAGTCACATAACCCGCGTCGCCAGAACACAGGAATTTCACCGCATGGGCCACCTCGTTCGGCGCCCCCAATCTGCCCATCGGGATATCATCAGCCAACGCCTCCTGTTCGTCACGGGTTAGTTGCCCATCCAACAACTTCGTGTGAATGGCGCCAGGAGCCACTGCGTTGACTGTGATTCCCGAACGCGCCAATTCTTTAGCGAGGGCTTTCACCATGCCGATCTGCGCTCCCTTGGCGGCAGAATAAAGCACTTCCAGCGCGCCACCCGTCTGGCCCCATATGGATGAGACCGCCACGATCCGCCCGTGTTTGCGGCTTAACATGCTCGTCAACACGACTTGCGCCAAGTGAAAAAACCCCCGCACATGTACATCCATGACGTCATCAAACTCACTCTCCGAATGATCCTGAAAAAAACCGACCATGCCCTGTCCAGCAGCATGGATAAGAACCGTCGGCGCTCCCAATTGGGAGACAATCGCTTGATGTGCCTGGTCTACCGACTCTCTTCTTGCCACGTCGTGCCGCACCGCAAAAGCCGGCCTGCCGTATGTTCGGCAACGCTCAACAACACGTTGTGCTTCAGCCTCGGAATTCAGATATCCGACCGCCACCGCGGCCCCTGCCTCTGCCAATGCTTCTGCGACAGCCGCGCCGATCCCTCCGCTCGCTCCGGTAACCCACGCGACTTCCCCTGCCAACTTCGCTTCCATCCGTCCATCCCCCCATTTAAAAAGGCGCCCTTTTTCAAGGACGCATACATTTATTATCCCAATGGCCGCACTAGCGACACAGCAAAACGCGACCAATCGATATGTTCTTTCATTCGCTCGTTCACGTCAGCCAGTGTTAACTCCTCCAACATCGGAATGATGCGGAACAAGTCTACCCCTTTGAATTGGTAACTGGTGAATTGGTTAGCAATCCACTCAGGGGAATTGAGATACCGCAAATTGCTACCGATTTTTTTCTTGCGAATCCGGTCAAAGGTATCCTGCGAAATGCCTTGGTCGATCTTCTGCGGCAACTCTTCCCGTATCCGCTCCAGCAACCGATCGGGATTAGGTGTATCCCCTCCCATCATCGAAAAGCCAAATCCGCTTTCCAATGAGTAGTCAAAACCGAAGTTATCGTCGATCAAACCTTCGTCATATAGGGATTGATACAATTCAGTCGCCGGGCCGACCAAGGCCTCCAGCACGATTTGGGTCGCCAATTCTTGTTTCAATGCGGCTTCCCCTTCCACTTGTGTCCAAGCTTTGCCCTCTTTGAAACCAAATAGGCACTTGGAAATACCCACACTCAATTTCATTTCGTTCAGCGGCTGGGCCACCTCGTCCGGCTCTTCGTCAAAGAAACGGACGATCTCCGCTTGTTGCTCAAACTTTTTAGCGACTTGGTTTTCCCTGATCAAGGTCATGGTGCGCTCCGGGTCCACCGCACCGACGACAAATAACAGCATGTTGCTTGGATGGTAAAACGTCTCGTAACAGGTGTACAGCAACTCTTTGTTGATTTGTGCAATGGACTCAACTGTGCCGGCGATGTCGATTTTCACGGGATGTTTTTGGTACATCGCCTCGATCAGACCAAAGTAGGAGCGCCAATCTGGATTGTCATCATACATACGGATTTCCTGACCGATGATTCCTTTTTCCTTCTCTACGTTTTCATCCGTGAAATGGGGCGATTGCACAAAATCGAGCAGAGTGGTCAAGTTTTTTTCCACATGGTCGGTGCAAGAAAAGAGATAAGCTGTTCTAGTAAAGCTGGTAAAGGCATTGGCTGAGGCGCCCTGGCGTGAAAATTCTTGGAAAACATCTTCTCCGGAAGGCTGTTCGAACATCTTGTGCTCCAAAAAGTGGGCGATCCCGTCGGGTACGGAGATTTTCTCCTTGCCAGGCACTTGAAAGGTGTTGTCAACCGAACCGTATTTCGTCGTGAAAGTGGCGAACGTCTTGCTGAACCCTTGCTTCGGCAAGATGTACACATGCAATCCATTGGGCAGCTTTTCATAAAACAGGGTTTCTTGGATTTGGGCGAATTCAATTTTTTGCATCAGCATTCCCCTCCTGGTCACGCAGGAAATAAATCGTATCCAATTGCACCTTTTGCGCCACCCGCACGACATCTTCTATGCTGACGCGCTGAATGGCTTGCAGCATCTGCTCCAGCGTTCTTTCTTGCCCAGCCAACACCGATTGGTGATGGAAATGGATCAACTCATAAGAGCGGTCTTGCTGTTCTTTGTAAGCATTGGTCAATGTCGCTTTGGTTTGTTCCAATTCTTGTTGGTCGATTCGTCCCTGACGCATGGCTTCCAATTGTTCTTTGATGATGTCGACCGCTCGTTGGAAATTGCCGATTTCGATGCCGGATTGGATCATCAGCAAGCCCTTGAGGCTTTCCAATCGGGAAGAGCAGTAGTACGCCAGGCTAGCCTTTTCACGCACATTGCGGAAAAGCTTAGAGTGCGGGAACCCACCCAAAATCCCGTTGTAGACAACCAGCGCCGGATAGTCGTTCGAAGTGATCTCCGTTTGTGTACGGCAACCGATGTTTAATTTGCCTTGTTTTACATTGAGCCGATCGACAACCACCTTTTCTTCCTTTACTTCGCGGACGACGGGGGCGAGTGTATATGTCTTGCGTTGCCCAGTTACCTGCGAGGCCAAGCGGTCACGCAACAGTTCGACAACCTGTTCCGTCGAAACATTGCCTACGCAGTACAGGTCGATGGGGCAGGTGCGAATCACATCTTGATAATATGTATAAAGTTCGGTCGCCCCCAATTGCTCCAAATCAGCTAACCGTCCGTGATTAAACAAGGCGTAGGGTTCGCCTTTGCACATCTCTTCTACCATGCGCTGAGCGGCATAGCGGATTTTGTCGTCTTGCAGACTTTCGATTTTTTGCTTGAGGTTCTTCTTTTCAGCCTCCACATAAGAAGCTTTGAACCCATTTCCTTCGGTTGCCGAGGCAAACAAAACTTCGGTGAAAAAGGACAGCCCTTCTTCCAAAAGCGCCGGCTTGTCCTGCAAATACCGCTCATTGGCGATTTCCAGACCAAATTCCATTAGGTGGCGTTCCCCACGTTTAGACACGTCGCCAAACAGGATGGCTCCGTACAGGTCATCCAGCTTCCTTTTCAATTCGATCGTGGTGGGGGTCGATTGTGTACCCCGTTGCAACACCGCCGGCAACAGCGCGGTTTTGGTTACGGTTTCCGGCTTGAGTTCTTGTCCGATATAAGCTACAAACGTGGTCGTTTTAAACTTGGTGCTTGGTAAGACATGCACTTGGATATTTCCAATCGAAACGGTTTCAAAATGGTTATTGGCCACGTTGACACCTCTCCTTTAATGTGCCGATGTATTAACATTATAGACTAATTCCAACTGAATGGAAACGATAACCACTTTTTCGGATGAATTCCCTTTCGAAAAAGCGCTACCGCCCAACGGCTCGTTCACAGCAGTCAGGCGGCGCCGTTTTAACTCTGCATGAATTGTTTCAGATCAGCTTCTGTTGCAGGAACAATCAGTTCTTTATTGACCACTCTTTGTTTGAATTCATCCACCCGTTTGAGCACGTCAGGCTTGACATGTTTGGTAGTGGTTGGGGCATAGTCCACCCCGTTTTCTTTTAAGCCGAATTGCAACAATTTGCCTGCTTTGTGCTTCTTCTGTTGCTGTGCTTTCATCACGTTGAAAACAGCCACATCCACTCTCTTAACCATCGAGCTCAAAGTGTGATCTGGAGCCAAGCGACTCTGATCCATGTCCACTCCGATAGCCCAATATTTTCCTTTTTCCCGTGTCTTTACTTCGTCAAACAATCCTTTTCCAACACCGCCAGCCGCATGATAAATGATATCAGCTCCACCATCGTACATCGCTTTGGCCAGCGACCGCCCTTTGGTGGCATCATTAAAGCTCTCAGCGTACGCTACTTGCACTTTCACTTTGGGGTTTGCCGCATGAACACCGGCTCGATACCCCACTTCAAACTTTTTGATGAGGGGGGAGCTAATCCCGCCAATGAAGCCAACCTTTCCCGTCTTGGTGCTCAAAGCGGCAATCATTCCCATCAAAAATGAGCCTTCTTCTTCCTTGAAAGTGACAGCGGTAACATTTTTGGGAATCTTGCCGCCCATATCGCTGTCCACGATCCCAAACTGAGCATTTGGAAATTGATTTGCCACATCAGCAATGGCTTTTTCAATCTTAAAACCGACACCCCATATCATGTTGCGGTTTTCCCTGGCAAATTTGGTCAAGTTGGGCACATAATCCTCATCCCGCTTTGACTCAAGTGCCTTGATATCTATTCCTAATTCCTTTTGTGCCCGTTTCAAGCCGGCGTAAGTGATTTGGTTGAATGATTCATCGTTCAAACCGCCCGTGTCAGTCACCATCCCGGCGGAGAAATCGCCTTTCGCCTTTTGGTTGACGTTTCCGCCGCCTGCACACGCAGACAGCAAGAATACACAGCAAGCCAGCAGCAACGAAGCCCAACTCATCCGTTTCATGATAATCCTCCTTTGTTTTGATCTGGATGAACTTAGTATGAACCTGAGCAAATAAAAAAAACCTCAGCCAATCAATTGGCTAAGGTCTTTTGATGAGGATTAACGGCTTCCTTTTTCGTATGGTTTCCCAACTGCTGCCGGCGCTTCCGCCCGGCCTACGAAGCCGGCCAACGCCAGGATGGTCAACACATAAGGCAACATGCTCAGCACTTCACTGGGCACGTATTTCGTTACATTGAACAGCTGGCCTGTCAGGGTCAAAGCTACGGCAAAACCGAAGAACGTTGCCGCCCCCAGTACCCCAAACGGACGCCACTTCCCGAAAATCAGCGCAGCCAAAGCGATGAACCCTTGACCCGCCACTGTGCCTTGGTTGAACTCACTACCGATGGCAATCGACAATCCAGCTCCCCCTAATGCGGCCAGCGCGCCACTGATCAATACGGCAACATAGCGCATTTTCACCACGGATACGCCCGCTGTCTCCGCCGCATGCGGATGTTCACCCACCGCGCGCAACCGCATGCCGAAGGTGGTACGAGTAAGCAGATAGTAACTGATCAGTACCACCAAAATCGCGATATACGTGGTCGGCAACGCTTTAAACAGAGAGGGGCCGATCACAGGAATATCGCTCAGAAACGGAATCGCGATGGCATTTAACTTGTTTTCCACCACCGGGGTTTGCCCCGCGCCATCATACAAGTGCTTAACCAAATAAACGGATAACCCTAAAGCCAAAAAGTTGATCGCCACACCGCTGACCACTTGATCCGCTTTAAATGTAATGGAGGCGACAGCGTGCGGCAATGCGAGCAACACCCCTGCAAGAACTGCAAACAGCAGGCCCAGCCATGGACTACCGGTTGTTAGAGTGGAAACGACCGCGGTAAACGCACCAATGGTCATCAATCCCTCCAACCCGATATTGACGACACCGGACCGCTCAGAATACAGGCCACCCATCCCGGCCAAAATCAACGGGGTGGCATAAATGACAGTTGTTGATAATATGTTGGTCAACGTATCAAGCACGCTTGTCCCCCCCTTTATTCCGGCTGAATTTGCCCAAGAGCCGGCCGGTCACATTGGCAGCCACAAACAAGATGATTGCGGCAAACACTACCCGAATGACTTCAAACGGCACCCCGGCTTCGAACTGCATGTTTCCGCCGCCATATGTGAGGATACCAAACAGCACAGAAGCCAACACGACACCTAGTGGAGTGCTGGCGCCCAACAGTGCTACCGCAATGCCATCAAACCCGATACCCGTAAAGGCAGGTTGAATCGCCAGATAACCGCTTGTACCCAACGCTTCGCCCGCTCCGGCCAAACCGGCGAACGTACCACTGAACATCATAGACAAAATGATGTTGCGTTTAACGCTCATGCCTGCGTATTCCGCTGCCAGCGGATTGTGTCCAACCGCGCGCAATTCATATCCCAACCGGGTGCGCCATACAAGCACATACATGACGAAAGCGGCCAAGATCGCAAGGATAAGTCCAAAATGCAAACGGGCGCCTCCGAACATTTGTGAAACAGCATCAATGCGTAGCGAAGCGGAATCCATGATTTTCGGCGTCGAATCGGCCCCATTGGACATCCAGTGGAAAACCAATGCGTTCGACAGGTACAAGGCGATAAAGTTCATCATGATAGAGATGATCACCTCGTGAACCCCGCGCGTCGCCTTCAACAAGCCCGGTACCAAGCCCCATACAGCTCCGGCCAAGCCACCAGCGATCACAGCCACAACTGCATGCAAAACAGGAGGCAGATTCAATTTGAGCCCGACGATGATCGCCACCAACTGACCCACGATAAACTGCCCCTCGACGCCGATGTTGAACAAGCCCGTCCGAAACGCCAAGGCAACCGCCAAACCAGTCAAGATCAGAGGCGTGATCGTCCGGAGCGTTTCACCGAGGTCGTATGGCTGCACCAACGCACTGACGAACAACGCGTTGTAAGCCGCAATCGGATCATATCCGGCCACCACCATCATGATCGCGCCAATCAACATCCCTAGCAAAATGGACAACAGGGAAGTGATAAAAGTAGATTGTGAATTGATGCGAGACAAGACTTTCATTCCGCCTTCACCTCCTGTTGTTTGACACTGCCAGCCATCAACAAGCCCAATTCTTCTTCGGAGGTGTTTTTCGGATCAACCCAGCCGACGATTTTCCCTTCATAAATCACGGCCACCCGATCACTCAATTTCAGGACTTCATCCAGCTCCAAAGAGACCAACAGCACGGCTTTGCCATTATCCCGTTGTTCGATGATCCGGCGATGGATGAACTCAATCGCCCCTACGTCCAACCCACGGGTCGGTTGCGCCGCGATCAAAAAGTCAGGATTGCGGTCCACTTCCCGAGCGATGATCGCTTTTTGCTGGTTACCGCCGGATAAAGCACGAATAGGCACGTGTTTATCAGGCGTGCGCACGTCAAACTCGCTGATCAATCGCTCCGCGTATTTATCCACTTCATCTTTTTGTATCAGCCCATTTTTCGAAAACGGCTCTTGGTAATATGTTTGCAAGACCATGTTTTCACTAACCGAAAAGTCAAGGACGAGCCCGCGTTTGTGACGGTCCTCGGGGATGTGGCCCACGCCCGCTTCGGTCACCTTGCGAGGGCTTGCATTGGTCACATCGTGCCCGCCAAGGCGAATCACCCCGCCTTTTACCGGACGCAAGCCGGTGATCGCTTCGATCAATTCAGTTTGTCCGTTGCCGTCCACACCAGCCAAGCCGACCACTTCACCAGCTCTCACTTGCATGTTCAGCCCGCGAACCACTTCTACACCGCGATTGTCTTCAACAACCAGATTGGCAATATCCAACACCGTTTGACTCGGATTGGCTTCTGCTTTTTCGATCTCGAAAGAGACTTCCCGGCCAACCATCAGCGCGGCTAGTTGATTCTCATCCGTATCTTGCACATCGACCGTCTTGATCACCTTTCCGCGGCGAATCACCGTTACCCGGTCGCAAGTGCTCATGATTTCTTTCAGCTTATGTGTGATGAAAATAATTGTTTTCCCTTCTTTTACAAGGTTCCGCATAATTTCCATCAACTCATTGATCTCTTGCGGAGTCAACACGGCAGTCGGCTCGTCAAAGATCAAAATGTCAGCGCCACGGTACAATGTTTTGAGGATTTCCACCCGTTGCTGCATGCCTACGGAAATATCAGATATTTTAGCCGTGGGATCCACCTTGAGATTATAGCGTTCCGACAGGCGCCGGATCTCACTTTCCGCTTTTTTCACATCGATGATGCCCAACTTGCTCCGTTCGTCACCCAGAATGATGTTTTCGGTGACAGTGAATGGTTGGACTAACATAAAGTGTTGGTGAACCATACCGATTCCAAGCTTATTGGCCATTGTGGGGCCTGTGATGGTAACCGGTTGTTCCTTGATGCGAATTTCACCCTCATCCGGCTGATACAAGCCAAACAGGATGTTCATCAATGTTGACTTTCCAGCTCCATTTTCCCCAAGCAAGGCATGAATCTCACCCTTTTTCACAGTGAGATGAATTTGATCATTGGCAACGATTCCCGGGAACCGTTTGGTTATTCCTAGCATCTCAACGACGTTCACAGGCTTCCCCCCTTTATAAATGAAAAGGATCGTGCTTTCTCCCCTTGTTTATATCCCTTGTCTTTCCATTTTAGAATGAGACAACGCTTTCAGCAGTATGCATGATGCCAAAATCAAAAAAAAACGGCGAACCATCTCGCTTCCAAATGAAAGCGGATTAAAACAAGAGGGATTTCTAGTATACATGAGATAATTAGAATTAGGAAGAGATATTTTTATAAATAGCTACTATAACCACAGAATTTCAATATGTTTTTCTAATTTGGACATAAAAAAGAGTTGGAGTGTTCCTCCAACTCTTGCTCCGCCTGATTAGTTCGCTTTAAAGTTTTTCGCTTCTTCAGGCGTGGTTGGCACCTTGATTTCGCCTTTGATGATTTTTTGTTGGAACTCTTCCACTTTTTTCACTACATCGTCGCTGATGTGTTTGCTTTTTACAAAGCTTACGCCGCCCTCTTTCAAGCCGAACTCTTTTTGCTCGCCGCCTTTGAGTTTTCCTTCTTTCAATTCTTTGATCACATCAAACACGGCAACATCTACTTTTTTGATCATGGAAGTCAAGGTGTGTTCCGGAGCCAGTTTGGATTGGTCCATGTCGACACCGATAGCCCAGAATTTGCCTTGTTCACGTACTTTCACTTCATCAAACAGCCCTTTGCCAACACCACCGGAAGCATGGTAAATGATGTCAACGTTTCCATTGTACATGGATTGAGCCAAAGAGCGACCTTTCGTCGCGTCGGTGAAACTTTCAGCATAAGCAACCTGTACTTCCGCGTTAGGGTTTACCGCTTTCACCCCTGCGATGAAGCCAGCTTCAAACTTCTTGATCAAAGGAGAGGTCATTCCGCCGATAAAGCCGACTTTGTTTGTTTTCGTCGTCAGACCAGCAATCGCCCCAACAAGGAAGGAACCTTCTTCTTCTTTAAAGGTTACTGCCGTTACGTTCTTCGGAATGTTTCCGCCCAAATTGTCGTCCACAATGCCAAAGTGCACGTTTTGAAATTGGTTAGCCACTTCTGGGATCGCTTTGTTGAACTTAAAGCCAATGCCCCAAGTGATATTGCGGCCTTCACGGGCAAATTTGGTCAAGTTAGGAACATAGTCTTCGTCACGTTTGGATTCTAGTGCCTTGATATCCGTGCTCAATTCTTTTTTGGAACGTTCGATGCCGGACCAAGCGCTTTGGTTGAATGACTCGTCATTCAAACCTCCCGTATCCGTTACCATGCCTACAGAAAATCCTTTGCCTCCAGCTTGTCCTGCATTTTGACCGGAACAACCGACCAATGAGACAGCTAGGACACCCGCCAACACGGCAGCCCATGCTTTTCTTACCATTTCCATTTTCCCCCTTGCAGCAACAAATCGCTTGTAGTGCTAAGCTTCATCTGACGCAAAAAACCCCCCTCTAACCAATACAGAAAAAATACGTATCAATCCAGAGGAATTCTATATTTTTGATAAAAACATTATTTGGATGTCAAATAAAGCTTCGCCCATAAATGTTATACCATGGGTTTACTTATTTGGCTACTGTTTTGTTTCTGTTCATATTGTTCTTTCGTCATCAACACTTCGCGCGGTTTGCTACCTTCATAGGGACCGATCAGACCGTCTCCTTCCATCATATCGATAAGGCGCGCAGCCCGGGTGTAACCCACCCGCAAGCGGCGTTGCAGAAGCGAAGCTGAAGCCGCCTGTGATTCCAACACGATCTGAACCGCTTGCGGATAAAGCTCGTCAGTCATGTCCTGCGCCTGATTCTCACCCGCCTGCGGAATCATCTCTTCTTGGTAATGGGGTTCCTGCTGGCCTTTTACAAACTTCACCACCGCCTCCACCTCTTCATCCGTGACAAATGCCCCTTGAATCCGAATCGGTTTGGACGCACCGGTTGGCATATACAACATATCCCCTCGACCCAACAACTTTTCGGCGCCGCCCATGTCGAGAATGGTCCGCGAGTCGGCTTGTGAGGAAACGGCAAAGGCGATTCGAGAAGGGATATTCGCTTTGATCACACCCGTGATGACATCGACGGACGGACGTTGCGTGGCGATGATCAAATGAATCCCAGCGGCACGGGCCATTTGTGCCAGGCGGCAAATCGCGTCTTCCACATCGGATGGCGCCACCATCATCAAATCCGCCAACTCATCGACAATTACTACAATATAGGGCAACGGCTCTCTTCCATCCTCTTTCCGTTCGGCGACCATCTGGTTATACCGTTCAATATCGCGCGCACCCATCTTGGCGAACAACTCATATCGCTTCTCCATCTCGGCCACCACTTTCTTGAGAGCAACAGCCGCTTTACGCGGCTCCGTCACCACTGGCACCAGCAGATGAGGAATGCCGTTGTACACGTTCAATTCAACCATTTTGGGGTCAATCATCATCAGCTTCACTTCGTCGGGACGCGCCTTGTAGAGCAAGCTGACAACGATGCCGTTAATACAGACACTTTTACCCGAACCGGTCGCCCCCGCGATCAGCAAATGGGGCATTTTCGCCAAGCTGTCCACTTTGGGCTCACCATAAATATCTCGTCCTAAAGCGATGCTCAGTTTGGATTGGTTGTCTTGGTAAGGCGAACTTTCTATCACATCACGCAACCCGACTTTGGCGACTTCGGAATTGGGGACTTCAATCCCCACCGCGGACTTACCGGGAATAGGTGCTTCAATGCGAATATCTTGCGCTGCCAACGCCAATGCGATGTCATCTGCCAGATTGACGATCCGGCTCACTTTCACCCCTGTCTCCGGCTGAATCTCATACCGCGTCACAGCCGGCCCCCTATGGATTCCGATCACATTGGCCTTTACGCCGAAACTCTTCAACTTATCGACCAGGATTTTGGCGTTTTCTTGATAATCGCCTTGATTCAGCTGATGTTTCCGTTTGAATTTGGTGAGCAATGAAAGCGGAGGCAACCGGTATTCCGCCGGCGTGTGCGACTGGAACCGGACCACCAATTCTTCCTCTTTGGCCGGTTCAGCTGAACCAGTCGCCTGGGCAGGGATGTCTTGGTGGAGAGTCGATCCTTCTTCTGTCTTGAGCTGAAGTTGCAATTGCTTCGGCTTTATGCCATCTCCCGCTTCTTTCCGGTAAGCATGATCGGCGAAATCATAAATGATCGGTTCGACGATCGGCTCATTGCTAACACCTTGCTCGGCATCCTCCCGCCGTCGCGACGAGGCAGTCGCTTTGTGCCGCTTTTTCTGGCGGCGAGCTTGTTTAGCTACATATCCACGCAGCCATTCAATCAGGCTCCGTTTCGCTTTTTTCTTCATCTTCTTGATCCAGCCCTTGGTCTTCTTAAACGCCTTTACATACGAGAAATCAGCGATCAATAGAAGCCCGCTCAGCACAAACGCCCCCAGCACAATCAACGTGCCTGTGTCAGCAAACAAAAACCGCAATAGAGCGTAGAGGACAGCACCTACCATGCCACTGCCAATGTCCTGGGGAACGGCGGAAGTCCGCTCATTCAACAAAAGGTACCACGTGGCGTCGACGATGCCTTGTTTGGTCTGCAATGTGTGGAAGGTGAGATAATGGTTATAAGCCAGTAGCGACAAAAACACCAACAACACGCCTGTCATCCGTGGCGACCAGCGTTGCAGCCATTTCCGATTGACCATTACATACACTGCCAGCCAGATACCGATGATGGGCACAGCAAAATCCCATGTTCCCACGATAAACCGAGCCAAATACGTCAAGTTTCGCCCGATGGCGCCATAACTTGCCATAGTGATAAAAGATAAGGCCAAAAGGGTGATGCCATAAATTTCGAATAATATTTCACGCTTTAGTTGTTCAGGTTGCTTATTTTTTTTCTTTTTCCTTGCCATTTCGATCACCTTTCACTTAGCCATCGCTTTCCATTATAACATGGAAAAGCTCACCAGCAGGATTTCTTCCCTTGACATTTCTGATTAATCTGTTCTTTTTGCCCCGGCTGGTCGGCGAATGATCCCATCTTACGAAATTTCCCATCGACGTGCCCATTCCCTGCCCACCGATCAAGCGAAAATTAAAAAAACCCTGGTTCGGGCGTTCGCATAGGACATTACATTATTAGGGTGTGTCTGATAAATAGGCCAGCGACTCCAAAAACATTTTCTCATTCGCTTCACGCGTGGCGAGGCCTCCTCGAGAAAAGGTTTTATCCGCCGCTTCTTCCCCACTAACTTGATTTGCCAGACACACCCTAATAAAGGTTCTATCTTGCAAAACCACAGCGTATGCCAACATAACGTAAAAAAACTCATTTTGAATAGAGTTTTATTTGTTGATTAACGAAATCAGCATTTCGTTAATCAATTTAGGCGGCAAATGCTGTTTTTCATCAGAGTATTTCAATTCAGTTCATCTCTCATCGTGCACAAGCCTTCAACACGTGCGCGTCAAAGGGGTTCGGATCACCGCACTCACACAAAATTAAACTAATTGTCATTAACTTATCTATTTTAATGCCCCTTTATATATTTATTAATCATAAAATAATTAAATAAATATTATATTTGTGGAGGAACGAAAGTGAAACAAGTGCACACAGACCTTGATGTCATCATTATCGGTTCTGGATTGGGCGGTCTCACCGCTGGAGCGTTATTGGCCAAAGCGGGAATGAAGGTGTCCGTTTTAGAACAGCATTATGTGGTTGGGGGGTGCGCCCAGTCTTTCCGAAGGGGCGCCTTTCTTTTTGACGCGGGAATTCATTTGATCGGCGGATGCGAACCTGGAGGGATCATTCATTCATTGTACGAGGAGTTGGGCCTATCTGGTGACATTGAATTTTTGGAAGTAAACCCCATGTTCCACCTCAAGCTAGGCACCCGTCATTATGAGATTCCTGCCAACCTCGACCAACTGTCTGCGTTGATGGGGAAATGGTTTCCCGCAGATAAAAAGGTGATTGAGGAAACCATCGCAGAGATTAAGCAATTGGGAACCATCATCTTGCACGATCAGTTTCAACAGGAACCCCATGTTCTCCAGCGACTGATGGAAGTAACCCAACTGTCTTTCGCCCAGTACTTGCATGGGCGTTTCTCTCATCCCCATGCTACATTGGTACTGGGAGCATTGCACCCCTATGGCGGTGTACCGACCAACCAATTGGGCACCCCGTTTATGATGGCAATGATGGCTTCTTATCATCATGGTGCGTATTATCCGCGAGGAGGTTCGCAAACGATGGCCAATCTCTTGCGCGACTATATCGAATCAAAAGGCGGGATCGTCCAACTCAATAAAAAAGTGGCAAAAATCCTGTTCGACGGCAAGCGCGTCACGGGCGTGCTTGACCATAAAGGAAACTGTTACCAGGCAGACACCGTGATTTCCAATGCCGACGTCCGAACAACGCTGATAGATCTTTTAGGCGCGGAACATTTGCCTTCCACTTACCTACAAAACATGAATCAAATGATGCCTTCCCACTCGGCGGTGATACTATACGGAGCGGTGTCCAACCATGATACCCGATCTCTTCCACACGAACTGTTCCTCTTTCCCGATCGAGAATTGGAGACAGAAGCACAATACTTGTATGATCCACTGAACCCGGAAACAGACCCCTGTATCCTTGTTTGTTGCCCTTCTTCCGTTGATCCCGGATTGGCCCCCGACGGATATGCAATTGTGACATTTATGTCCTTGTGCTCAGCCTCCCATTTGGAAAATGCTCGCACCCAACTCGGAAAAGAAGCGATTGAACGCCATTATGTGGCATTAGTGGAGAAAAAACTTCCAGGTATTCAAGAAAAATTGGTTTTTCAAGAGTTCGCCACCCCGAAAACGGTTGAACGGTACACATCCAACCACAACGGAGCGATTTATGGTTGGATGAAATCTGCCACCCAACCTTGGACAGACAACATGGGGCCCGCCACGCCGATCGAGGGATTGTATTTGGCCGGTCATTGGACACCTAACACACATGGAGTCATCGGAGCCGTCAAATCAGGAAAAATCACCGCCAGCCACATTCTTCAGTCGAGATGAAGTCCTCGATAAATGAGGAAATCGATATAACTCCCTTTGATACACAATGATATGCAATGATATGAAAAAGCCACAAAGCCAATGGAATGTGGCTTTTTCACATATTTAGAATATCGCTTTACGGTAGGCGTAGCTCCTCTGCTAATCATGGTTTTCGTCGCTCGAAACTGCCAAACATGTTTGGTTTACGCCAAAAGGGATCGATGTCGAAACTAGTTCGATAGGGAAAGGACAGACCTTTCCCCCTATCTTGGTACGTCCAGAAATTCATCATCATCGATACGGAGAAACAGGTGTTGCGAAAAACCGAATAAAAAATGTAGGGGTAGAAGAAGCATCCATCAAGTTGATGCTCCTTCTACCCCTATTCTTTGGTTGATCGATGGCTGAAAAAGGGGGGGCACGAAGATAAACAGTTCTACTGGGCAGACTTCTCACAGACAATCAAATAAAACCAGCCAGATAGGTTGTATTTGTTTGTTTCTACTCTATAACTATTGTCCCATTAAAGAACAAAAAGAGAAAAACGATGATCAAGATAGCATCCAAAATAATAAACAACATAAAGCTCGTTTTTTGTTTCCATTCCAGCTTTTGACCTAAAATGTTTGTGCCAAAGAAAAGGATCGATGTCAGTACTGCGTATATCAAAACCACATATTGTATTGCCATAATTATCCCTCCGTTTTAAGATGCTAGACAAGAAAGCAGATCGTTGTAAACAAACTACGTATTCGGATAATAAAACCCATCGAATCGATCTGTTTCTCAGTGAACCAAGTTTGCCATCCATCGATCATGATCATATTGAAGTTGATCAGTTGCCCCAAATATATATTCGTAAATAAATTAATTTTTTTGTCAAAAATACGTCAATTTCTACAAAAGGTTACCTCCATGTATCATCTTAAGACTTTGATCAAAGCGTTGTGTGAGTAAGAAAGGTTCCCCAATTTTAAAGGGAGCCTCTTCTTGCAAATCACAAAAATGACTTCGACATTTGTGTTTGTATGTATTGAAGTTCTTATTGTTGAATTTTGAAAATAGAACGACTTCTCACCCAAACATCATCAAGTTTAGAATGCATGAGAAGCCAATGATGTATAACGGATATGCTTACTGCTTAGGCCAGCAAGTTGCGGTTGGAAACCAAAAGCAGATGCTAACATATTGGGCCTGGGACAAATTTTGATCAGTTGAGCCACCATAAGCATTTAACTATCACATGTGTTGTTCTTTTTAATCTTCACCATTTCCATCCATAATAAATAAGCTCCCCACTCAGGAGAGCTTTTCTCTCATCATAGACTAATTCGTAGGCCGGGTTGAAACCGGGGATCGAGATAATGGGCAGGATCGGCGCTGAGCAAACGAACAATAGTCTTTTCCCGTTCATTATGCTTGCGCACCAGCATGGGCACCCCCTCGATCTCCACTTCTTCCAACGGTGTTTGTGATTCATCAAAAAAAGCGAGTTCCATCGGCACCACCGCATAATAAATCACTGCAAAATCTCCCCTTTGGACTCAGCGATCATCCGGTTCAATTCCGCTAGCGCATCCGAGATTCCACCCACACGGTCGATCAGCCCATATTTGACCGCGTCTTTGCCAATAACATTGGTACCGATGTCCCGGGCTAAATCCCCAGTCCGAAACATCAACTCCCGGAACTTTTCCTCCGTGACATTCGAATGTCGGGATACAAACCGTATCACGCGATCCTGCATTTTCTCCAAATACTCAAAAGTTTGGGGCACACCGATCACCAAACCGGTCAATCGAACTGGGTGCACAGTCATTGTTGCGGTTTCCGCAATGAAAGACGTGTCTGCCGCCACAGCAATTGGCACGCCGATACTGTGTCCTCCCCCCAATACAATCGAAACGGTCGGTTTGCTCATGGAAGCGATCATTTCGGCAATGGCCAGTCCAGCCTCGACATCGCCGCCCACGGTGTTGAGAATGACGACCATTCCCTCGATTTTGGGATTTTGCTCTACTGCCACGATTTGCGGAATGATATGTTCATACTTGGTTGTTTTGTTATGCGGAGGCATGACGAGATGCCCTTCCACTTGTCCGATGATGCTCATGCAGAATACATTGGATTCCAGTTGTGGGACATTGGTTTGCCCCAATTGCTGGATAGCTTGCAGCGTGGCATCCTTTTTCTTTTGCTCATCCGCCCCCTCCGCTGGCCGCTCCGGATTCACTTCAGGCGATTCAACTTGGTCATTCTTTATATTCAAACGATCTTCAGACATGTGCTAATCCCTCCAACCTCGTGTCCCTGTTAGTATGGTCGGAAGGAAGGGTTCTTATTGCACCCGCAGGGAAAAACGGCGACGACACGATGTAGCATGAGGGTGTCATCGTTTTTCATAGAGATAGAAAGTGCAACTATACTTGTTCTGGTCATCCCGAAGATGCCGGCGTGAAGCAACTATTTCCCAGACACCCGGCAGAGGTGGGAAATAGGCGTCTCCTTCAAACTCATGTTCCACTACGGTGATGAAGGCTTTGGAGGCGATGGGGGCGAACAGTTCGTATATTTCTTGGCCACCGATGATAAAGGCAGGACGGGAGAAGGTGGCCGCCATCACCCCGTCAAAATCCATCACGCGCACTTCGGGAAAGTCGCTCAAAAACGTACGCTTCCTGGATAACACAATATTCTCCCGGCCCGGCAACGGTTTACCAATCGATTCAAATGTTTTTCTACCCATGATGACGGTGTGTCCCCATGTCACCTTTCGGAAATGCTGCAAATCTGCGGGCAAGTCTCTGCCCCAAGGCATGTTACCGTCTTTTCCGATTACGCCGTTGAGATCCTTGGCCACGATCATATAAAACATGTGAGTTCCTCCGTTAATAAATGTTCGCCATCATTCGTTTCCGTTAGATTGGGAAACGACTTCCACATACTTGCGCAACAACGTTTCGTCAAACGGGAATTCGCCGTTGGCGATCTTGAGTCGCAAGCTGTCCAGCGAACTGACTGCCTGGTGGATCAATTCTCCTGGATAAGACCCACCATGGCCAATTGGTCCGGCAACCTGGCCATTCCATCGTAAGCGGCTTCACAGGAACCTCGCTGAAAGAAACCGATCTTTCTGGTGCCATCGTCGAATAACTTTCATTATATCACCCTTGCCAAAAACGATTTATGTATAAAATGAAAAAATCATAACAACATTCAAAACACCACAAATCAGGACAAGGGGAGTGAACGTCCAGGCTTATCTTAACTGTACTGGCTCACACGCGCTAAACGATTGACCGAATACTTATGGCTTCCTTCCCCTGCCGAAGATAAATGACAGGGCTAGAATCGTTCTTTCAAGCCCTGTCACTTTGTCTTACGGCCCTAATGATATCCAGCACGTTTGCAGGCATCTTGGCCCCTTCAGCCTCATTGGAAAGTCGAAAATTCATTAACAGGGGCTTCAAGACATGTTCATTGAGCATATTACTATCCGCCAATTCGTTCAAGAATAGTAATACGGCGCGAATGTTGGTACCTCGTAAATAAAACTCCCTCGTCCGCAGTTCTGTGCGGGTACCGATTTCCTCAATTAAGCGCTGAAACGGATCTACGAACTCCTGGTTCTTCCCACCACCGCTCGGTGTCTCATCCTCCCTTGCCCCCGGCGACGCGGACGGCTCAGTTGCCGACAACTTCTTCGGGGAAAGCTGCCGGGCCTTTCTTATCCGCGATGTTTTTGGCTTCCGTCCATCCGCCATCCCACATCCCCCTTTCTTTGCGCAACTGGCCCAACGGAACGTCGGTTTTCCTTATTTCGAGAAAAACCACGCATCTTCATACGGCATAAATTGGCAACAGCATCTTCTTACGCACACACAAAAAAACCGCAGTTCGTTATCATCGAACTGCGGTCTATGGGATGGATTTCCCCTTAGTTTTTCACCAGCAACCCTTTGTTCCCCACTTCTTCCTTGAGGAGGTTGGCGAAGGCGTCCACCGTCATCGCGCCTAGATCCCCTTCACCATAACGGCGCACCGCTACAGAGCGGGATGCTTGTTCTTTCTCCCCGATCACCAAGGTGTATGGGATTTTCTCGGTTTGCGATTTTCTGATCTTATAGCCGAGCTTCTCGTCACTATTGTCAAACTCCACTCGCAATCCGGCGCCGGTCAAGGCATCCACCACTTCCTGCGCGTAAGTGTCAAACACTTTGCTTACCGTCAGCACGCGAGCTTGCACCGGTGCCAACCAAGCCGGAAATGCTCCTTTGTATTGTTCGATGAGGAAAGCGACAAAGCGCTCCATCGTTCCTACAATACCGCGGTGGAGGACAACCGGGCGGTGCATCTTGCCATCTTCGCCCATGTACTCCAATTCAAAACGCATCGGCAATTGGAAGTCCAGTTGCACGGTAGACAAGGTCTCATCTTTGCCCAACGCCGTTTTGACTTGAACGTCCAATTTCGGACCATAGAAAGCAGCCTCACCTGGGGCAATCACATAGTCCAATCCCATGTCATCCATGGTCTCTTTCAACATGCCTTGCGCCAATTCCCACATCTCATCATTTTGGATGTATTTCTCCTTATCTTCCGGATCGCGGAAAGACAAGCGGTGATAATAATCTGTGATGCCAAAATCCTTGTACACTTGCTCGATGAGCCGCACCACTCGGGTAAATTCTTCTTTGATCTGATCGGGACGGCAGAAGATGTGGGCATCATTCAAGGTCATCACCCGCACCCGTTGCAAACCGGCTAGGGCCCCCGACATCTCATAGCGGTGCATCATGCCCAGCTCAGCGATCCGGATCGGCAGGTCGCGATAGCTATGCAACCGGGATTTGTACACCATCATATGGTGCGGGCAGTTCATTGGCCGCAACACCAACTCTTCTTGGTCGATCTTCATCACCGGATACATGTCTTCTTTGTAATGTTCCCAATGGCCCGAAGTTTTGTAGAGATCCACGTTGGCCAAATGGGGAGTGTACACATGCTCATAACCCAAACGCTCTTCCAAGTCCACAATGTAACGCTCGATGATGCGGCGGATTTTGGCCCCTTTCGGCAACCAGATCGGTAAGCCTTGACCCACGTCTTTGGACAAGGTGAACAAGCCTAATTCTTTGCCCAGCTTGCGGTGGTCGCGTTGTTTAGCCTCTTCCAACAGCTTCAAATGGGCATCCAGTTCTTCTTTTTTATTGAAAGCCACGGCATAGATGCGGGTCAGCATCTCCCTGTCGGAATCCCCACGCCAGTATGCCCCGGAAATGTTCATCAGCTTGAATGCTTTCACCTTGCCAGTAGAAGGCAGGTGTGGACCGCGGCACAAATCAACAAACTCGCCCTGACGGTAGATGGTGATCACTTCATCTTCCGGCAAGTCTTGAATCAACTCCACCTTAAAACGATCCTCCCGCTCGGCGAAAAACTTGATCGCTTCGTCGCGGGACAGCACTTCGCGCTCCAACGGCAGATTTTCCTTGATGATCTTCTTCATCTCTGCCTCAATTTTGGGCAGATCTTCCGGAGTGAAGGTATGGTCAGCAAAATCATAGTAAAACCCGTTTTCAATCACCGGACCGATCGCGAACTTGACGCCAGGATACAGGCGGGACACCGCTTGTGCCATAACATGGGCCGCAGTGTGGCGCATCACGTCAACCCCCTCAGCATCCTTTAGGGTCAACAGCTCCAAATCGCCACTCTCTTCTAATGGGCGCATCAAATCCAACACTTTTCCGTTCAGTTTGGCGGCCACCGCCTCCTTGGCCAAGCTGCGTGAAATGGACGCGGCAATTTCCTTAAACGTGGTGCCAGCTGGGTATTCTCTCTCCGAACCATCTTTTAGCCTGATCTTCAGCTGTTCTGCCACTGTTAAACACCTCTTTTTAGGTAAAATAAAAAACGTCCCCGCCGCCTCATTAAATGAGGGACGAGAACGTTGTTCCCGTGGTTCCACCCTAATTTGATGGGTTCCCCGACTAATAGGGGCAAACGCCATCCTTGTTGGTGTATAACGTACACCCCGGCCATCATTTCATAAGTCGCCTTACTCCCTGATGGCAGCTTGGAAAGTGGTATCCGCTAAAAGTCCTATGGGCGCGCTTGCAGCCACGGCAACGCCTCTCTGGTGCATAGGTTTCTTTAGGGCATGTCTTTCCGCATCGCTGTGAAAAATAAATTTGTTTATGATTATAGTCCCCCATTATAGCGTTGTCAACCATGTTTGTTTACTTTGGCGGCGCAAGTGTTAACACTTACGCTACCAGCACTTCACTTGATCAACACTTTGCTCCGGCAGTGGTCGATAATCTGTTCCAAGTTCCCTTTGTAATTCGCGGCAAACCGTTCTATCGTCTCCCGGTAAAATAGGGTGCTTTGATAACGGATCAGGATGAGGAGTTCGCCGTTCTCCACAAAGATGTTGAAATCCATTTTGTAAGGCCATTTGGTGAGCGGATTGATTCCCTGCCCCACGGGCATGTCAGACAAACGATACTCTTCTTTCTCCATATCCCGCACAAATTCACCTTGATAGTTGAAGTTGATCTCCGCTCTTGGCGGCAGGCGCAACGCTTGTTTGAGGGCAGGGTCCGTCAAATATTTCATGATGCCGTATCCCACACCTTTGTGGGGAACTTGGCGCAGGGCTTCTTTCACATTGTGGATGGTGCGTCTCAGATCTTCCCGGTCCGCTTCCAATACGACCGGATAAATGGAGGTAAACCAACCAACTGTGCGGGTGAGATCCACCCCATCGATGATTTCCTCACGGCCGTGCCCCTCCAGATCAACGGCGACCTTGCCTCCGACCCATTCCGATACCGTTTGTGCCAAGGCAGCCAGCAAGAGGTCGTTCACCTCAGTTTGATAGGCACGATGCGCATGTGTAATCAACTCTTTGGTTTCCTCAGCGGGAAGGCGCATGGTGATCGTATGCAAGTCTTGGAATAAATACGTTTCCATCCCGCGCTTGTCAATGGGTAGTTTCGGCACCCGTTCAGCCGCCATTCGCTCCCAATATGCTCGCTCTTTCAGGAAGTCCGCAGAGTTCGCATAGCGGGCCAATTGATGGCTCCATTCTTTGAATGAAGTCGTTTTGGCCGGCAAAACAATCTCCTTGCCCGATAGCGCTTGTTCATAAGCACTGTCCAAATCCTCAGAGATGATCCGCCATGATACTGCATCAATGACCAAGTGATGGATGATCAGAAGCAGATAATCCCCGTCATCCGCATGAAAGACGGCAAGCTTGACCAAGGGTCCCTCTGCCAATTTGATCGAACGATGAAGGCGGTTAGCTTCTTGTTCGATGCGTTTGGCTATGTTCGCCTCCCCCGCCAAGTTAAACTCCTCCAAGGTGAAGTGCACTCCGTCGCGTCCGCGATTGAAGAGGCGAATGCGTTCCCCCTCCCGCCGGCAAACCATCCGCAACGCATCGTGGTGTTCAGTGATTTTGATGAACGCCTTGCGCAAAGCGGCCGATTTCCAGCCTTCTTTCCGCTTAAGGATAATCGCCATGTTCCAATGGTCAACCGTTTCGTTCATGTCAAAAATCCAGTGCTGAATCGGAGTTAATGGGACTTCTCCGACAACAAGATCCTGTACAGACTCCTTCTCCACTGTCCGCAACGCAGGGGCCAACTCCGCGATTGTCGGATGCTGGAAGAGATCCTTTAAGCGCATTTTCAGCCGGTTCTGTGCGAGGCGGGCCGCCACCTGCATCGCTTTGATCGAATCACCGCCCAATTCAAAAAATGGATCGTGCACACCTACGCGCTCAAGATGGAGCACTTCTTGCCACACCTCAGCCAGCACACACTCCACCGGGGTTCGTGGTGGCACATACTCCCGAAGCGCGCTTCCCGTTTCTGGGGTGGGTAAAGCCCGCTTATCCACCTTGCCGTTGGCCGTGAGCGGAAGGTCAGCCAACTCCACAAAGTGCGTCGGCACCATGTAATCAGGCAATTCTTGGGCCAAATGCGCCCGCAAATCTTCGATGGAACAATCATGAAACGTCGTGTAGTAAACACACAATTCCTGTCTTCCATCGGGCATGGCCTGCGTGAGCGCAACGGCCTCTTTCACCGCCTCATGCTGCAACAGGCGCGCGCTAATCTCTCCCAGTTCGATGCGATATCCGCGAATCTTCACCTGATCATCGATCCGTCCTAGGAATTCCAAGCTCCCATCTGGCAACCACTTGACCAGGTCTCCGGTCTTGTAGAGTCGCTCACCCAAGTCAAACGGGCTTTCGACGAACTTTTCCGCTGTCAACTCCGGAAGATGCAGGTATCCCCTAGCTAGACCGACGCCGCTGACGCACAGCTCACCTGGCACTCCGATCGGTTGCAATTGATGGTGTTTGTTCAAGACGTAAACGCGGTGGTTGTCAATCGGCTTCCCGATCTGGATCGGCTGATCGGCTTTCAGCTCACAGCTTGTCGTCACCACGGTGTTCTCAGTAGGTCCGTAATTGTTGATGACAGCATATGTTTGCGGAACCATCCGTTGCAATCGGTCACCGCCGACAAGCAACGTTTTCAGCGTGCGGTTGGGCAATTGCATGAATTGCTCCGCCACTTGGGTCGGCAAAAAGCTGATCGTCACTCCTTGTTTCTCCATGTAGCGATTGAGAGCTTCTATTTCATAACGCAATTCCTCGTCAATGATGATGAGGGCCGCTCCCGCTACCAAAGTGGGGAAAATCTCCCAGACGGAGGCGTCGAAACCAACTCCGGCATATTTGGTCATCCGGTCTTCTTCCGTCACATGAAACCGGCGGTTATGCCAAGTAACCAGATTTACTAACGCTTTGTGCTCCACCATCACGCCCTTTGGTTTTCCTGTTGAACCTGATGTGTAAATCACGTACGCCAGATCATGGGGGTTATGAGACAACGCCAGTTCCTCTTCCGCACCTCCGCCATAATCAAAGACATCCAAGTCTAATTGCCGGACGCTCGCCAACGCGGGAACGTCGCCATGCGTCAACACGATTTCGGCTTCGCTGTCCGCCACCATATAGCGAATGCGTTCTTCCGGATATTGCGGGTCTATGGGCAAATAAGCGGCTCCCGCTTTCAAAATGCCCCAAATGCCAATGATCATCTCGATAGAAGGCTTCGTGAGCAAACCTACGATCTGCCCCCGAGCAACTCCCATTCTATGAAGCGCTCCGGCCACGAGATTTGCCCGCCGGTTTAATTCACGGTAAGTAATCCGCTTTTGCCCATGGATCACTGCGGTTCGGTCGGGAACCAGGCTCACGCGCTCGGCAAACAATTGTGTGACAGTGCGTTGATGTGGATAAGGTGCTTCCGTTCGGTTAAACTCGTACAGGACTTGCGTTTTCTCCATCTCTGTCATCAATTCCACCTGACTGACCAGCAGTTCCGGCTTCTTGGCTACCTGCTCCAAAATATGTGTAAAATGCTGTGTCATGCGGCGGATGGTCGCTTCAGAGAACAAGTGCGTGCTATACTCGACACTTCCTTCCAACGCTTCCCCTTCTGCAATCACCCAACTGAGGTCAAATTTGGCTTTTTGCCACCCCCACTCAAATGGGTGGACTTCCAAATCCGGCAACGACAAACGGGGAGCTTCCAAATTCTGCACGGCAAAAACCGTGTCAAACAATGGATTGCGGCTCATATCCCGTCTCAGTCCCAGCTTTTCCAACAAGTCTTCCATGGGGTAGCTCTGATGTTCCATCACATCGAGCACCCGTTCCTTCACGTGATCCACCAGCTGGCGGAACGATTGATCCTCCCGCACTTGATTGCGTATCGCCAGCGTGTTGGCGAACATCCCGACGATCGGCTCCATCTCGGCATGCGTGCGCCCGGCCAGCGGGGTGCCAACAACGAAATCATCTTGCCCCGTATATTTGTTAAGCAATACGCAGTACGCCGCCAACAGCACCATATACAAGGTCGCACCCGTTTGGCTGGCCACCTTGCGCAAGTTCTCGGTGGTGTCAGCCTCTAAGTGAAAGGCGAATCGCTGCCCTTCAAAACGTTGCACGGGTGGACGCGGCCGGTCAGTCGGTAGCTCCAAGACGGGCAAATCCCCTGCAAACATCTCAAGCCAAAACGCCTCGTGACGGCGGCGGGCCGCTTGCGCAGATTCACTTTCCTGCCACATGGCAATGTCTTTGAATTGCACCGTGGGAGCAGGCAACGTTTCACCTTGATACAGTCGCATTAGATCGCGAATCAAGATGTTGACTGATACCCCATCACTGACAATGTGATGCAAGTCAAGCACCAGCACGTGTTGATCAGCATTTAACCGGATTAAGCCGACTCGGAACAACGGTGCCTCATCCAAGGCAAACGGGCGAACGAATCGCCGGAGTTCAGCCTCGGCTTCCACTTCGTCCTGCGCTTCCATCCATTCAATCGCGAAAGGCACGTGGGTGTGAATCTTTTGCTTCAATGCCCCACCGATCAAATGGAACGAAGTGCGCAAGCTTTCATGCCTTTCTATTAACTGCTGGCACGCCCATTGCAATCGCTCCTCTTGGAGTTTGCCATGCAGGCGGAACGCTAACGGCATGTTGTACCCTGTGCCTACTCCTTCGAGTTGGCTCACCACATATAAGCGTTTTTGTGCGGATGTGACAGGATAATATTCCTGCATTGGCGCCACTGGAATCGCTTCTTTCGCATTGGCCCGACCATGGATGAATTCAGCTAACTCCTTGATCGTGGGATGCGCGAACAACTCCCGTAGCGAAAGATCTACCCCCCACTCTTCTTGCAAGCGGGCCGTCAAAGCCATCGCTTTCAACGAATGTCCACCCAAGGCAAAGAACGAATCAGTGCGGCTAACATGCTTTACCTGTAACAGCTCTTGCCAGATAGCTGCCAACTTCTGCTCTGTAGGAGTGGCTGGTGGCGTGTACGCTTCTGCTTTAGAATCCCCACTCGGTTCCGGCAGGGCCTTTTTATCCACTTTGCCATTGGCCGTCAGCGGCATCTGTTCCAATGGAACCCAATGGGAGGGAATCATGTAATCAGGCAATTCTTGCGCCAGATGTGCCCGCAACTCGGCGATGTCGCAAGCTTCTTCCAATGTGAAGTAAGCGCACAGCCTTCTTTCTCCATCGGTCCCTTCCCGTGCAAGCACTACCGCTTCCAGAATCGCCGGGTGCTGCAAGAGTCTAGCCGTAACTTCTCCTAGTTCAATCCGATATCCCCTGATTTTCACCTGCTCATCGACCCGGCCGATAAACTCGATCTGGCCATCAACCGTCCACCGTACCAAGTCTCCGGTTTTATACATTTTTTCCCCCGCCGCAAACGGGTTGTCTACAAACTTTTCCGCGGTCAGGTCAGGACGATGCAGATAGCCGCGGGCCAAACTCTCCCCGCTGACGCACAACTCGCCGGGCACACCGACCGGTTGTAACTGGCCGTCGCGATTGATGACATACACCCGATTGTTGGCGACCGGCTTGCCGATGGTTATCGCTTCGCCCGGCTTTACCGATCCGCTCGTCGTCACCACTGTATTTTCCGTTGGGCCGTAATTGTTGACGACGACATAAGGGCGCGGCTCCACTTGTTGTAAACGGTCCCCACCGACCAACAGCGTCCTTAAGGAATGGTTTTCCAAGCGCATGAACTGTTCGGCCACCGGCGTGGGCAAAAAGCTGATCGAGATCCCATTTTCATTCATATAACGGTTTAAACCGATCACATCATGGCGCAGCGACTCCTCAATCACATGAATGGTCGCCCCTGCGATCAAATTTGGGAAAATCTCCCAAACCGAAGCGTCGAAACCGAGGCCCGCGTACTTGGTTGATCTGTCTCGCTCCGTCAATCCAAATTCCCGCACATGCCAGCAGGCGAGGTTGACCAGCGAGCGGTGTTCCACCATCACCCCTTTGGGTTTTCCGGTCGATCCGGAAGTATAAATCACATAGGCCAAGTCGGTAGCTTCATTGACAAGGGGCACGGACGGTACCTCGTTGCCTGATAACTGTAGTTCATCCAACGTCAAAACGGGTGCGTCTTTGACCCGTTCCTTGATCCCCGCGTGCGTCAACGTGAACGGCACTCGGCTATCCTCCAACATGTACTTGATCCGCTCCGCCGGATACGCCGGGTCGATCGGCAAAAACGCGGCCCCCGCTTTCAATACACCCAATATGGCCACAAACAAATCAAGTGATGGAGAGAACATCAATCCGATGATCTGCTCCCGTTGCACGCCCCGGTCACGCAACTGCTGCGCTAATTCATTGGATCGCCGATCCAGCTCGCTGTAGGTGAGTGACTGTCCCTGATGCACTACCGCCGCATGCGTTGGCGTGCGTGACGCTTGTTCCACGAACAATTGATGAATCGGTTTGTCTTGCGGGTAAGGGTGAGCCGTCTCATTGAAAGTCCCTAGCAGAAGCTCTTTTTCCGCTTCAGTCACCAATCCGATGTCCCGCAAGCGCATCTGCGGCCGTTCCACGATTTGCTCAATGATATGGATGAAATGACCGATCATGCGTTGAACCGTTGCCTCCGTAAACAAATGAGTGCTATACTCAACGGTCCCTTGCACTTGCTCGCCTTCCGCCATCACCCAACTCATGTCGAATTTCGCCTGTTTCCACTCCATTTCAAGCGGCGTCCATGTCAATCCAGGCAAAACGAGTGCGGACAAGTCCATGTTTTGCACGGCAAATAGTGTGTCAAACAACGGGTTGCGGCTTAAATCGCGGGCAAGTCCCAGCTTTTCCACCAATTCTTCAAACGGGTAGTCCTGATGTTGCATCATTTTCAACACGCGTGCTTTAACTTGGGCCAAAAATTCAGCAAATGTCTGCTCAGGCTGGTGTGTGTTGCGCACAGCCAGCATGTTGACGAACATACCGGCTACAGGTTGCATGTCTGCGTGGGAGCGGCCTGCGATGGGGGAACCGATGATAATGTCTTCTTGCCCAGTGTATTTTGCCAATAGCACATGGTAAGCGGCCAACAGCAACATATACAGGGTGACATTTTGTTTTTCCATCAATCGCTTAAGTTTACGCGTCAATTCCTCGTCCAGCGCAAAGGTCGCATATGCCCCATCAAACTGTTGCACGGGGGGACGCGGGAAATCGGTCGGCAATGCCAACACCGGCAACTCTCCCGCCATTTCCTGTAGCCAAAATGCTTCGTGACGCTTCCACTCGGCACGCACTGCATCACTTTGTTGCCACACAGCAATATCTTTGTACTGCAACGGAAGCGGGGGCAGGCGCTCCCCTTCGTACAGCCGCACCAAGTCTTGGAACAAGAGATTCATCGTCACTCCGTCGGCGATCATATGATGCAGATCCATCACCAACACAGCTCGCTCCGGTGCAAGGCTAATCAGCCCTACTCGAAACAGCGGTGCCTGATCCAAAGCAAACGGTCGGACGAACGAACGCAACTGATCCCGCATTTCCTTCTCAGACTCCGCCGTCATCTTTTGGATCGCAAATGAAACGTCCTGATGCACTTTTTGTTTTAGTTTCCCCTCCACCAGATGGAAGGAAGTGCGCAAACTCTCGTGCCGGGCGATTAACTGGCCGAAAGCTAGCTCAAGCCGCTCCACTTCAAAACGTCCCTGCAAATCAAAAGCCATGGGCATATTGTAGCTGACACCCGATCCCTCCAGCTGGCTGACCACATACAACCGTTTTTGTTGGGAAGATGCAGGGTACCACTCCTGCTTCGGTGCCGGTTTGATCACCAGCTGTTCCGATTCTCGGCTTGCCTGCACATAGCTTGCCAGATCCCTCACCGTCGGCCGCGCAAACACTTCTTGGAGCGGCAAATCGACACGAAGTCGCTTATGCACTTGTGAAGCCATAATCATCGCTTTAAGCGAGTGCCCGCCCAATTGGAAGAAGTTTTCCGTCACACTGACCCGCTCCAGATTCAACACCTCTTGGAAGATCTCCGCCAAGCAGGCTTCCAGCTCATTCGCTGGGTGGACATAATCGGCTTCAGTCCGCAAGCTGTGCGTGGGCTTGGGCAAGGAACGCTTGTCGATTTTCCCATTGAACGTAAGTGGTAAATCAGCAATCTCCACAAAATAATCTGGCACCATGTACTCCGGCAATCCAGCCTGCACATGCTGGCGCAATTCGGACATTTCGCATGGCTGTCCCAACATGACATAGGCACATAAGTATGAGTGCCCGTGCTCATCTTTGTCTGCGATAACAACCACTTTTTCTACTGCGGGATGCTCAAACAGTTTGACTTCGATTTCTCCGAGCTCAATACGGTGGCCGCGTATTTTCACCTGGCCATCCATCCGATCGATATACTCTATGTTGCCATCGGGTAGCCACCGCACCAAATCCCCGGTGCGGTACATGGTTCTGCCCTGCTCAAAAGGGTCGGGCACAAACCTTTCCGCGGTAAGCTCCGGCCGGTTGAGATATCCCAAAGCCACTCCGTCGCCACTGACGCACAATTCTCCTGGCACGCCGATCGGTTGCAACTGATTAGATTTGTTCACCACATAAAGCTTGGTCGCATTGACAGGCTTACCGATGGGGACCGTTTGCCGCTCCAGCCAGTACGGTTCACACCGATACATGGTCGCATACACCGTGCCCTCAGTGGGGCCGTAGGCATTGACAAGGCGATCATTGCCCAACACCGCCAACGCTTTGCGCACATGCTTGAGTGAGGCTTTTTCCCCACCAAATATCAGTTTCCGCAAATCGGCGAGGGCGGAGACGTTCAGATCGACGATGGTGTTAAACAATGCCGTCGTCATAAAACAGATGGTGATTTTCTCTTCTCGAATCAATGCCGTTATTTGATTCAAATCAAGCAAAACCTCTTTGGGCGCCAACACCAATTTTGCGCCGTGAAGCAAGGCCCCGAATATATCAAACACGGACCCGTCAAACGTGAAGTTGGCAAGCTGTAGCATCGCATCTTCAGCGGTGATGTCTACATCCCCCGTCTGAACGATCGTGCGTACAACGTTGTAATGGCATGAGATGCTCCCTTTGGGCGTCCCGGTGGAACCTGACGTGTAGATCACATAGATCATGTCCTCCGGCCCGCTCATAAGCGGGAGGTTGTCCCCCTCTTCCCCGGCCCAGACTTTTTCGTCAAGGATAACAACATCTCCCATGAAAGTGGGCGGCAAACATAGATGCGGCTGTTTCACAATCAAGGAAATATGGCCGTCATCCAGCATGAATTGGATGCGTTCTTCCGGATAATTGGGATCGATCGGCACATAGGCGGCACCGGCCTTAATGATCGCAAACATGCCGATGATCATCTCCAAAGAGCGCTCCGCCATGAGGCCGACCAACTGGCCTCTTACCACCCCACGTCTGCGTAGCACGCGAGCCAAGCGATTCACCACGGTATTCAACTCCCGATAGGTCAGCTGGCGGGTGCCCATCTTGAGCGCGACATGGTCGGGTGTCCGTTCAACCTGCTCTTCAAACAGCTGTTGGACCGGTTTATGTTTGGGATAGGGACGTGTTGGTGGATTGAAGTCAACCAGCAATGTCCGCTTCTCCTCTTCGGTTACCACTTCGATCTCAGCGATCGGCAGGTCGGGGCGCTCCACCACTTGTTTTGCAATATGTGAAAAGTGCCGGAAAACCTGGTCGACAAACGACGCAGTGTAGCTCAACCCATTGTAATGGAACAGGATCTGGCATTTTTCTTCGGGGACCACGATCACGTTGAAATCATAATTGGTTTTGTCGAACGTGCTGTTCGCCCCGCATATGTCAAACCCGATGTGCTCCCGGTGTTTTTCGAAAACCGAACGGTCAAAATCATAGTTTTCGAAAACCATGATATGATCAAACAATTGCTCTTTCAGTTCGGTTCGCTCTTGCACTTCCGCTAGGGAAAGGTAATCAAATGCCTCTTTGTCGAGGGAAGCTTGATGTACCTCTTTGGCTAACTCGATGAAACGTTGAGACCCCACCCCTTTGACGCGAACCGGTACCGTATTGATAAACAAGCCCACAATGTTTTCGATATCGTGAATCTCTTTATTGCGACCCGACACAACCGCGCCGAACAAGGCATCCTCTGTATCGTTGTATTTCTGCAGCAGTATGCCCCAGATGGTCTGAAACAAGTTGTTCAACGTGACATGCGACGTACGGGCCAATTGATGCAACCCTTCGGCCAACGCCGGATCAAGCTGATAAGAGGCCTTTTCCAACCGGTAATCTTGCGGCTTCTCCAGCCCTTGCCGAGGCAACCCCGTGCGCTCATCGAACCCAGCCAAATAATCTTTCCAATATGTCAAAGCCTGTTCTTTGTCTTGCTTTTCCAACCAACGAATGTATTCTCGATATGGTGTGACCCGTTTGGTGGGAATCGGGTGCCCTTTTCGCAAACGGCCATACGTTTCAAACAAATCCTCCAGAATGATCCCCATACACCAACCGTCCGTCAGGATGTGGTGGCTACTAAAAATGATGTGATGATGCCCCTCTCCCATATGGACGACGGTCACGCGCCACAAGATATCTTTGGTCAGATCGAACGGTGTTTCTTGATCTTGGCGAAGTAGCTGGGAAAATGCGCTGGTACGCTCCGATTCCGGCAGATGGGACAAATCCCGCACACCTATTTTGAATTTCCTTTCCTTCAACACAACTTGGCGCGGCTTCGTCATGCCTTTATATACAAAAACGGTACGAAACACCTCATAACGTTGAATCAATACGTTCATGCTTTTTTCTAACAAAGCGGGGTCCAGATCTCCCTCAGTTTTCATGACCATTTGCAAAAAATACGAATTCCCTTGGTCATATAAGGAATGAAACAACATCGCCTCTTGCATCGGAGAAAGGGAGTATATATCCGCCATGTTTTTCTTATCCATCCATATCACCTGCGCTGTCGCATAAATGAATTCCGCCGCCGGTGTCCCTTCGCGCACGCGGACACCGACAGCGGTGATGTGTTTTTTATTACTAGGGCTTTCCACACCCGCTTGCATTAGAACGTGTATGGCGTATCACATTGGCATTGGCCTATTTATCAGCACGTTCTAATCAAGATCCAACTCTGCCAACAATTCTGTGATCTCTTCCACTTCTTCAAACGTCAAATCATTGGCACTAAAGTCGCTTGGCGTATATTCACTCTCTTCTTTGTTCAAGCAGTGGGTGATGATTTCGCGCAACCACCACAGGAACCTATCGGCCAATCTGGTAATGGTTTCATGCCGATGCGCCCCCGCATGATAGTGGAAATGTACCGACAACTGTTGTTCCATCACGATGCCCACGATATTTAGGAGATGTGGGGTCTCAGACAAGGGGCTCAATTCATCCCCTTTAGGCATGGGCGATTGAACAAACGCTTCCGTCGACATCTCTTGGTCAAACTGCCCCAGATAGTTAAAACTCAACTCGGGTTCCATGTTGAAAGGTACATCGTGTTTGTGCGCGGGGTCGGTCAAATACCGCAGGATGCCGTAACCCAAGCCTTTATTGGGAATTTGGCGCAATTGTTCTTTCACTTGCTTGATTGTGTCCGACAATTGCTCCGTTTCCACCTCGATCACCACGGGGAACGTAGATGTGAACCAACCCACTGTTCTCGTCAAATCAAGGTCTTCAGCAATTTCTTCCCGACCGTGCCCCTCCATGTTGACCGCCACGATTTTGCTTTGGTTCCATTCGCTGATGGTCAGAGCCAATGCGGCCATCAGCACGTCATTTATTTCAGTGTGGTAAGCGGCATGCACTTCCGTCAGGAGCTGTCTGGTTTCCGCTTCGGGCAATGTGACCGTCACCGTCTTGCAACCGTTGATCGTCAACGGTTTATCCACCGGAAAATCTTTGGGCAAGGCGGAGACGGACTTCGCCTCAATCTGGCGCCAGTATTCCTTTTCTCGCAACAACTCGGGACTGTTGGCGTACTCCTCCAACTTGCGGCTCCACTCTTGAAACGAACTCGTTTTCGGCGGTAGCTGAATCGGCTTGCCTTGCATCACTTGTTGGTAAGCTGTAGCAAAGTCTTCCAACAGAATACGCCAAGACACTCCGTCAACCACCAAGTGGTGAATGCTGATCAAAAGGTGATCCCCCGACTTCGTCTTAAACAAACCCACCTGCATCAATGGTCCCTCTACGAGACGATGCTGCCGTTGCAATCGTCCGGCTTCCCGCTCAGTGCGCCCCTGAAGATCCAGCTCCTGCGACAGGTCAAAGACGGTGAAGGCAAAATGGGTTCCTTCCAAACCACGGTTGATCTGCTTCAAGCTCTCCCCTTCTTGGTGGTAAACCATGCGCAACGCGTCATGGTGAGCAACCAACGCTTGGAGCACCTGCTTCACCGCATCCGCGTCCCAACCCGCTTCCCGGTACAGCATCATCGCTTGGTTCCAGTGGTGCGCTTCTGTAAATTGCTTATCGAAAAACCACCGCTGGATTGGGGTGAGCGGCACCTCTCCCGTAACCGGCCCCCACTCTGCCGCATGTGGCTCCAACCGCTGAACGCGCGTGGCCAGCTCGGCAATCGTCGGATATTGGAATAGATCATTGATTCTCACTTTACAATCATGTTGCTTCAAATAGGCGACAACTTGAATCGCTTTAATGGAGTCTCCACCCAGCTCCAAGAAATGGTCGTGGATACCAATCCGTGCAATCCCCAGCACCTTTTGCCAGCACGTTGCCAACAATCGCTCGATATCGGTGGCAGGAGGAACATGATCTACCCCCGTCTCCGATGGTTCCGTCGGTTCGGGCAGGGCGCGCTTATCCACTTTACCGTGCGGGGTGAGCGGAATCTTATCTAGCTGAATAAAATGGCTCGGAATCATGTAATCCGGCAACTCACGCGCCAAGTGTTGCCTTAGCTCCGCGACGGTCCATGAGCCCTTCTCCGTGAAATAGGCGCAGAGATAGGAATGCCCACGTTCATCTTTTCTAGCTATGACCACCGCTTCATGGACAGCGGGATGCTCTAACAACCGCGCGGTCACTTCTCCTAATTCGATCCGATGTCCACGGATTTTCACTTGGTCGTCAATTCGGCCCCAATATTCGATGCTGCCATCCGGCAACCAACGGGCCAAATCCCCTGTTTTGTACATACGCTCACCCGGGACGAATGGGTTAGGCACAAACTTCTCCGCCGTAAGATCGGGGCGCCGCCAATAACCACGGGCCAATCCCGCTCCGCCGATGCAAAGCTCGCCCACAACCCCCACCGGCAACAATTGATGTTCGCGATTTACGATATAAACCTGTTGGTTTTTGATTGGTCTTCCAATCGTCACTTTGTCCATATCCGGTGTGAGGCGCGCCAACGTCGCGCAGACGGTTCCCTCTGTCGGCCCGTATTCATTGATAAACGTACGTCCCTGCCCCCAGGTTTGCACCAAATCCATCGTGCAAGCTTCTCCCGCGCTGATCACTGTTTTCAGATCTGGTAATGCTTCATAAGGCACGGTGCGCAATACAGAAGGGGGGAGCGCCGCGGTCGAGATCCGGTTTCGCTTCAGATACTGCGTCAATTCGCCCAACAGGATGTCACGATCCTCGAAATAGAGGGTCGCTCCCGTAAACAAGGCGGGAAAGATTTCCGCCACCGAAGAATCAAAGCTAATCGAAGCGAATTGCATTACTCGGCTGTGTGGTTCAATCTCCCGCAATGGGCCCAGCAGGCCGAGGTTGCACAAACTACGGTGCTCAATCATCACTCCTTTGGGTTTGCCGGTCGAACCGGAAGTATAGATCATGTAGACCAAGTCAGTCGGTTCATTGACCGGGGTCAGATTGGAATCGTCTTCGGCATGGGTTTCATCGGCCACGATCACATGGCCCCGGTAATTGCTAGGAATTTCCGTCCCGCGATTAACCAACAACCATTTTGCCTGGCTGTCTTCAAGCAGATACTGAATGCGGCTTTCAGGATATTCAGGGTCGATCGGCAGATATGCACCGCCCGCTTTCATGATCGCTAACATGGCAATGACACACGCATGCGACCGTTTCATCATCAACCCGACAATCTGGTCACGAGTCACCCCTTGCGCCCGCAACACCCGAGCCAGTTGGTTGGCGCGCCTGTTCACCTCGCTGTAAGTCAGCGCCTCCTCTTGATACACAACAGCCAATTGTTCGGGTGAGCGTTCCACTTGCTCTTCAAACAGCTGGTGCGCCAACGCCCGGTCACGGTAGGGCGCCCGAGTGGCATTAAATTCGTTGAGAATTTGCATTCGCTCCGCTTTGGTTGTCAGTTCAATCCTGTCTAGCGTTATGTCCGGATTATCCACAATCTGTTCCAAAATGTGCAGGTAGTGGCCGATCATGCGCCTTACCGTCGCTTCCGTGAACAGGCTCGTGCTGTATTCCACCATTCCCGTGAGGGATGTGCCGTCGGTGAAGAGCCAGCTCAGGTCAAACTTCGCGCTATTCCATTCCAACTCATCCGGCGTCAGTGTTGCTCCGGGCAACTGCAAGACCGGTGGGGAGATGTTTTGCATCCCGAGTGTCGTGTCAAACAACGGCGTCCGGCTCATGTCACGTTGTCCACCCAGCTTTTCAACCAATTCCTCCAGCGGATAATCTTGGTGCTGGGCCGCTTGCAACACCTTTTCTTTGATCTGCGCCAAAAGCGACGAGAAACTTTCCCGCAACCGGGGCTGGCTACGAATCGCCAACGTGTTGACGAACATCCCCACGATCTCATGCGTGTCCGCATACGAACGGCCTGCCACCGGCGCCCCCACGATAACATCTTCCTGACCGGTATACTTGGCCAGTAACACCGCATAAGTGGCCATCAATGCCATATAGGGCGTCGCTCCCCGTTCTTCCGCCAACTGCTTCAATTTGCCGCTTAATTCTTCATCAATAATGAAGGTGAGATAACTCCCCTCAAAGCGTTGTACCGGCGGGCGCGGAAAATCAGTCGGCAATTCCAAGACAGGCAATTCCCCAGACAATTCCCGCAACCAATATGATTCATGCACACGCTTGGCTTCTTGTGCAGCATCTGATTGTTGCCACACAGCCACATCCTTGTACTGCAACCGAAGCTCAGGCAAGACCTCGCCTTGATACAATTGGGCGAAATCGGCAAACAGCCTCTCCATTGAAACGCCATCCGCGGCAATATGATGCAAATCCCACATCAAGAAGGATTCCCCCGCGTCCACACTGATCACTCCGACTCGGAATAAAGGTGCCTGTTCCAAGTCGAAGGAGCGGATAAACGCTCGCATGATTCGTCTAGCTTCCTCTTGATCAGCGGCTTGCTCATACTCTATGGCAACAGCCGCTTCCGGATGAACCTGCTGTACCAATTCGCCCTCAAGGAGATGGAACGAGGTGCGTAAGGACTCATGCCGTTGCACCAGCTTGGTGACCGCCTGCTCCAGTCGCTCCAGATCAAGTTGTCCCCTGACCCGGAAGAAATACGGCATATGATACCCCGTACCGACCCCATCTATCTGTTGAAGCGCATAGAGGCGCTTTTGCGCAGAAGTGACCGGATAGTGAGCGGCTGGCGGTGCGGGGTTGATTTCCCTATGCGCTTTGTGATCCAATTCCGACAAATATGCCGCCATTTCTCTTACGGTCGGACGAGCGAAAATTTCGCGTAGCGGCATCTCCATATTCAATTCTTTATGGATCTGAGCCGATAACGACATCGCTGTCAACGAATGCCCGCCCAATTCGAAGAAACGGTCATCAATACCCACGCGCTCCTTCTGTAACACTTGTTCCCAGATGCGGACCAGTGCTCTCTCCAAGTCTGTCGATGGCGCCACATATACGCGCTTGCCACTGATGTTCGGTTCGGGCAACGCCCGCTTGTCAACCTTGCCATTGGCGTTAACCGGCAACGCGTCCAGGCCGATGAAATAGGTTGGCACCATGTAAT
>NZ_FXTU01000009.1:0-86177 GCF_900182735.1 Laceyella tengchongensis | reverse complement strand
GGCGTTCGGAACGAATGCCGAACAAATATCCAATGAGTAGCATTTTAAATAACATAATTGGGTCAAGACATGGACGCCCATTATCTTGGCAGTATAATTCTTTACATTTCTCAGCAATGAAGGAGAAGTCGATCGTTTCATTAATTTTCCGTAACAAGTGATCTCGTGGAACTAATTCTTCTATGTTAACCAGTTCTGGTTGATGTTCTTTACTCGGGTTTGTTCTAAACATAGAAAAAACTCCTTATAGAGAGTGTTTTTTATTGATTCGACAAAAAAGGCTGCTGACCCTGCCTTTCAAGGCAGTTTGTCAGCAGCCTCAGACTCTTTATAGAGTCTTTTTTTATTTTATCTGGATATAATGATAAATAAAAAGGAGAAATAGCAAATGTCACAGTGCAAAATCGAATGCACAGGATGTAATATTATTAAAAATCTTGATCCAGCCAAGATCATATATGAAAATCACTTAGTGATCTGCATTTTAGATATTGATCCAGTTAATGAAGGACATGCTTTAATCATGCCGAAACAACATTATAAAGAATTAACTGATATGCCAACAGAAGTGCTTCATTCAATGATGGATGCGTCTGTTGTTGTTTCAAATGCCATCAAAAGTTGTTTCAGTCCTCATGGAGTAATGGTATGGCAAAATGGTGGGGCATTTAACGATTTAGACCATGTACATATTCATGTTATCCCTAGATTTAAGGATGATGGGTTCACTTGGAAAGAACCTGATCGTTATTATGGGAGTAAAAACTTGGATAATACAAGGGAAAAATTGCGAGGTGAAATCGGTAAGATATTAGTTGGTGTTTAATTAGGACAATCTCATATATAAAAAATCGTGGATAAACTGTTTATAAACAATGTTTATCCACGATGAGTTTTATTCTTCTAGAACTAATGCTCCTAAATTCATGTTTTTAACTATATATTTTTTATCATCAAATTTAATTGGTTTTACTTGGCCTGACGGTTCTTTTATTAATATTTGTTCTTTATCTTGTTTAATTGGAACCAATTCAAATTTAGGTGTGTAGGTTTTATAAGGCTTTTTCTCCTTGGTAAGGTCAAATGATTGTGATAAGTAATGTTTTTCCATTCTCCAAGCTCTTAGTGGAGAATAAGGAGGGTTGCTTGTTATTTTTTTATGTGCTTTAACGACTATGTAATAATCTTGATAAGTCTCAATTACAACATTTAACTCGTTTGCTTTGTTATTTGAAGAGGGCATTTCCTCTAAAACATAATAGTTTTCCGTCCATTCTGATATCGAATAACCGTAATAGTATGCTGTTCCTATGATAAATAAGAATAATATTAAACGGAAAAATGATGAAATCACTTTTTCATTGGATTTTATTTTATTTATCATTTTGCTACTTACCCTATTAATTGTTTTTCTAAACTTTAATTTCATTATATCTATGAATTCTTCCAACTGATTATGCCATCTTCTTTTTGATCCTAACTCCATATAAAATGTAGGGAGTTTATAATAATGAAATTTACCAAGGTTATAAAAGTAAGCTATCAAATACCAAATAGCAATTAGCACAAAGATGATTAGTTCTGGTCCTAGAAAATTAGAAATTACGTTGAATAATCTTTCTCTAGAGTTTGTATTGTTGTCTTTATCCATTGTATCGCCTCCAATAATATTTAATTTTTCTTTCGATACATGATTCCCTTTAATAAAAAACAGATCACCATTTTAATTAGTGATCTACTTTATATCGAAAATTTTTTTGTCTACCTCTTCTACCATTTGTTCTACCAAACGTTCTACCACACGACTCATTTTGACCTGAACATAGGTAAACTCAAGACGGGAAAAACCTTTTAAAACTTGGCATTTTGAACCTCCATAAACTTGCAGATGGGGGCGGGAAGCGAACTTGAAAACCGCCGATGTCGTGAGGCATCCGTGGGTTCGAATCCCACCCTCTCCGCCAAATGAAGAAAAGCCGTCCCACCATCATGGTGGGGCGGCTTTTTTTAGATTTGGTCTTAGGTCAACGATGTGAAGAAAAGGAGAGGTTATTTATATGTTATAAAGATCGCAAGAACAAACATATTTGCGTTTATAGCTCCCGGTATTATCAACCTTTAAAATACGAATCCTCTACAGGAAAACCATCAAGTGCATCAGGATCTACCGTAATATGTTCATATCGTCCATCGGGATGAACAAGAAACATAATACTAGGAGCGAGTTCATTAACATTCTCAATTAAAGCCTTGCAACCTAGTTTTGAACAAATTTTCGAGACAACCTCGATATCATTTTCAGTCCATAATTGTTCATCTAAAATACTAATCGATAGCATGAACATGAACTCATCATTTTGACAAAGTGAGACTTCACAGACTAATCGTGTATGTTCTTCTATGTTTGCCATTTCCGTAATATCGCCAATAATTTTAATTTCATCTATTTCAATCTTCGACTGTTCAATACTGGATTGAAAAACCTCAAGCAGTACTTGTTTTAGTGTAAGCTTATCAACCCTTTTGTTAAGGATAACGTCTCTCCAAGCCACTTTAAATCACTTCAATAATTCATCTCATTTATATTTTTAGAAAACAATAATATTATTTATACTATACAATGAATTCCATATTGACAACTCCCCATGCTTAGGGAGGGGAGAGTTGGTGTCGTCCTCCCAATCCGATAATGAGCAGGGGGAGTTTATATTTTGACACCCAAGGAGGCAAAGAATTTTGCAATTTCTGCAAGGGAGAAGTGCTTTTTTCTGTGTCTTCCTTTTTTGCAAGTTCCATAATCAATCATAGACCTCCGATTTTAAATGGAGTGTGCAAGAAATATAAATCTTCTACTCTTTCTATAACAAATGGTAATTTTATCATATGGAATTAGCAGGATAAACGGCCTGATAATCCATTTATTTGAATGTTTTTTGTACATATCCATTTAGATCATAATACGAATATTTCGGAAGATGAAATATACTCCCTCTTTTCTATTTGGGCTACTACATGCACACTACCTCAGGTAGCTAAGTTTGTTCAAAAACGGGTATATAACTATCAACTGAATGATGTGGAGGATCGAGCGATGAGAAATGGTTGTCCTAAATGCAATGGAAAAGAAGTAACCGTAGGGGAAATTGCCACAACAGGCACGGGATTAAGTCGTTTTTTCGATGTGCAACATAATGAGTTTAAAGTCGTATCGTGCAAGAATTGCGGTTACTCCGAATTTTATCGCGCGAACGGATCGACAACAAAGAATATTGTTGATTTGTTTTTTGGATAATTTTATTAGTGCTGCAGCTGTGAATGATATTCTAGTCTTTTGCATAAAGAAACGGCCATTCACTCTCCTAACATAGAAGGGGAGTGAATGTTTTATTGCTGGTAGGATAAGAGGAATTGGAAATAAGAAAAAGAAATACAACTGGTAAAAGAAGATGATGTCAATTTAGGATTTTGTACTTATCCCGAGGAGGAATAAACTTGAAGCGTAAAATAGTTAATTGGCTTGTGTTGTGTGTCATGCTTCTTTTGGTTGGATGTGGAGATAAACTACCTGGAAAGGAAGCCCCAGTTCCAGAAATACAGGTAAAGAATGAAAAGGTGCATTTGGAAGGGAAGACAATATGTTGGAACAGGGCTTGTCCGGGAGACCTTACCTTTTTGCCTCCAAGTGATAAATCGACAATAAAAGTAAAGCCAAATGAAGCCATAACAATTAAATTTAGCAAAAATCCGCAACCTAGCTCAATTAACCTATTTCAAGGTAATTTAGGAGAGGTGAAAAAGCTAGACAACGAAAGTGTTCTACATGCCCCTGGTCAAAAGGGAACATATGATTACAATATTGTTCCCTATTGGAATCGGAATAAAGGCCAAACGTGGGGGATTGCGCAATACAGCTTCCGAATTATTGTTGAGTAATATAGATGCTAAAGGAGTTTTATGTTTGGGTTGTACATTAGATTAGATTGGGTTTAAAGCGAGTATAGAGATCAGATCTATACTCGTTTTTCTACTTTTTAGGACGCGTTACTGATGTTTTAGTCACTGGATAGACACAAATGATAGCTCCTTGGAGTCATGTGGGTGTTTTGGATACCGCTTTATAATCGAGTAGGCATTCCTGCATGATTGAGAAGACAGGAGGAGAATCAGTGTCTACCACAGTTCACAAACCTCAGCGGTTGACGCAGTTGATTTGGCGTTGGCATTTTTATGCGGGGATTATTTTCGCCCCGTTTATTGTGATGTTATCTATTACCGGCGCGGTGTATTTGTTTAAGCCGCAATTGGAGGATTGGCTTTATCGGGATTATTACTATATTCAGGAACCTCAGAAGCAAAACGGCACGTTGACGCCATCCATGCAGGTGGAGGCGGTGCGCAAGGTATACCCCAATGGACAAATCACAAGCTACCGGCCGAGTGATGAGCCAAATCGGACAGCCGAAGTCGGAGTGATGGACAAGGGACAGGCGCTAACAGTGTTCGTCAATCCCTATTCGGGCCGTGTCGTCGGTCAGATCAAGGAAGACGAGCGGTTGTTGGAGAAGATCGAGATGTTGCACGGTGAGTTGATGATGGGGACGATGGGAGACCGGTTGGTGGAGCTGGCTGCCTGCTGGGCGATGATCCTGGTCATCACGGGTCTGTATCTGTGGTGGCCCAAGGAAAAAACCATCCGCGGTGCGTTGATTCCGCGTTTGACGAAAGGCGGGCGGATATTCTGGCGCGATGCCCATGCCGTCACCGGAGTTTGGTTATCAGGGTTTGCTATTTTGCTGATCTTGACTGGGTTGCCATGGTCTGGCGTGGCTGGGGATTTGATCAGCAAATTGGCGACGTCCACTCATACGGGATACCCCGCGTTTGCATTTGCAGGCGGACCCAAGCCGGAATCCGCCAAACCGACCAAACAAGTTGCCGATGTCCCTTGGGCAGCGGAAAAGGTGCCCGTCCCAGAGTCATCCGGTGAGGCGACTCCCTTGCCCTTGGAACGGGTGATGGAGATTGCTAAAGCGAACCAAGTGGACTCTGGTTACACGGTGTATTTTCCTGAGGGGGACAAAGGGGTTTACACTGTGTCGTTGTCAGCTGACAAACCAGAAGATGAAATGGTGTTGCACATTGATCAATATAGCGGGAAGGTGTTGGTTCGTGTCGGGTTTTCCGACTATGGCTGGATGGCCAAAGCGATTTCCATCGGCATTGCCTTACATGAAGGTCGGTACTTTGGCTTGCCGAACCAAGTGATCGGGCTGGTGGTTTGTCTTGGCTTGTTAGCGGTGGCGATCAGCGGCCTGGTGATGTGGTGGAAGCGGAGGCCGCGCGGCAAGTTGGGCGCACCTGCTCTGCCCAAGGACGCCAAGTTGACGAGGGGACTGACAGCCATTGTTATTGGTCTGGGGTTTCTGATGCCGCTGGCCGGATTGTCGATGTTGTTTGTTTTCATGGTGGATCGATTGGTTGTCAAAAGGTTGCCTGCTGTCCAGCGGTGGTTGGGTGCATAGGCTTGAAAAGGACTCCTCTAGATGGGAATATATTTCGGCTGAAGTATGCCGCTTGCAAACAAGGCACCGCCTCCTGTTTCTAAACGGGGGGCGGTGCCTCTTGTCGTGTGCTTCGCCGCTTACTTTACGAGCGACTTGATATTACCATAATACAGGTGATAAGTTTGACGTTTCCCGCCTTTGCGATATTTTTTCGCACCTGATTCAAAGCTGACATAGAGCTGGCTGCCGACTTGGGAACGTTCCAATAGATCATTGGTCTTGATAAGAAGGGAACCTAATTTTGCTATAATTAGGTTTTATTATTTTTTTCTTTTAGCGCGTAGATGCGTAGATGGGTGAAAGGTTTCTTGGCGACGGCTACCTTCCCTTTACCCGGAAATCTCTTGCTTTATGCGGAATCCCGACGCTTATAGCAAAGGTTTTATCGATGTGCAGGCCGCTTGTTCACGGTTTGTTCATAAATAAAAATAGGTTATTTTAATAATATTGTTTTCTTTTAACATAGTATTTAAATATAATATAGTTAGAATTATTTACTTAATACTGTGACTGAGGGGTCTATTGCACATTTTATTTTGAGAGGCTGGTTATGTAAGTAATTCACTAAAAAGTCCGGAAAGGGTGAGTAGAGTGAAATTCAGCAAAACAATGGCTGGTGTGCTATCCTCCGCGTTGGTTATCAGCGGGTTTGCTGCCGCGCCGATGGCCTTGGCGAAGCCGACTGCACCAGGAACGCATGAAAAGCACATCGACTGGGCAAGTGTTGATGTTGAGCGTTTGTCCAAAGCGCTGAAGGAACGGGGTGTCGTCAGCAAAAAGGCTTCCGAGAAAGAAGTAGAAAAAGCGGTGGAAGCATATGTGAAGAAGCGTGCTTTTGAAAGCGGTATCGACACCTCTACCACTTTTGGTAAAAAAGCGAAAAAAGGGTTGGAAGGCGTCCAAAAGGAAAATGCCCAAAAGGCTAACAAAGGCAAAAGAGGAAAATTCGGCAAAAACGCTCATAAAGACAACATTGTGCTGGCGTTGGTCGAATTTCCGGACTATAAACATAACCGCTTGAAAGAAGAGCCTGGCTATCTCTACACCAAAGACTTTAATCCGGTCCATTATCAAAAAATGCTGTTTAATCAGCAAGGATACACAACGCCTGAAGGGCTTAAACTGACGACGATGGCCCAATTCTATCTGCAACAATCAGGCGGCACGTGGACCGTTGATGGGACGGTTACGCCGTGGTTGGAATCCAAGCGGACGGCTAAAGAAAACGATGCCGACCCACGCGGTTTGGTTGTCGAAACCTTGACCCAAGTGGGCCAAGCTATTAAAGGGAACGAAGCAAAATATGACCAACGCGACCCCTATGACCTGGACCAAGATGGCAACGTGATGGAGCCGGACGGCATGCTGGACAACCTGATGCTGGTTCACGCCGGCGTGGGTGAAGAAGCGGGCGGCGGAGAGCTCGGGGAAGACGCGATCTGGTCTCACCGTTGGACGCTGAAACAACCGACAGCAATCCCAGGAACTTCACTTAAAGCTTATGATTACATGATTCAACCGGAAGATGGCGCAGTTGGCGTATTTGCGCATGAATATGGCCACAATTTGGGCTTGCCGGACTTGTATGACACCACCAACACGGGTCTTGGTTCCCCCGTTGGCACATGGTCCTTGATGTCTGGTGGTTCCTGGAATGGTAAAGTATCCGGTACCGAACCTGTCGGATTTGACCCGTGGTCCAAGCTCTATTTGCAAACCACATTTGGTGGGAAATGGATCGCTGCGAAAGAAGTCGACCTCAAAGACCTCACCAAGAGAGGCAAGGATGTCAAGTTGAATGAAGCTGTCAACTTGAAACCGGAAAACAAAGTGCTGAAAATCAATCTGCCCGATGTGGAGAAACTACCGCCGACTCAGCCAGTGGGTGGCAAATTCGCTTATTTCTCCGACATGGGTGACGACCTCAACACCCGCATGGTTTCAAACGAAATCGATTTGACTGGTGCGAAACAAGCGGTGTTGCGTTTCGATTCTTGGAGACAAATCGAGGCTGGTTACGATTATCTGTATGTGAATGTCATCGATGTAGCAACCAACGAGAAGAAGACGGTCAAATCGTTTGACGACGACACCAAGAAAGCTTGGGTCAAAGAAGAAATCGACTTGTCCGCTTTCGTCAACAAAAAGATCAAAGTAGAATTCAACTATGTCACTGACGGCGGGTTGGCGATGGAAGGGTTCTATGTTGACAACATTGTGGTAGACGCCGACGGCAAAACGGTCTTCGCCGACGATGCCGAATCAACGCCGAAGTTTACCTTGTCTGGCTTCATCCATTTCGACGGCAAAGGGAAGATGTACCCCAACTACTATCTGGTAGAATGGCGCACGCACAATGGAGTGGACAAAGGGCTAAAATACTTGCGCCGTGGCAACAGCTTCATCACCAGCGATCCGGGTATGCTCGTATGGTATGTGGATAGCCGTTACTTGGACAACAACACCAGCGCTCATGCGGGTTATGGCATGAACGGACTGGTTGACGCTCACCAACGTGTCCACTACTGGAACAACGATCCGAGCAAACCGGCTGGCGATCGCTACCAACTGGTAGATGCTGCTTTCGGCTTCAAGAAAACCTCCGACATCAACATTGAAAACTACGCGAGCCTCGGCTCTATGCATTACAAAGGATTGCCCGGGGTTTCCACCTTCTTTGACGGCAATGACTACTCCCTCAAAGGAGCGCCTGAAGTGGGTAAAATCTTGCCGAAGCACGGTGTGCAAATCCAGTTGAAGAAGGTACTTAAGGACGGAAAAGCTGCTCAGATCAAAATCTCCAAGAAATAAGAATGATCGACGCCCCGCTGGCCATTCGGCGGGGTGTTTTTTTGCACACCCAATTGGAGGCATTTGCCAAAGTGCTAAAAATGTGAATATCATATGCACAAATTATATTGCGTTCATGGTACATTTATTTTATAATCAGTAAATTTTATTGTTTTTCTATGGAGGAAGGAACAGGATGGAACCGCTAGCTTATCTTTATGTGAAAAAGGGGCTTCCTTTTCCTGTGGGAGCATGTGTTGCGCTTGACAAGGAAAGATACTCCTTGGGCAGAGCGAGTAAAGATGTCAAACCGGATTTGGCTTTTGTTCATCAATGCATCTCTCGGCTCCATGCATCGATTGACATCATAGAAGGGAAAGCGTTTATCTGTGATCTCGGAAGCAAATTGGGGACGGAAGTGGGTACGGAGCGGTTGCGCCCACATCAGCCATATCCGTTGAAAAATTATGACCTGATCCGTTTGGCGGGGGAAATGGTGCAATTGCAATTTGTCTATGCGTACGCGGAACAAACATTGGATTTGAACCTCGACGTGTCCGCTATGCTGGACACAGCCACTGACGCCTTCGCGATCGATATGCATAAACGCAGCTGTACGGTTTTTAACAAACCGATCTCGCTGTCGGAAAAAGAGTGGAATCTGCTCTTGCTGTTGTATGAACGCCGTTGCCAGCTCGTATCCACTGAAGATCTTATCAAGGCCGTGTGGTCTGAACGGTCGCCACAAGCAAACGGAATCCCGGATGTCAGTTTGACCGAGGTGAATTCATTGATTTACCGCGTGCGCCAGAAATTAAAAAACGCGGTAAAGCTCGAGAATGTGAGAGGAAAAGGGTATGTACTCAATCTGAAAGTGTAGCACAGCTTAAGATGGACGGAGGACAGTCCACATGACTAGGGTGTGTCTGGCAAATCAAGTTGGTGGGGAAGAAGCGGCGGAAAAACCTTTTCTCTAGGAGTTCCGATGCACAAGTGAAGCGAATGAGAAAAAGGTTTTGGAGCCGCTGGCCTATTCATCAGACACGCCCTAGTGTGAGTACATAGCCAATCACAGGAAACGAGGCAATTAAAAGCCGTTTTCGTCTATCTGATGGGAGCGGCTATGATTTGCCCCGCCTTCGGTCGGACAAGAGGGAAAAGTTGAAATCATGCAAGGAAAGTGTTCTATATTTGAATTGATTATTGTTAAAATAGATGAAAATGACCCTGATGGTGGCCAAAGGAGAAGGAGATATGAGAGTCTTAGTAATTGTAGCCCATCCCAACTTGGAAAACTCGCGCGTGAACAGCCGTTGGGTCAAGGAATTGAAAATGCATCAGCACTCGCGCTGGGTGACCATACATAACCTGTACAAGGAATATCCTGATTTCCGTATTGACGTGGAGCGTGAGCAAGCGTTGTTGATGGGGCATGATCGCATTGTGTTCCAATTTCCATTGCAATGGTACAGCACGCCTGCGTTGCTCAAACAATGGCAAGACGATGTGTTGACATATGGTTGGGCGTACGGCACACATGGCAACAAGTTGCACGGCAAAGAGTTGATCATTGCCTTTTCGGCCGGCGGCTCTGCGGATGCTTATCAAGCCAACGGGTTTAACCAATTTACCATTGACGAATTTTTGCGTCCATTGCAGCAAGTGGCTAAGCTGACGGGGCTGAAATTGCTTCCGTATTTCCGTTTTCATGGGGCGTTTCAAGTGAATGAAGAGCAATTAGAATTAAGCGCCAAGTATTATGCACAATATGTGGTTCACCAAAGCAATTGAATAAGAGCGAGAGATGAAAGACACCTCTGTCAGTGTGGGTGAGGACTTGCTTTGACAGAGGTGTCTTTATACGCGCAACATAGGCGAAACTGCCGGCGTTTACAGATGCACTTTCACTCCGAGGCTGTGGGTGAATAGATCCACTGCGGTGACAATCAAGGTGCCTTGCAGTACGGAGGTAAACTGGTTCATTTCAAATCCTTCGAGAAACGCGGCGATTCCCCCCAACATGAATAGATTGATAAAGAATACAGACAGATTGAAGGTCCAAAAGAAAGCCAACCATTTAAAACGGATGGAGCGGTCTTCCAGAAAAAAGGGCAGGAAAAGAAGCACGGTAAATCCACCTAATAGATAACCAATCAACCGGATTGACGCCACGCCAAAGGCGATCCCCATCCCTTCCACCTCAATGCCCTTCGCCCACCAGTCGAGCGCGAAGATGGCGAGTGTGCTGAGCAATAGCTGAAGGATCGCTTTGTTCGCATCCCAATAAGCTGTGATGGTCATCACCCTCCTGCCGTGAGATCGGTGCCCTGATAGATTCGCCATAAGCGAGTGAAAATCTTGCTCGCGCTGGGCTCTTTTCGCCAAAGGATTAGGGCGTGTCAGGCGGAACGTGCTGTCCGTCGGAGGGAAAGCGAATCGAGAACAAGACCCCGTCGGTGGTGTTGGTCAGTTGATATGGGAAACGGTGCACTTCCAAGATCCGCTTCACGATGAATAACCCTAGCCCACTTCCCCCAGTGCTACGATTTCGCGACTTTTCCAACCGGGTGAACGCTTGGAAGAGACGGTCGATTTCCGCTTCATCGATGTGCGACCCTGTGTTTTGCACTTTGAGTAGCAGGTGATCCCCCTCGCCGGTCAGGGAGATGGAGACAGTGGCTTCCTCTGGTGCGTATTTCATAGCATTGTCGATCACATTGGAGACGGCTTTTTCCAACCAAGCCCGGTCCGCTTTGACTTGTAAGGAAGGTTGGATGTCAGTATGCAGTTGGATGCGTCGGTCGTTGCGGAAATAATCAAACCGTTTGATTACTCCTTCGATCATCTCAGACAAAGAGAAGGTTTCTTGCTTTAAGCCGAAGTCGACCATTTCTAGCTTGGATAATTCCAGAATCTCGTTTACCAATTCCCTCAGTTCCTGCATGATCGCATATGAACGTTGCAAATACTTGTCCCTGTCGCGATATGCCCCGATCTTGTGGATCATGCCCTCCAATTGGCCCATGACTGCGGTGATCGGCGATTTTAGTTCATGGGAGATTGTCGCCAAAAATTCACGCCGTTTGGCTTCTTGCTCCCGTTCGCGTTGAATGTCCCCTTTCAGTTTGGCATTGGCCTTTGTCAGATCGGCCATAGCCGCTTCCAGATTGCGGGCCAAGTCATTGAGACTGCGGGAAAGCTCGCCGATTTCATCTTGTGCGCCTTCTACACATCGTTCACTGAAATCCAGCCGGGCCATGCGTTTGGCTACCCGATTGATGCTGAGCAGGGGTTGGGAGATGATTTTGGCGTAGAGAAACGCGCCTCCTAGTGAGACCAGTAAAATGATCAAGCCGACATAAGGCATGAACATGAAGATTGCGTCGGAGGCTTCCTCAATCGGTTGCAGGGTGACGCTGATGAAGGCGATGTAGGTTCCATCGGCAAAGGTAAGCGGCTTTTCAGCCGTATAAACGCGGGCCGTTTCAGGATCACCGGTGTCTGATTCCTGGGGGATTCCCAGCGCTGAAGCATCTGGAAGTTGCTTTAGTTGGATGTAGACGGGCGGCCGGTACACCACGCGGCCTTCCAAGTCGGCCACCACCAACCCCGCGTTGTAGGTATGGGCGAATTGATCCAACGTTTTTTGCGCATTGGCGATCGGGATTGTGGCGGCTTCGATCTTCAACTCTCGGAATCCGTTTTCCAACCGGTTGATTTTGTATTGATAATAATAGGAAGGGAGCAGAAAGTAGAAAAGCGAAAAAATGAGCAAAGCGGACACACACAATAGCAAGCTGGTGATAAGAAAAATTTTCCCGGTAATGCCTTGCCGTAATTTAGTCACCAATTTTATAACCAATCCCCTTTACCGTCTGAATGTACGAACTCCCCAATTTTTTGCGGAGATTCTTGATGTGTGTGTCGACTACGCGGGGATCGCCGTAAAAATCAATTCCCCACACTTGGTTTAACAACATGTCGCGGCTTAACACTTTGCCCCGGTTGCGCAATAGCGCGTGCAATATGTCAAATTCCTTGGCCGTCAAATCGGGCTTCTTTGAGCCCACCGTCACCGTATGCCCTTCAGTGTCCAACACCAAGCCGTTATAACTGAGCCGCTGGGATGGTTCGGTCCGGTGGGTGCGGCGCAACACGGCTTCTACGCGCTTGATAAGCACATTAAACGAAAACGGTTTGCTGACATAATCATCGACACCCAACTCAAAGCCTTTGAGTTGATCTGTTTCCTCTCCCAGCGCGGTGAGCATGATGATGGGCACATTGGATTGGTCGCGAATCATCTTGCAAACGCTGTGCCCGTCCAGCTGGGGTAACATCACGTCTAGGATCACCAAGTCGACTGGCTTTTCTCGAAATATGCGAATGCCTTCTAGCCCGTCGCTGGCCACAGTGACTTCGTACGCCTGCGAGCGCAGAAACTCTTGGATCAGCTCTTGAATGTCAAGGTCATCTTCAATAACCAAGATCGAATAAGACATGTGCGGTTCACCTCATATTCCCATTATTATAATGCGTTTCCGTGAAGTTTGTGTGAAGCGGTGGGCTTTTCCAGATTAAAACAGAACGGCCGCAGACGATTTGAAGACACCTTTTGTAATACCTCACATAAGATGAAGAGTAGACATACGCCTAGAAAGGGTGGGGAGTCTGATGTGCGGTATCACAGGATGGGTTGATTACCAGCGGGATTTACGGGGTTGCACCACCTTGCTGGAGAAGATGAATGAGACGCTTGAAGCACGCGGACCCGATGCGGAAGGTAGATGGATCGGGGAGCATGTCGCTTTGGGACACCGCCGGTTGATCGTCATCGACCCGGAGGGCGGAACGCAACCGATGGAGAAGAAGTTGGAGGATCGCACCTATGTGATCACTTACAACGGTGAATTGTACAATATGGATGAGCTCCGGTTGAAGTTGCAGTCCCTCGGACACCAGCTACGCACTCGGTCGGACACGGAATTAATCCTCACGGCGTATATCCAGTGGGGGATGGAGTGTCCGCGCCATTTGAACGGGATTTTCGCCTTTGCCATCTGGGATGAGGCTGAGCAACGGTTGTTTGCGGCGCGCGATCGCATTGGCGTAAAACCATTTTTCTATTCGCAAGTGGGCGGTTCGTTTCTATTTGCGTCAGAAGTAAAAGCGTTGTTGGCCCATCCAGACATTGAACCTATAATTGGGGCGGAAGGGCTGGCGGAGATCTTGGTCATGGGGCCTGCGCGCACGCCAGGTGTCGGGGTGTTTCGGGATATCAAAGAATTGCGGCCGGGACATATGCTCGCTTTTGACAGAGATGGCTTGCGAATTCGTCCCTACTGGGAATTGGTGAGCGACCACCACACTGATGATCTGGAAACGACGGTTGCCAAAGTGCGGGAACTGTTTGAGGATGCCGTCAAGCGCCAGTTGGTATCCGATGTGCCGATTGGCACCATGTTGTCTGGGGGGCTGGATTCCAGTGCGATCTCCGCGTGCGCAGCCAGAACCTTCATTGAAGAGGGACGGGGGCGGTTGTCCACCTTCTCTGTCGATTACGCGGACAACGACAAACATTTTCATGTCAATGAGTTTCAACCCAACTCCGATGCGCCGTGGGTACAATTGATGGCCGATGTGATTGAATCTGACCATCATGTGGTGCTGTTGGATAATGAGGAATTGATAGAAAACCTGATTCAAGCCATGATCGCCCGCGATTTTCCCGGCATGGCCGACATTGACGCATCTCTTTATTTGTTTTCCAGAGAGATCAAGAAGAAGATGACGGTAGTACTGTCTGGTGAGTGTGCGGATGAAGTGTTTGGCGGCTATCCGTGGTTCCACCGGGAAGAGATGATCAATGCCGACACGTTCCCATGGTCGCGGTTGGTTGATAAGCGGATTCCGTTTATTTCCCCGGAAATCGTCCAGCGGATTCAACCATTGGCCTATGTGGAGTCGCGTTATCAGGAGGCATTGGCGGAAGTGCCGCGTTTATCTGAGGAAAGCGCGACAGAAGCGCGAATGCGGGAAATGTTTTATTTAAACCTGACCCGCTGGATGCCCACCTTGCTTGACCGCAAAGACCGGATGAGTATGGCTTTCGGCTTGGAAGTGCGGGTGCCGTTTTGCGACCATCATCTGGTGGAATATGTTTGGAACATCCCATGGTCCATGAAAAGTATAGGAAACCGGGAGAAAGGATTGTTGCGTTATGCGTTGAAGGGCATATTGCCCCCGGAAATCATCGAGCGTAAAAAAAGTCCTTATCCCAAGACGCATCACCCTGTTTATTTGCGCACCATGCAACAACGCGTGTTGCAATTGACGGAAGACGCGCAGGAGCCGATGTTTCAATTGCTTGATCGACAAGCGGTTCGCCGGTTCGCTGAGCAAGACTTGACCCGAACGCATCTGCCGTGGTTTGGGCAATTGATGAATGTGCCCGCTCTGCTGGCATACTGGTTGCAGTTAAACGAATGGTTAAAGCGGTATCGGGTCAAAGTGGATATTTAGGGCATAGCGAAACATAGCCACTTCAAGAGAAGTGGCTATGTTTTTTCCCCATTGCCGCCAAAGTGTAACCAGCTGTAATCCTGCAATCGGTCATGATTAACCTTGACATCGTCTTCAAACCAAGATCCAGAAGCGAGCCCGGCTGCAAAGCCGCCGATGGCTCCCAGTTTGCTCCATTGCTTATGATCGCGGAAATAGTACTTTTGACTGTCGCCCAGCCGATGAGGTTCGTTTATCATCTCTTGCACTGATTGACGCAGTCTTTGCAGAAGGATTGCAGGGTCGTCCAATTGCTTAGAGGTGAAGTGGATTTCTCGGCGCACTTGATGATTCCCCACCAAATCCACTTCCATTAACAACCCGATGCCGTCCTCTTCCATTTTGGCTGCGAATTGAAGGTGAGTGACTTCTTTGGCCAAAGCGGAGGTGGGGGTGAATTCGAACTTTTGCAAATAACCGTCAAAGGAACGGGAGCCGTACTTTTCTTGAAATCCTAGCTCCCTCAAAGCTGCTTGGATTTGCCGCAGGGAGGGTGGAGGTAGGATGACGATGGAGTTATGGTCGGTTTGGTCGACGGCCTCGGCAATGTCCAACCGGGTGGCAAAAGAATACGAAATGGAATATCCGGACAAGAGCAAATTATTGGGCAAGGTGTATGTGAACGGAAATGTTTTTTTGGCGCCGGGATGAATTTCAAACGGTTCGCCGAATGAAAAACGTTGGATCAAATGGGTGGTGACTTGATCATGCTGTTGCATGTGAATAGCGAAGTCAATGTCCACTTTATTGATCTGTTGGGTTACTATGCCCCCTTGGATAACAAGAGAACCGGCAATCGTTTCACCCAGTGTGTACTCTTCTTTTCCCAATTTCAAGTCAACACGGGTGCCGCCTTTGCCTATTTTGGCGAGATAATCTTTAAACACCAATGAACATGGGCCTCCTCATGTGAATGTACTTATATTTTACCATGTTTTGAAAGGGTTTTCGCGATGAAGCCGCGGGTGTGGATGGGTCGATGTCACCCGCTCTGGCGGAATAATACCCTAGCTGGACGGAAGTTACGCTTCCAAGTTCAACCATGGCCGAGGTAAAACATTCCGTACGGACATTCGATTTTTTGTCACAAAAACGCGGCAGTGAGTGACACAAAAAACCGGTTGTTTGCGAATGATATAGTAGGTGCAACCATTGGCTACACCCTTCTCTATGACTTGGGAAAACATGGGCTATAGGCGCTTCATATGAGTTTCTCTGATAACCACCCCCCGATGGGGGCGTGGTTTTTTTTTAAACATCGACTAATGGTGTAGACCGGATGGATTGAATTGTCAGCAAGTGATGCTTTTTTTTGCACATAATAAACAAAGCACGTCTTAGTGTGTCAAAATCAAAGACAATCCCTTATACTTGAAAGATGGAGTATCGGGTAGATGGGGGAGTGAGGGATGCGTCACGAGAAAGTGGACATGATTTTCCAAGCCGCCGTGGAAGTGTTTGCCGAGAGTGGGTTTGATCAGGCTAAAATGGATGATATTGCCCAAAAGGCCGGAGTGGCGAAGGGAACGATCTATTATCATTTTAAAAGCAAGGAAGAGCTGTTCGCCGGTTTGATCAATGAAGGGATTGAAAAGCTGATCGAGTACGCTGATCGGTATATTGAGAGCACCGAAGAACCGGTGGCCAAATTTCGCCATCTGATCAAAGCGCATGTTCTTTTTTTCATCCATCATGCCAAATTGGCGAAGTTACTGTTAAATGAAGCGTTTGGTACCAAAGAGCGGCAACGCCATTTTCGTGGGAAGATTAGGGAGTATATCACATTGATTGAAAAGGTGTTAATAGAAGGGAAAGAAAAAGGGGATTTTAACATTAATCACACATTGGAAACAGCCAGCGCCATTTTTGGAGCGGCCAGTGTGATCGTGTTGCAAAAGTTGTATCATGCAGAGGATCATGAGGTAGCGGAGATGGAAAAAGATTTGCCGGCAATTTTGGAAACGCTTGAAGCGTTGCTGATCAAGGGGATTGTCGATGTAACAAAATTGTAACCACTTCTTCTCTTGCAACTATGCAGGAGAAGCGGTAAATTAAATTTTGTACTGACCAGTCAGTCTAATTTTTTATGGGAGGAGGATGCACGATGAAGTGGTTGAAGGAAAAGTTGGCCACTGGCCAAATTGGCTTTCGAGACCTTCAGTCCTTATGGAGTCAAAAACCGATGCGGTTGGCGCTCATGGGCATCCTTGCCATTCCATTGGTCTATAGTTTGATCTATCTCAAAGCGTTTTACGATCCTTATGAGAATATGCAATATCTGCCCGTAGCCGTTGTAAACGAAGACCGCGGTGTGGTCAAAGACGGAGAGCGGATTGATATTGGTGATGAGTTGCGGAAGAAGTTGAGCGAAGACTCCAAGGTGAAGTGGGAATTTGTGTCCCGGGATCAGATGATGGAAGGGTTCAGAGAGGAACGGTATTACATCGGTATTGTGATTCCGAAGGATTTATCCCAAAAAGCCGTGTCGCTCGACAGCCCCAAACCACTCAAAGGACAGTTGGAATACTATGTGGATGAAAGCACCAACTACCTGTCCGGGAAAATCGGGGAATCCCTGCGGCGCGAGTTGGAGATCTCGCTGGAAGAAAACTTGACTGAAGCCTATGCGGAAGAGATTTTTGGTTCGATCGCCCAGTCTACGCGAGACTTGGACAAAGCGGCCAAGGGCGCGGCAGAACTGCGCGACGGCACCCGCAAAGCCCTGTCGGCTAGCGGTCAGTTGGCGGCGGCGCTGGGCAAATTGGAAGACGGGTTGTCGCAAATCACCAGCGGGTTGCAATTAGCTTCTGGCAAAGTGGATGCGACCAAAGTGAAGGTGGCGCAAGCAATGCCGTATTTGGAAGCGGCAGACCGGGTATTGGGCCGTTTGGAGCAAGTGCTGAACCAACCTTTGGTTGAGACGGGGCGGCACATGGCCGATTGGGTAAGCCGATTGCGCTCCAGTCAATCGACCTTGGCACAATCAGGGGTTCAGCTGGATCGATCGCAGGCTGCGTTAGATCGGCTGTTGGCGCGCCATCCCGAGCTTGCCGGCGACAAAGATATAGAAGCCATCCGCTCGGCCCTGGGGAATGCGGAAGGGTTGCAAGGGCAGAGCCATCAAAAGATCGGGCAACTCGTTATCCAAGCGCCGGGGATCAAAGATAAGTTGGATCGGTTGGAACAGGCACGCCAACAGGTCGTGAATGAAGGGAAAGTACGGGAGCTACACGCCAAAGTGAAGCAAGTACAAAAAGATTTGAACCAGATCAATGTGCTTGCGTCAGGACTGAATCAGTTGGAAAATGGAGCGAATAAAGCCCTGTCAGGTACGCGCCAGATTCACGATGGGCAAAACGCCCTGCGAGACGGCCTGAAGAAAATCCACGCTGGCCAAGCTGAATTGGCGAAAGGGCTGAAAGAAGGTGTGGCCAACGCCAAAGAGAAGCTCAAAGGCGTTGAACTCAAGGAAAATATGTTGGCCGATCCGATTGTGATCAAAGAGAAGAATTTCCATGATGTCCCCAATTACGCAACCGGTTTTGCGCCATACTTCATATCCCTGTCATTATGGGTGGGGGCGATGTTACTGTTTACAGTCGTCGACCTGTACCGGGCGATCAAGCGCCCTGGTGGCGAGCCGCTCAGCTTGGCGACAGGTGGCTTGATCGGGTCAGCGCAAGCGGTCATCTTGTGTGGGATATTGCTTGTCGCCCTCAATCTTCAGCCGAAACTGACCGGATGGATGTATCTGTTTACGATCATCATGGCCTTTACGTTTATCGCCATCAACCAGATGCTGGTCGCGCTCTTTGGCAATGTAGGCCGCTTTTTGGCCATCATTGTGCTTATGTTGCAACTGGCTTCTAGTGGCGGTTCGTATCCGGTGGAATTGTTGCCTGAGTTTTTCCGGGCGCTACACCCTTATCTGCCGATGACGTACACGATTCACGGCCTCAGGGCGATCCTGTCCAATGGAAATGTGCAAGCGGTGTTGCATGACACCGGGATATTGCTCGGGTTCATGGCCGGGGCATACATGGTGACGCAAACCTTCCTTCTGGTTGTGCGACCATGGATGCAAAGCCTGTCTGCCAAATTGAAAACCAGAATGGCACAATCAAGCTGATGCTGTACAAAAGCCGTTTTAACTCCAATTTGGGGTAAAACGGCTTTTTTGTTGCACACATCTGCACTCAGGGTTGTGAAAGGGTGGAAATCGCTTCTCGTACCGCATTGACGAAGGTGTAAAAGCGTGGAGTGGGCCGTTTACGCCCAGCAAGCCCGCTTCCTTGGAAAAAAGTGCGGCGGAGTCCGCTGGTCAACTCCAGTTGTACCCCTTGCTTGCGCCGGCCGCGGTTGACGATGTTTTCCGGTTCTCTTCCGCCTAGGCGGGGAGGGGGATCGATGGCGGCAAATCCTTGCTGGGCCAGGCATTTTTTTATGTGTTGCCGCCAAGTTTCATCCAATCCGCCTACATACACCTTTTCCTCGTCTCCTGCTGCTCCGTGCAGGGCGAGAATCCGTTCACACTGGTTTGCCAACAGGATAGCCAAAGGCTCATCAAAGCGGGTGGAAGTCAAGTGCAGACGGTGGTTGCCCCGTGGTTTGTCACCGCTGAACAGATAACAACTCCAGTCTCTGCCGGCGATTGCTAGGGCCAATTCACTCGTTCCCGTTTCGATTCCGCCGCCATGGATTGAAAACACGCCGAGTTGGGGCGAACGGAAATGAAGGTGAATGGAATAATCTTTCCCCACCTGTTCATGGCGGGATAAATCCTTGTAATTAACATATCGATCTTTCATGGCTCGCTCCTTTTATGCGGGATTGTTCACCGGCATCCCGGCGTTTTCCCCATTCAAAGTCGGTAAACCTACCGTTAATCCTTGGTGGGGAAGGATAAACTAAGATAGATACGGGAGATCAGACAACCAGTGAAGGGGAAAGGTGAAGCCGCCTGGCTTAGGAAATGTAGGGTCCTCATTTCCCTATTGGTCAAATCGTAATATTTACGATTTACAAGATTGGTAGCTGGGGCTATAATGAGTAGTAGAATCTTATGAAACGAAATCAATCTATTGTAGGTGATTAGAAGTGAACAAAGGGTTGATCTTTCTTGCGGCAACGTTGCTGATATTGACCGGATGCCAGCCAGGTACTGCTGCAAACCAATCGAGCAACAACCCCGGCAAGTTACAAGTATATACCAGTTTATTTCCATTTGAGGATTTTGCCAAAAAAATTGGTGGCGACCATGTTCAAGTTACCAACTTGATTCCGCCAGGCGTAGAGCCACATGACTTTGAATTGACGGCAAGGGACATGACTGCCCTCAGCAATGCCGACTTGTTTATTTACAATGGTGTTGGCATGGAAGCGTGGGCTGAAAAGGCCGCAAGAAATTTGGATACCAAGCGAACATTGGTGGTGGAGACGACCAAGAATCTGCCGCTGTTGAAAAGAGAAGAGCATGACCATGGCGACTTCGATCCGCATGCCTGGTTGGATCCTACTTTAGCCAAAAAACAAGCGGAAGCGATCCGTGATGCGTTGATTAAGAAAGATGCCAAGCATGCAGCGGATTACCGCAAAAATTTTGAACAAGTGGCGGCGGAGTTGGACAAACTGGACCATGAGTTCCAATTCGTGGTCAAACAAGCGCCGAAGAAAGAGTTTGCCGTTTCCCACGCCGCTTTTGGGTATTTGGCGCATCGCTATGGCTTGAAGCAGATGGCGATCAGCGGATTGTCCCCCTCCGATGAGCCGAGCCCGCAAGAATTGAAGCGCATCATTGAAGAAGTCCGTGAACATGATATCCGGGTGATCTTGTTTGAGACACTGGTAAGTAGTAAAATTGCGGAAGTGGTGAAAAGAGAGGTCAAAGCGGAAGCGCTTGTCCTCAATCCATTGGAAGGTTTAACAGAGGAGGAAAAGGCCCAAGGCATGGACTATTTCCAAGTGATGCGTAAGAATAAGGAGCATCTCGCCAAAGCGCTGGGCGTGACCCAATGAAAGAACATGTGATTGAAATTAAGAATCTGCATTTTTCATATGAAGAGCAACCGGTCTTGGACGGGATCAATCTGGTGCTGGACCGCGGGCAATTCCTTGGCTTGGTAGGCCCCAACGGTTCAGGTAAATCGACGCTGATCAAATGCGTGTTGGGCATGTTGAAGCCAGAACGTGGGGAGATTCGCCTATTTGGCCAGCCTGTGCGCCATGCCCGATTGGGAGGCCGAATTGGCTATGTTTCACAAAAGGCGAACAGTTTCAATCTGGGCTTTCCGGCTACTGTCAAAGAAGTGGTCGCTTCGGGTTTGTACGGGCAACTTGGACTACTGCGCCGGATGGGCCGTTTAGAATGGAAGAAGGTGGACCAAGCGATTGCCAAGGTTGGGCTTAGTGCGTTCCGTGACCGCAATATCGGCAAGCTATCGGGCGGGCAACAACAACGGGCATTTATCGCCAGAGCCTTGGTGGCCGATCCAGATCTGCTTATTTTGGATGAGCCAACGGTGGGGGTAGACGCGAAGTCGACCGAACAATTTTATGCGCTGTTGACGGAGTTGCATCGCCATCATGGCTTGACGTTGCTCTTGGTCACGCATGACATCGGCGTGTTGTCCACTTCTGTTGATCAAGTCGCCTGTTTGAATAAGCGTTTGTTTTTCCACGGTGACCCGGACGAATTTGCCCAACGGGAACAAGAGATCTTGACCCAAGCCTATGGGCATGACATACAAATCGTCAGTCACCATCACCATTAAGACAGAGTGAGATGGGAGGGAGGCGCCAAGTTTTGGGGCGCCCTTTCGTATGTTTGATTTGCTGATCCAATATGAGTGGATGAGAAATGCCCTGTACGCGGGCGTGATTATCGGTTTTATTTCACCCTTGGTGGGGGTGTATTTGGTGGTGCGCCGCCTTTCCCTCATCGCTGATGCTTTGGCGCATGTTACGTTATCGGGCGTGGCGGCCGGTTTGCTGATGCAAAAAGAAGTCGCCTGGTTCCAAGGAGTGAATCCGCTATACACGGGCATGTTTTTTTCCTTGGCGGGATCGATGTTTGTTGAGAAGGTGCGTAGTTTGTATCGGTCTTATCAGGAGCTGGCCATTCCGATCCTTTTGTCTGGAGGTATCGGACTGGGAGTGGTGCTGATCAGCGCGGCTGACGGATTCAATGTGGATATTGCGGGTTATTTGTTTGGTAGCATCTTAGCCGTGGATGAAGGCGAGTTAACCCTGATCGCGGGGATCGGCATACTGGTTGTCTTGTTTTTCCTCTTTTTTTACAAAGAGATGTTCGCTTTGTCTTTTGATGAGGAGCATGCCGTGTTGACGGGGATTTCGCGCAAGATCATCAATCTGTTGTTCATGCTGGTCGTGGCGCTGGTGATCGCCGCTTCAATCCGTGTGGTGGGGATTTTGCTGGTGTCGGCCCTGATGACGATCCCTGTCGCCGCCAGCCTGCAATTTACCAACAGCTTCCGCCAGACATTGATCTGGTCGGTGGTCTTCTCCCAATTGGCCGTGTTCAGCGGGTTGTTCGCCGCATATTATCTCGACTGGGCCTCTGGGGGGACGATCGTTCTCGTCTCTGTGGCGATTCTGTTGCTGATCCTGGCAGTGAAGAGAATCGTTCGCATTTTCCGTCGCAACCCAGTATCATAGAAAAGTAAGGACCAGGCGATATAGGAGCGATAGCGGTGGATATCAAACAAGCGCTTAATCTGTTGAAACAGAACGGATATAAGTATACCGGTAAGCGGGAAATGATGGTGCAGCTCTTCTTTGAAGAAGGGCGGTACTTGACAGCCAAAGAAGTTTTGGATTTGATGCAGAAAGATTATCCAGGTCTTAGCTTTGACACAGTGTATCGTAACTTGGCCTTGTTTGAGCAGTTGGGGATTGTCGAAGGGACGGAATGGAACGGTGAACGGCGCTATCGCATTCATTGCGGTGGTGATTCGCATCATCACCATATCATATGCACCGAATGCGGTCGCACGCGCGCGATTGAACTCTGTCCGATGAAGGCGATTTTCGGCCAGCCGGAGAATTTTGAGATCACCGGCCACAAGTTTGAGATATATGGCATATGCGTGGAGTGCAAAGAATACGAGAAAAATGCGTAGGATCTTGTTCAATACGGCCGATCGCCCTGCTCTCCCGGGCCGGGGAACGAACAGACACAACGGACGCATGATTGAGGCATGTCCACCCTTGTCGAGGGGAGTGGCATGTTTTTTTTGACGTCCGGCATGCACCTGTTCTTCCTCCCGGCAAATTGTTCTTGGTGAAAAGGAAAAAGGTAACCGTTGTAGAAATTAACAATTCGCCCTAGTGGACGCAAAGGCTATGGGGCGGTGAATATTTCCGGGGAAATAAAAATAATGGCTTGGCAAACGCTTGGTATCTGAATATTCGGATCGAGGTGGCCGGAGATGAAAATAAAGGAACATATGGAAGGAAAGCGGTTGTTGCAAGCCTGCGATTATGTGATGGATTATGGGAAACAGGTTGCTGACCAGGTTGCTTGTGCGATTTTAGGCCAGTCGCATTATCTGTCGCGCCTTGATAACAACCAGATTGTGCAACATGTACGCAAACGTGAGTTGCAATTGGTCGTGCGGGTGATATTGGATGGTCGGTTGGGCATGGCCTCTTGCAATCAGTTGGATGAGGAAACCCTGCGGATGACGGTGGAACATGCTGTGCGATTGAGTCAGTATGCGGATGTCCAGCACTTGCGGACGAGTTTCGTCAAACCGGAGCCGATCCCTCAAATCATCGGCTTTGACGAGGCGACAGAGCAAGTTTCACCGCTAGAAATGGCCAAAAAGGTGTATGTTATTGCGGAAGCGGCCAAAGCGAAGGGATTGATCGGCGCCGGTTCTTGCCAGGTCTCCATCCAAGATCATGCCGTTGTGAACTCAAGGGGCGTCCGTCTTTATGGGCGGCGTAGCAAAGCGGAATTGCATGCGGTTGTGACCGGGGAGTCCGGTTCGGGATACGACACGGACACCAAGCGTTCTTTCTATGAGCTGGAGGCGGAGCGTGTGGCGGAAACAGCCAGAAACAAGTGCTTGGCGAGCCGGCATCCGATCGTGGTGGAGCCGGGGACATATCAAGTCTTGCTGGAACCAAAAGCGGTGGCCGATCTGGTGACCAATTGGGCTTGCTACAGCTTTAACCCCGTTCTTTATCATGAAGGGCGCAGTTTCGCTTCTACGCGCATGGGTGAACCGTATCTGTCTCCACTGTTGACCATCAAGGAAAATCCGCTGGATGAAATGGGGTTGCCTTTTCCTTTCGATTGGGAAGGGCAGGCGAGGCGGCCTGTCACCTTGGTTGACCGGGGCAGAATTAGCGGCATGGTCTACGACGATTGGACAGCGCGGAAAGTGGGAACCCAGTCAACGGGCAGCGCTGTATTTCCCCTTGAAGATATGCGGGGAGTGGCACCTTCTTTCTTGGAAGTCGAAGCCGGAACCTGCTCATATGAAGAGTTGATTAAACGCATGGACAAAGGAATTGTGGTAACTCGATTCAATTATTTGGCCACTGTCCATCCCAAAGAGACGGTCATGACGGGAATCACCCGGGACGGTACCTTTCTCGTTGAAAAGGGAAAAGTGGTGGCGCCAATCAAGGACTTGTGCATGAGGGAGAGCGTCGTTCAAGCTTTGCAACGGATTGTGGCAGTGGGGCGGGAAAGCCGAATGATCAGCCATGCGCGGGGATATTGCCGCACGCCCGCGCTTTTGATCGACCGGTTTCGGTTTACGGATACTGCTGATCACTGATGGAGTCGGGAGACCTGACAAGGCTCCATGTGTTATAATCGCCGCAGAGGTGAATAGCGCATTGGAACACGAACGTTGGATGAATGAAGCTTTGCAGGAAGCCAAAAAAGCAGAAGCGATTGGGGAAGTCCCGATTGGGGCGGTCATTGTCAAAGATGGGCAAGTGATCGGCAGGGGTTACAACTTGCGCGAGACGCAACACGATCCCACCGCCCATGCAGAGATAATTGCCATTCGCCAAGCGGCGGAGCGCGTGGGAGGGTGGCGGCTGAATGACTGTGATCTCTATGTTACGTTGGAACCGTGCCCCATGTGTGCGGGGGCGATTCTGCAAGCACGCATCAGACGGGTGATTTATGGAACGGAGGACCCCAAAGCGGGTTGTGCCGGGACGTTGATGAATATATTGACAGATGGACGGTTCAACCACCAGACAGAAGTGATCTCAGGCATAAATAAAGAGGCTTGCGGCGCCATTCTGACCGAATTTTTTCGGGCGCTCCGCCAGCGGAACAAAGAGAGAAAGCGACAACGGCAACAGGAAACCTCTTAGACGGAACAAGAGGTTTCCTGTTTTTCAGTTTGCGGGAATCAATAATATTAGATTATTCGGATGATTCGTGTATAATGTGTTTGCGTCTGTATGTGAGGAGGTGGATAAGCATGCAAAGGCGGATGGATTGGTTGTGGCTAATTGCCGTTGTCCTCGCGGTTCCGCTCGCGGGCGAATACAATGTGCATCCATTTCAAGATGATTACCGGGTGAGCATGAGCATTCCTATTTATTTTTTCGCCATCTTGTGGATTCGGCAGTATTCCCCGTTGACGATTGGGCTGGCGGTCTCCATAGCGGTCGTGGCCTGGCGGAGCGGATTGCATGCTTGGTTTTATGGCGGAGTTGATTTGGATGTGTTCATCAGCGACTACTTGCCGTCTTTTTCTTACTATTTGACATACGCAGCTCTTTTGCATTGGGTGCGGGTGCGGGATTACCACGACCAACCCTTTGTCATTTTATTGATCGGCTTCGGCACTGAAGTGATGAGCGGCATGGTTGAATTAATGTTGCGCAAGCAATTTGGCCCCGCGGAGTTCGAACTGAGGCGGTTCACTTATCTGTGGATCATTGCTATGATTCGCAACCTGACTGTGATTGGCGTGTACGCGATGATCATCTTCAAGCGGGAACGGCAGGAGAAACAGCAAAAATTGATGATGCTGGCAGGTTTGTATGAAGAGGCACATTACATGGACAAGTTGCTTGACCAAGCCAAACAGGTGTCTCATGACGTCAAGCAAGTGCAACAACTATTGCAGGAAGGGAGCACGGACCGGGATGAGATGATCCAGCAATTGCGGCAGATTTGCGTGCGATGCCACGAAATCCACAAGCATTTGGAAGTAATTGATGTGGGGTTATCCCGCTTGATGAAACGGGAGCATGCACCGGACGAAGTAAATGTGCATGAGCTGTTGGAAATCGTTTTCTTGGCGGGGCGCAACTATGCCGAGCGGAAAGGGCGGCGGATTGAGTTTATGCGCCATGTCTATGGGGAACATCCCCTGTATCCGACCAACATGATGCTGTCCATTTTGACCAATCTGGTCAGCAACGCGGTTGAAGCGATTGAGCGGAGCGGGGTAATTAAAATCACTGCCATCTATGACAAAGATTGGGTGCATTTTCAAGTGTGGGACAATGGGCCTGGCATCCGCCAACCGGTGGAGCGGGTGTTTGTCGAGGGCTACACGACCAAATGGGATGAACAAGGAAAACAATCGACGGGAATCGGCTTATTTCATGTGAAGGGCTTGGTTGAAGAAGCTGGGGGGGAAGTGAAGGTGTGGAGTGATCAGCAAAAACGGGAAACCGAATTCACCGTCTCCCTGCCCCTCCCCCTGCGTCGTCCGGAACGAAAGGAGGAGAACCATGCGCATTTACATTGTGGATGACGATGAGGCTGTCCGCTTGATGCTGACCGACCTGATTGAGGACTACGACCTGGGTGAAGTGGTGGGGGAAGCAGATGACGGGAAAGCGATTTCGACAGAGTTGATGATCAACAAGAGAGTGGATGTCCTGATCATCGATTACATCATGTCGGGTCGCGACGGTTTGGAAACGGTGGAGCGGTTAAATGCTGACGGATTTGACGGCAAGATCGTGATGATCTCCCAAGACCATCATATCGAGAGCATCTCGTTGACCAAAGACGAGATTTATTACCATTTTGAAAAGCCGCTGAACCGCCTGAAGGTGCAACGGGTCTTGAAAAACATCAAACGGGAGTTGGAATACGAAAACAAGCTGAAGAGCATCTACCAAATCATGTCCCCTTCGCAACCCCCCGTGCCCCAATCCGCGTCCAGCGCAGTGGAACGATTGCAGCGCGCGGGCAAGACGATTTTGACCGAGTTGGGCATCTGGGATGAGAGCGGAAGGGCCGATTTGATGGAAGCGCTATTAACCCTCCATGAGCGGGAACAGAGCGATCCCGGACACGAATTGCCGCAGCTTAAAGAAATATGCCAAGCGCCGGTGATGAAGCGGATGGGGACGCAGGTGACGGAAGAGGAATTACGCAAATTGGAAAAGTCTGTGCGTCAACGCATGCGACGCGCCATCCGTGTAGCTTTTGGCAATCTGGCGGCGACGGCGGTGCATCAAGGATATGCTCATGAGCATGTGGTTCGGTATAGCGGTTTTTTCGGTGGGGCTGAACTGAGCAAGATGGTTCAGCATATGCGCCAACACCAAGAGTACCATGTGCGGTTGGATACGCGAAAGTTTCTAATCGCCTTTTATGAATTGGCCAAAGAGGACAGCCAATGATCATCCGCATCCTGCCTTAGTTTCGATCGCCCTTTTCACGAGAAAGGGCATTTTTTTTGCCAACCCCTTGATTCTTTTTGAAGTTTTTTGAAGTGCACCAGTTACGATAAGGATACATTCTAGAAAAGAGGTGGATAAGATGGGAATCCTTACGCAATTGGTGCAATGGGTGCTGGGGTTGGGCATTGGGATGTTGGGATTGCAGATGATGGATGAGGCGCAAGGCCACGCCGCATCGTCGCCGCTGGAGGCACTGTTGTTTCAATTCTTGTCCGTCGTGTTTCCCGTCGTTTGGATGAGTGCGGTCGTGTGGTTTACCCGCCCCACGATAAACAAAAGATTGCGCCGCATTCGTCACGCCGTCATTTTGGGGTTGCAACTGCTGGTGATCATCGCCATCTTGATTGGTTGTGCTATTCCTAAGACAGTGGACACATTTGACCGATGGGAACCGATGTCCAAGGTTCAACTGCAGATGCAGGAAGATGATAAGCCAATGAGAAAAAGGGACAAGAGCGGAGAAGGGCTCGCATCGGCTCTTCTTTGTTTTTGTGTAGCCGGGCAAAGGAAAAGTGGGAGCGAAGGCTTGATTTTTTTTGGCATTTCGATATAATATATTAGTGTTAGTATTTAACTTATGGAGAGATGTCCGAGTGGTTGAAGGAGGCGGTCTCGAAAACCGTTGTGCGGGGTAACCCGTACCGAGGGTTCGAATCCCTCTCTCTCCGCCAATAATATCAACGTTTTTCACGTTTTAAAGGCGTTATTTTAAACGCCGGAAACCGGTAAATTAACATGATAACCGTTGAGGTGCGTTACCTGTAACCGCGTGTCGCGCGCGTGTTGAAAGGTGGCGCATTTTTTATGTCCGAAAAACGGAAAACACCGGTAAGAGAGCGTAAGGGTAAAAGTCACGTCAAAGAGCGCAAAGCAGTGGTTAGTAACGTTAGTATGGTGCAGGAACTAACCTTTGATGAAGCGCTAGAACTGTTTGTAACCGCGAAGAAAGCGGAGGGCATGCGCCCGCGCACCATACACGACTACTACAAGCATATGGAATGGTTCCGGCGGTTCCTTTCGGAATTCTACCCGGATGTTACTACAATACAACAGTTAACACCGGAAGTCATCCGTAGTTATATTACGTATATGAAGGATGAGCGTAGCCCGTACGAAGGGGACGAGCGGCGGGAAAAAGCCATAAAGGGGTTATCGGTGAATACGATAAATATCCGTTTACGGACGCTTCGTGTGATGTGCCGTTTTTGGTATAGTGAAGGTTATTTATCCGCTAATCCGATGGAGAAAATAAAGCTACTTAAATCGGATAGCGTTGACGATTTAACCGGATTTACTGATACGGAGATAAAGAAGCTGTTGGGAGCGGTAGACACGCGGCAATACAGCGGTTTTAGAGATAAGATTATCATGCTCTTATTGCTCGATACTGGAATACGCATTAATGAGTTAGTTAATATCCGTATTGAGCATTTAGATACGAAACGGCTAACGCTTACTATCCCGGCAGAGGTAGCGAAGAACCGGAAAAGCCGCGATATACCGGTTAGCCGCAAGGTAATGAAAATGATTACGGAGTTACACGAGGAAAACAAACAGTATTTTGACGAGCAAGATTACGTCTTTCTTACCGCTTACGGCGAGCCTATGATACCGGATACTTTCCGCCGTCGACTGTGGAAGTACGCAGAGGAAGCGGGAGTAGAACGGGCAACACCGCATATGTTCCGTCATTGTTTTGCTAGAAATTTCCTTTTGAATGGCGGAGATGTCTTTACTTTGCAAAGGATTCTATCTCACTCGGACATCGCTACCACCAGAAGGTATATACAGTTAGATACGGAGGACATAAAAGCGCAACACATGAAGTTCAGCCCGGTAAATAAATTTCTTTAGATAAGTGTGCGAAACAGCGTTCCCATCGGTAATGTATATCGAGGGGTTTAAACCCGGAGATTTACGAACGGGAGGGGGAATGTTACATTGTTCGAAACGACAAATAATTACGGAGAGATTTGGTTAAAAGGTAATTCTAACAAAAAGCCATTGAAATACGAAATTTTACCTAATGGGTGTTATAAAGTTGTCGGGCGCAAATTAAGAAAAGACGGGCGCGGGCGGATTTGTATAAACGGCAAAGAAACATATATCCACCGCGCAGTTTACGAACACTATTACGGAGAAATACCGAAAGGGTTTGTTATAAGACACCTTTGCGATTTTGGTGGTTGTATTAATATTGAACACATGGAATTAGGTACACAAAAGGATAATGTGCAAGACATGATTAAAAGCGGTAGAACGCGCGGAAAAGTTAATTCATTTGAAAAAATACAACCTGATTTTTCTTTTAAAGTAAATAACGATAGTCCATTTCATAAACACATGACAATTGATGTTAAAATAAACGAAGTAACACGCTGTTGGGAAGTAGTTAACCGCGTGCCTACGCCCGACGGATACTTTAGAGTAGCGGACGGTTTTGCTCACCGCTTTATGTATAAAAAATTTCACGGCGACATACCTAAAGGTTACGTAGTAAGGCATAAGTGCCACAATAGGGCTTGTGTAGCGCCGCATCATTTAGTGATAGGTACGCCTAAAGACAATGTAGAAGATAAAGTAAAATCAGGTAGACAATTAAAAGGAAGCACGCACGGTATGTCAAAATTAACGGAGCTACAAGCTATTTTTATCCGCATAATTTCACCGTTGATTAATACAAAAGAAAATCAGAAAGCGGGTTTAAAGCAAGAAGAAGTAGCGGAGTGGTTTGGTTTACGGCAAGCGTATATTAGCGCTTTATTATACAATAAATCGTGGAAGCACCTACCAAACCATAAAGAAATCCGCGAAATAGTCCGGGAAATCGACGTATCATAAATACTTATAATCTAATGGCGCTTATCGGTTAATTTCCGGTAGCGCCTTTTTATATGACATGCCTTTCCGTTGCCACGTGTGGCGTAGCGGTTGGGCATGTTTTATATCATAGTTCATTTCCCCTTTATAGCCGCGCGGGTTCCTCCCCTTCCCCACGACGTACATAGCGTTCCTAACGCTAAAACAAAGGAGGTGCTAACGATGAGAACCGATTATAAACGGATGAGGGAGTTAGAACAAATTATACGCCCGGATAAATTACAAGCATGCTTACGATATTACGAGGAAATGAGCAAACCGAAAGGACAGCGTAAAAGCCATAAAGAATTGGCGGAAGAATTCGGTATTACGGAAATGACGTGGTGGAGATGGCGTCAAGACCCGGAGCCGACAGGAACGCGAAGAACGAATAAAGAAACTAGAAAACATAGCCAATCTACTAGAAGAAAAAGAAAAATTAACTCCGTTGCCGACGTATGAGCAACGTTATTTACTCGACACGTTAAAAGAATTGAAGAAGTTAAAACGGGTACACCGCGCCGAATACGATTTGTTGTATTTTATGTTGGAATACTTTAGTGAAGACGGGAACCCCGGCAATCCCGGTAACCTTATTCCAACGGGTATTAACTACGATAATAGCGCGCTTTTCCACAAAGAGTTATGCCGATTGCTTGATGAAATTACGATGGGTAAAGTCAAATCAAACGTAGCATGGTGCGTAGGGCGGGGACACGCTAAAACGGCATACCTTTCTAACGGGTACTTATGCCACCAACTGGTATACCGTCATAAAAAATATATTGTTCTTGTATCAGAGACAACCGGCGTTGCTGGGGATTTCATCGGTTGGACACGGAACCAGTTAAAGCACAACCGGAAATTGCGGGAAGACTTCGGGGAACTGCTGAGCGCGCAAAAGACAAAAAACATCGCTGACAACAACGAAGAGTTTATAACGTACGAAAACCAGAAGGTAGAGGCACGCGGAATCGGTACGCAGGTGCGCGGACTAAGGAATAACGAAACCCGACCGGATTTGTTTCTACTGGACGATTTGGAAAGTAAGGATAACACGAACACACCGGAAGCTATTGCAAAGAATAAGGCGTGGTTTTGTGAAGAGTTACTAGAAGCGTTAGATGTTTCCGGCATGTGCATTTACATGGGTACGATTGTTGCTTACGATTCCTTGTTAGATTGGGTAATCAAGAAACGCAAGGATTTTAAAAGCCGTAAATTTCCGGCTATTCTTAGTTGGAGTGAGCGACCCGATTTGTGGGACGAATGGCGTAAAATTTATAACAGCGATGACCCGGAAGCGTTGGAGAAATCCGACGAGTTTTTTAATGATAACAAGGAAGAAATGTTGTGCGGAACACAGGTACTATGGGAAGCGCGATTTAGTTATTTAGATTTGATGAAGAAGAGAGAAAACAACGGTATTAAAGCATTCAACCAAGAATACTTAGGTGAACCCACCGACGAAGAGCGCCAAATTTTTAAACAGGATTATTTCCATTATTTCACGGAAGAAGAGATAGCCGGTAGGGATTTTGATTACATTGGGGCAATTGACTTTGCTATGGGTAAGGAAAAAGGAGACTATTCAGTAATTGCGACACTAGCGAAAAGCAAACAAAGTAATGTTTGTTACGTTGTAGACGTGTTTATGGAAAGGGTACATCCTGACGTCTTATTGTCGGAAGCAGTGCAAAGGGCGTTACGTTTCCAGTACAAGGCATTGGCTGTTGAAGCACAGCACGCGCAAGAGTGGTTTGCCGATAAGTTAGCGGAGAAATTGCAGGAACACGGATACCCAGCCTATACACGACTCAAACAAATTAAACAACGGACACGTAAGGAACTAAGGATTGAAGCATTATTACCGGATATTCAAGCCGGAAGAATACGATTTAAACGGGATATGAAAGACGTACTCGAGCAGTTTTACATGTACCCGATGCACAAGCATGATGACGCGCCGGACGCTATACAAATGGCGTTTACTTGCGCGAAAGGTTCGCATGTCACTGTAAGGACAAGTAAAAAACGATTGCGCTAACGTGCAGGAGGTGAAAGCGTGGGAGCCTGGAACTACTTGACGTTGGGAGCGCAGGAACTGGATGAATTTCTTTTCTCTCCGTTCCAGCAAGCGATAGGTAAAGCGGAGTGGGAACGAATTCAACAGCAAATTAGGTACTACGAGTATTACAACGGTAAACAGCACGTTCACCCACATACCGGGCAACTCGTAAAGGCGGAAGACTTGCCACGCCCAACCGGTTTGGACTACGACCCCACCAGGTATACTACGAACTATTTTAAAACGTTCATTCAACGTAAAAGCCGGTGGCAAATGGGCGGTAAGCACACCGTAAACGTAACAGCTAAAATGATTGACCCACCGGAAGAACAGGCGGCACCGGATTATACCCCATTGCCGGAACAGGAGAAGGAAAACAAACGTGCCGAAGGTTACGAACAACTTTTGCGCCAACTGTGGAAAGAAAACAAAATGCGGGAAAAGTTGCTACAGGCGGCGCGTGACCGACTGATTGCGGGGCGCGTCGGTTGTAAAATTGTATTCAACCCGCGTACCGGTAAAATTCATTGGGTGTTCCGCCCGGATTATGAAATATTTCCGGTATATTCCGATGATGATTTTGAGGAACTAATTGCCGTCCACTTTGTCCACGCTTTCGAACGTGCTAACAAAGTATTCTACCGAAAACAAACGTTTTCACTAGAAAACGGTGAGTGCTTTATTGAGGAAGCTGACTATACGGAAGATTTGAAACTGGAACAGGTGATTACCTCGAAATCACCGTTAGGTACCGACTTTATCCCAGTTGTGCTGTTCCCTATGTCTGATTTGAGCGGTAGCGAAGGGTTAAGCACCGAAGCAGAAGACATTAAACAGCAAACCGACGTACTGAACCAACTAAACGAAGACGCAATAGATAGTTTGAAATTTGAAATGTTTAGCATGACGGCGTTAATTAACGTGCCGGAAGGTACTTCTAATAAACTGCAAATTGCGCCCGGCTCGGTACTAGAGCTAGCAGGCGGGTTAACTGATGGTCAAACACCGGAAATTAAAAAGGTAGAAGGCGGGTTTAGGTGGAAAGATGCGTACAAAGACACCTACAACCGAATTAAGGGCGCCTTGCATGAGATTACCGGTATTCCAAATATCGTACCGGATGAGTTGAATTTTGGCGGATTAAACGGAGAAGCGTTACACCTGTTGTTCCATTCCATTATCAGTGAGACGGAAGAACATTGGTTAATCTGGCAGGAACGCTTACAGGAACTGCACGAAAAAACCGTTAAGTATTTGCAAGCACGTTTAAATGAGCCTAACTTCGCTTATAACAAAGAAGTTGTACGGTTAATTGGTAATGACTACGATAACGAAATTAAATTTGCGTTGCCGTTGCCGGATAACCGGAAAGAACTAGTTGATTTGTTGACGGTTGAAACGGCTAGCGGATTTGAATCTATCGCCGGCGCTATGCGCCGTTTGGGCGTTGAAAACGTGAAGAGTAAGCAACAGGAGATTGACAACGAGAAGAAATCACGTATGAAAATGTTCGACCCATATAACGAAGGTAACGGCGAACCTGAAACGCCGGAAGATGAAGAATCAACCGAAGACAACGAACCACATGCACTTTAACCAGTGCTTTTTTCTTTTGCCTTACGGAATGGCGTTAAACTTTCGGATTAACAAAACTTCGTAAGAAGGAGTGTTTAGTAAATGGAAGACAACAAACAGTTTGAAAACGTGCAAGATAGCGCCTTATGTGGCCCAAAATGCACCGGCTCGAACCAAACAAATCCTAAAGGCCATTAATGATCAGGTGTTGTCTTATTTGAAGGGTTACGGAATTGGGGCACATGGGAACCCGGCTAAAAATGATAGTCAGGCGGCGCGTTCTCGAATAGCTGTTTTGCGTGATACTCGGATGCCTGCGGTACTGCTGGAATGTCTGTTTATTGACAATGCCAAGGAAAATGAGCTGCTGCGTGACCAAAAGTTCTTGGATGGATTGGCAAAGTCTATTGTTAAAGGGCTGGCTGTTGCTTTGGGATTAAAGAAGAAAGTGACAAAACCAAAACCGATGTATAGGGTGGTTGTAGATGATAAGGAAGTCATGGATACAGCCTATCATAGTAAAATTTTAGATGAAGTATTAAATGGTCTTGAAAAGAAAGTAAACCAAATCAGTATAAAAAAACTAGATTAAATGAAATAAACGCCCTCCATTTATCTTATGGAGGGCGCTAATTCCTTAATAAAAACTATTCTTGGTCGTCATCCTCACCGCGTAGCACGGTCAAGCGGAGCAATTTCATAAATCTCATCCTCGCTTTTAATATTGAGTTCTTTTTGCAGGTAATATAACTTTTCACAGTAATTACGGAACTGTTTCTTATCGTTCATCTTATCAAAACAGTCCGCCGTTTTCAATAAGGCCGTATATTTCCTCTGTTTGTAGCCATACTTTTCTGCAAGTTCAGCCGCTTCTTTGTAATAAGGTAAGGCTTCTGAAAACTGATTTTGAAAATAGTGGACATTACCCCTGACAGTTAGGGCCTTTGTCATTCTAAATGCATCCGGGTTTTCACGCCCAATTCTAAGGGCTTCCTCTAAATGATGAGTTGCTTGATGCCAGTCCTTTTTGGCTATAAAGAATATTCCGAGATATGTGTGTGCTTCAACGTGTCTTCGTGGAGCCTTTTGCTTTTTATCAGAGTATAGTGCTAATTGAAAGCGGTCAAATGCCTTTTCATACTCTTGAAGTTGCAAATAAATGCTTCCAAAGATGATCAGAAAATCGAGATAAGGAGTTTTTCTGTTTTTCCAACGGCTTCGGGCAATTTTTAGACCCATATCACAACACTTAATGGCATCATCATATCGCTTTTGGTTACGTAAGAATATTGATCTGAATTTATAAATGTTGAGTATTGGGTAATCATCATAACTATGATCTAATTTTGCTACTTCCGGCCATACGTTGTACAGTAACCTCGATGCTTCGTCGTTCTGTGATGTTTTTAACAAGTAAAGGACTTTGTTTCCCAGTAGTTTGTATTTAACTCCTTTGCGCTCTTTACTTTCATCATATTCCGACAAACCTAAGTTGACATAGACAAGAGCCTGATCTATGTCATGTTGTACATAATAACACTTAGCGATTTCGCAATAACACGCGGCTATGATATTATCCTTTGGTTTATGGTTATACTTCTCCTTACATAGCTTGATTGCATATTTAAACATTTTTTCAGCCTTTTCCCATTCTTTTTCTTCATAAAAGATAAGTCCCTGAAGATAAGAGATGAACGGTGTTAAGGGATGATAATCTTCAAATTCCATTTTTGATAATAGTTCTTTTGCCGCTCCAAGGTGATCATCTTCATTATCAATGATTGTTTCGATAGCCTCTAGTTGTTGGTAAATTTCTTCCATTTCCGCTTCTGCTTCTTTCGCTAGTTCTAAAACGCGATCTTCATCTAAATCGAGTTTGTTTAAATAGATTTCAAGTGTTTTCGGACTGATATTCCCTTTTGCTTTTTCTATGTTGCTAATTGAACCTTTTGATATTGTATGGTCTGTTAAATCGTCCATTGTTTTTTTTAATTCCTCGATTCTTCTTTTCCTTATGACATATCGAATAGTATTGTCTTCTAATCGAATCTGGTTTTCCTCTACATTGATTTGCATTTGATCACCCCGCCTGAAAGTCTTTGTATCTATATATTATACGCAAATTCGGAAAAGTCAAATTCCTGTTCATTATGATCGATGAACAAAATGAACAAATCTGTTTTGGGAAGCGTTGTTTCGTCCTACTATACAGATAGAAATCGAAAATGTTTAAAGTCAATTTTAAACAGGAAAATTATTGAACTTGTTTTTGGAATTGGCTTATAATTTGGTTATATAAGAACAAAAGTAGTTGATTTCAATTGATTTCTGGGGCCGATTTAAAAAAGGGGTAAATAAGGGGGTGGAAAAATAAATGATATTAAATATGGAAGGAACTTCTGAAGAAATAAAACCTTTCATTGAAAAAATCGAATGTCAACCATATGTTGACTTGTTTGATGGCGCCTTCAATTGCGGAGAAGTTCAAAAACAAGATCGAGTGAAAATGACTTGTTATCTTGGTGACGAGAAACAACGCTTTATAAAGTGTGTCTTGAGTACAGTAAGTGGAGATTTAGAAATTCCTTTGGTGCATTTTATGGAGGTAAAGATAGGTAAAACTATCTCAATCTATGGCAGAACATTCGATATTTTTTAACAAAAAAGAGAGCCAAACAAAATTGGCCCAAGATTCAAAAATATAACGTTGCCTCTATTATAGCATTTGGATAGTGAGTGGAGTAGTAGAAAGGAGCCAAATGCGTGGAGGAAATACGTTTCTATTTTGATGATCTAGAAAAAAAGCTCAATGTTGTTCATGTTTCTACTGGAAAAAGAAAGGTCATCAAATCTCAGAAAAAAATACAACGGTTTTTAAATACACATGGAGTTACATTGGAGCAATGCAAGAAGGTCAGACGTGATGTGGATCGGATGGGATTGTTTAAAAGGAAATTCTTCTTATTCAAAAATAGGAGGTACTTTGTATGAGCAGAAATGGCTTTTTCAACATCAATCATGAGAGTGTCGGTGAAATGGATTGGATTTCGTTTGGGTTTGAGAGTGCAGCTATTGTGCCAATCGAGCCACCAAAGCAGGTTATTGATTTGACTTATGACAATGGGGTTTGGAAGTTTCTTCAGTAGTACATTGAGGATGAAACTGCCTAGGAAGGAAACAGTATGTCAATTTCCGATTTTTCCGCGAAGTTAACAATGATTATTCGTGATATACAAAAGTCTTTGCAACACATCCGAACCAATCAAAAGAAAATAAATCGGGTGTTGAGGGATGCACATGTGCTAGACCGTTCGTTGGAAGAAGCCCGAATAGAAACATGGGGCTTTGATGTTAACCACATTATCAAAGAGATTGTAAGGGTTTTTATCCGTGAAAGTCACCTAGACGATGCTTATGACGAGTTAATAGAGTTAGTGGACGATGTGACGGAATACGTCGACAAAGACCGGGTTATGAGCGATGAAGAAGTGGTAGCTATGCGCATGATGTGTAAGGACTTGGCGAATTGTGAAAGTTTAATGCGCCAAGCGTGGATGGTAACTGATGTGAACCAGTTGGTAGCTAATGTAGCGAATGTTGTACAACTTCTAAGTGAAATCCAACGGTATCAGAACCATCTTATTTGTACGGTTGAAGTGAAGGAAGATGGAAATTAGATTTTGGAACGTGTAAAAAAGTTCGGTGGGATGTTGATCGGATGGGGTTGTTTAGAACAGGATTTGCTTTCCGGTTGGTATGCGGCAAATGGCTGAAATTTGTAGTGATGCGTTTAAGTTCGATTCAGAATAAACAAAAAAACGAAGTGTTCTATATGTACGGTAAAAACGGAAATGTTGCGGCGGTTGTCGGGTTCGGTGCAAGTGGCGCGTTGTACATGCCGCTTCAAGCGGATTATACAGCGATAAAGAAGAATCAAGTGCCTGCGAACACGGTGTTGGAAATGTCATGTATTAACGGGGTTTGGCAGTACGTTCAGTAATCCAAATGGAGTGGACATGTTCTTGAATAGGAGATCATGTTCACTCTATATGTTGGGATTGATGAAGGGAGGTGAAGATAGATTCTATTAAATCAATATTTACAGACTGTTGATATTGATTATTCTGACCTCTCTTTAGACTATCTTGGGCTTGTCACAATTCAGAATCAACACTTACTTACACTACCTTATCAAAATATCAGTTATTTCAAAAGAGGGGATGATTGGATTACTTTTGATGACCCTGAATTACTAGTCAGCAAAACAATTTCCAGATTATCCGGGGGTATTTGCTACCATTTAAACTATTCGCTTTATTGGTTGCTTCAGGAACTCGGATTCAATTGTATTTTAATATCTTGTTATTTATCCAGATTTGATCTAGATCATATGGCAGTAATTGTATCTCTGGATCAGCAATATCTCGTTGATGTAGGGTTTGGAGAATTCTTTTTTAGAAATCCGATTCCGTTAGATGGAAATGTTGTAGAAGAAATCAGTGGTTATTACAGAGTTAAAATGAGCAAGGAAACTGGAAGATTCCTATTACAACAAAGAAAAAAGAAGAGATGGAAAACTAGATATAGTTTCAATCTGAATCCCAGACAATTAAAAGATTTTGAAGGCATATACCAATGGCTTATAAGTAATCCAAATGCCTATACCACAAATGTCATGTTTAGAAAGCAATTGAAAAAAGGTTATTTGGGTCTCCATAACGATAGGTTAACGATCATTGAAGGTAATGCCATACGAAGGATGCAGATTCCTTGGTACCGCAGTCTTATTGATTGAGGGGGGAAAATAATGTTTAATCATCATATTGAATCAAACGGAAAGAAATCACTAAATTTCTTGTGGCTTGAAATCACTGGAAAGTGTCAGTTAGAATGCACACACTGCTATGCCGCTAGTGGACCTAATGGAACACACGGGCATATGACTAAGGATAGTTGGGCACGGGTTATTGAGGATGCAGCAGACCTTGGTGTAAATTCATTGCAATTCATTGGGGGAGAACCAACACTACATCCTAATTTTTCGGAACTGTTGAGGTTGGCTGTTGAACGAGGGATTGAGGTAGAGGTTTTTTCAAACTTGGTTTATATTACCCCATCTCAATGGGATTTGTTTTCTGAAATGGGTGTATCATTAGCAACTAGTTGGTACTCTGATGATGCAAATGAACATGCGTCCATTACAAATCGAAAAAGCTTTGAATCAACGAAAGCAGGGATTAAAGAGGCTGTTCGACGTAAAATTCCTATACGGGCAGGGATTATTGGGGTACAAGAGGATCAGCGGGTAGAGCAGGCGAAACAGTTACTAATTGACTTGGGTGTGGACGAAAATAAAATTGGTTATGATAATTTACGTCAAGTTGGCAGAGGCGTCCGGGATGCTCAACCTGGACTAGATCAGTTGTGTGGAGGTTGCGCGGATGGAGTTTTGGCGATTTCCCCGTCAGGTGATGTTTGGCCGTGTGTATTTTCCCGGTGGATGACTTTGGGGAATGTGTTGAAACAATCGCTAATTGAGTTGTTATCGAGTCAGGAAGTAGTAAATGCACGCGAACAACTTAAGGAATATTTTATATATATGGGTTCTGATGATGACGATGATGAATGTTGGCCGGAAACAAAGTGTAGACCAAAAGACCTCTGTGAGCCACAGTGTCCACCAAAGTGTTCCCCAGCTTGTAACCCATGTCATCCGGGTAGAATTTGCTGGCCAGATTATTATGGAGGAGATAATAAAGGGTGGTAAATAGTTGATTATAAATAAAGTTTCTTGCCAAATCGATTCAGCAAACCAAAATCAATGGCCATTTAATGTTCCAGCAGTTAGGCAGATTATAGAGAAGGGGTTTAAGTTTACAAAACCCGTCACCTTTTTGGTAGGTGAAAATGGGTCAGGAAAGTCGACGATTGTTGAAGCGATTGCCGAAGCTTATGGATTGGATGCGCATGGAGGCCGTGCAGGGCGTAAGTTTGTGAACGACCGTCCCAAAACACCGTTGGGAGAAGTTGTAGAATTACACTATACTCCTATTTGGGCAAAACGTTTTGCATCTCCAAGGAGTAGGAAAGGTTACTTTTTACGGGCAGAGACTGCTTTTGGATTTATGTCTTTTGTTACAGGTTTACCGGGATATTGGGAGGAAAATGTGATGGAAATGAGCCACGGTGAGGGATTCCTCACCGTGCTTAATACAATGTTTTCTGATCCTGGCTTATATCTAATGGATGAGCCAGAGGCGGCGCTTTCCTTTTCTTCCTGTTTGCGTCTCATTGCTCTCATTCATCGTCTGGCTACCATAGGAGGACAGGTGATCTGTGCCACTCATTCTCCACTGTTGACAGCACTCCCTGGCTCAGAAATTATCGAACTAGGGCCTCATGGGATTGAAAGGGTTCCTTGGAAGGAGACTTCTTTAGTTAACCACTGGCGCCGTTATTTGGAAGACCCGGATTTTTATTTGCGTTATATTTTGAATGAGGAGGAGTAACAGTGGATGGGTTGGAAGATTATCGAACATATATGTCTAAAGCTATATTGAACGCTACCTCCTATTTTAATGTAGTCTTACAGGGGAAACCAACTTTCGGATGGCATGATCGATCCATTGGCTCCAAAGCCATTCGGAATCAGGATGAGTTTTGGCTCCGTGTAGTTTCCGAAAGGAAAAAGTGGATACAAGAAGTTTGGTGGGAAGGTAATTTTGCCGCTAATAACATTAAAGGAATCCCAAAACCTTATGTGATTGATATTTACGAGTGGGAAGATGGGAAAATTCAATTGCGGGCAGAGTTAATGTCTTTTGTTAAAGGTCTTGTCTGTTCTTCCACACAGGAAATTAGAGCTTATATTGATCTCCCGGAAAATTGGTGGTTTGCATTACGTAATTCTCTTTTAAAGCTTTCTTGTTGGGAAACAGATCGTATTTTAACGAATCAAGAAGACGTCACCCATCAATTTTTAGTTTTTTATGGTGATGATGTTAACTCTAAAGTGACTAAATGGACTACAGCCCATAGGGATTTACATTGGGCTAACTTAATGGCTCCAGAGCTGACTATTCTTGATTGGGAAGGTTGGGGCTTGGCACCTGCCGGATATGATGCTGCCACTTTATATTGTTATAGTTTACTAGTTCCCAAAATAGCGAAACGGGTATATGAAATCTTTGCCGATATTCTTAATACTCCAGAAGGAATCCAAGCCCAACTTTATGTTATCACTCGGATGCTCCGCCGAATTGATAAAGGTGATTACATTGCTCTTGCAGGGCCTTTACATCGCCATGCAAGAAACCTTCTCGCTAAATATAGGTGAATTGACTGAACCATAAAAAGCGGTTTGTGGCATTTTCGTTAATGTCAATCATAGGTTGCACCTTAGTGCGCCTATAACTATCTCTACTTTAGCTATCCACTCTAACAATACTGGCAAGTGTGGGAACGGTACTACATCAAGGATGAACCGTTTAAAATAGGAATGATTGAGGGAGACGTTGTGAAGTATTATGAAGTCCAACCGTATGACTTTGACGAGTTGGATCAAGTGAAGCAACGGAAACTTGAACTCATTAAAGAGAAAAAAGCGAGTGTATGAATAAGCCCAACTGAGGCTTTATTTTTTTGTACCGTTTCCAGTGTTCTGTTGAAGTTAACTCTTTCTATTATCTTATATGTTTATAACAAAACAGTAGTAATAGTAGTAGGGTCTGTGGATAATGTGTATAACATTATTTGGACTAGTAATAAGTAAGAGTCATTCGTGTGTATAAAATGTTGATAAGTATGGTTGATTTACCCACAATGCTGTGGATAATTAAGCCGACAAGCCTTACGAATCATTTAACAAAATATTACTTTCTCCTTAGTAATCAAGACATTAGCTCTGTTACTCATCATTCCGGGTTGGCGGACTCTCTGGATGGCAATCTTCGCGGATATGGGCGCAACATTGATTGTTACGTTAAACGGATTGCGATTACTAAAAGTGAAAGAATAAATTTGAAATGGCCCGACTTTTTAAAAGGTCGGGTTGTATATCCATTAAGGAAATGGTGAGGAAGAACCTTCTACCATTTGTTCTACCAAACGTTCTACCACGCGACTTATTTTGACCTGAACATAGGTAAACTTAGAGATGAATAAACCCTTTAAATTAAGGTGTATTAAACCCCCGTAAACCTAAGAGGAGGGTATGAAATCGAACTCGAAAACCGTTGTGCGGGGTAACCCGTACCGAGGGTTCGAATCCCTCTCTCTCCGCCAAACATAAAGGGTTCCTCGATTGCGGAGCCCTTTTCATTTTGCCGATGATAATCTGTCGGAATTAATTTAGTTGGCAACCGATATTGTTCAGCGACATGTTCCTGCTCCTCCTACCCCTCAGCCTCCTGATCCGAAAGAGGTGTTTTGTGAGAAGGTCTCTTCTATGAACTTTGATCAGTCTTCTTCATTGGAAGAATTGAAATCAATATTAAGCGAGCTGAAGGCGGCTTTACTGGATTTTTATCAGTAAGTCGCTTTTTCATGTTTTACAGAGGTTGTACGATGCAGATCATTGAAAACTGGAGTGAGTTTATTTTTAAATTTTCTGTTGGGGCCGTAGGTGGATTGGTGGCCTAACTGTATGGGGGGGTGGTCAAATTCATTAAAGGCTCTGTTGATTTTTGTAGTGATTGACTATGTGAGTGGCTTTTTCGCGGCCTGTAAAGAAGGGAAGTTATCCAGTCAGGTGGGGATGATGGGAATCACCAAAAAAGTGATGGTATTCGCGCTTATTGCGGTGGCCCATCTTATCGATACCTCATTGGGGAATCAGCACTTGTTCCTAGATGGAACGGTGCTTTTTTATTTGGTTAATGAGGTGCTTTCCATTCTGGAGAATGCGGGCCGAATGGGGCTGCCTATCCCTCCACAGCTTCAGAAAGGAATTGAGATCTTACGGAAAAGGAAAGGAGAAGGATAAAGATGAAAGTAGTCATTGATCCTGGGCATGGTGGCCCAGACACGGGTGCAGTTGGTTTTGGACTTAGGGAGGCAGATGTTGCGTTGCAATTGGCAGAGTTGGTGGAAGCACGGCTGATCGAGTTTGTATTTTCATTACCGTCTTTTGCAAAGCTAGAGATGAGCCATAAAAAAAGGTGAATCAGAGAAGGGCTTCGAAATACAATACCTAGAGAGATTATAATGAAGCCGGATAATAGTTTCTTCACAGAAATCTTTCGTAAGGGATTTTACCAAGAGGCTCGGTTTGTAAATGAAATCATTCAAACATCTCGTGCAGCTGACTTCGGATTAAGAAAGACGTGTTGCAAGATGCTGTTGAACGATTTAAATATGGTTTTAATAACGGACTTGGAATAATATTGAAAACTTTCGGCTTAGAACTTTGGCTTAGACATCATGGTTATTAAAATTTACTATGGGAGTGGATCAAACGATGATCGTTGAACCCACTTGGAAAAGAATCGGACTTAAGGAACCGCTTGAAGAAAATTCAGGTCAGGTAATTGGTATTATTATTTTGGATTATATTGTTCCCCATATTTCCTTACACCATTTAAAAGGTAGGGTAAAGCAGGTCAAAGTCCATAAAGATCTTACCATTACCTGTTCGGATGTGTTTGAGGAGCCATTAACAGAAAAAGTAACGAGAGATACTGAACATGGATTAATGGTTCTTAGCCTTTTAGCCCATCAATCATTGGAATTCAAAGGGAATTTGTATTCAGGCTTAGCACCATCGGCAAACTTTATTTTCCTTCCTACAAGCAAACCAGATCGAATAAAGGCAGGTTTAGAATGGATATTGGATCAAGACTGGAATGCTAGAATTTTATTAAATTTGTGGGTTCCACAACCATTTGGTTGGATGTCTCCAACGAATCAAGATATAGATGTGCAGGCTATGCAACCAGCTTTAGATGCTGGGCTGTTAGTTGTTGCGGCTGGGGGAAATTCCAAAGCCCTTAACAATTTACATCCTAATTCGTTTTTTGTAGTTGGTGGATTTAACGATAAAGGAGTGAATGAAAAAAGCAGGTATGAACAACATCCTTCAGCATCGTATGGTTTAAACGGCGATGGTTATTGGAGGCCTGATCTACTCGCCCCCTATACATACTTACCTTTACCTAGTTTAACGGGAGAAGGATTGAATTACTTTGGAGGCACTTGTGGTGCTTCCACCGTGGTTGCTGGTTTGTGTGCATACCTTATGTCCATCATGCCAGAGTTTACTCCAAATGATATACGAAATTCGTTAACAGAGGTAGGGGACGTTATAGAGGATTTTCCAGCTCCAATTGTAAATGGAGATAAGGCCATTCAATTATTAAAAGAGGGCTACCGGAATAGTAAACCGCCATCTACAGAGCCGTTAGTAAAGGTAACCGATGAAAATCAATCTATTCTATCCAAAAATCCATTGGAGAGAGCTTTGGCCTTAACAATGTTGATCAAAAAAGAAAAGCTAACAAGGGATGAAATATGGAGACATACAAATGATGAGTCTCCGATGGTAAAAAAAGTGGCTATACAGGGTTTAGGAGACCCCGTTGACCAGTTAGAGAGAGAAAAATATTGGAGTAAGGTACACAAAGAATCAAGTGAATGCGGTGTAAGGGAAGTGTGGGCATATGCACTACTAAGTACAACAACAAAGGAAGAGTTGGATAAGTGGATGTCTCTTATAGAGTATAGAACAATTGATATTTGGATATGTATCAATCTGTTTTTGAGAAAATTTTATCCAGATGCACCTGAGATGGAAATTTCACCTGATCCCGATCCGAAAATCATGACATCTATTGTTGCACCCGTATTGGATTGGTATAAACACAGTATTAACTCATCGGTATGAAAAATCATTTTCAAGTGTATCGTTTCAATGTTGGTTTATTGCAAGCAACGGAGATTCCGTTGCTTTTGTCTTTTTATTTATTTTTGCTAATATAAAAAGTTTATAACTTAATCTATTTCCTGACATTTCCGGTTGACATAAAATAGGATTGTACACAAAACATCAATCGGAAGGTGAACGCCTATTGAAAAGATTCTTAGGTAGAATGGCCAAGGTTCTACAGAGTCGTAAAGGGTCGCCAACGATGGAATATATCATCGTAATCGCCTGTGGTGTTGCACTGGCTTTATTGTTAAACCAAGTGATGAGAAGTGCAAGGATCACTAAAGGATAAGATCATGCAAGTGCTCACAGGACAAAACATGGTTGCCTCAGTGGATGAAAGTCCTAAAGAACAATCACTTGAGGAACGAAAGGACGATCTTTTTGGACGACCACAGTGGGTAAACGATCTAACATCAGGTTATCAATCATTAAAAAGCAAATTCAAAAAAGGATTATCTGAAGCATGGGAAAACGTAAAAAACAAAGATTTGGGGGAAGTCACTCAATCACTATGGAATAATACAACCAACGCTTTTGACAGCGCATGGCAATGGGTGAAGGAGAATAAAGAAGCTGTTGCTTCAGCTGGGATGATTATTGCTGGAGTGGGTCTTCTACTTATTCCTGGGATGGAACCATTGGGACTCATGCTGTTGGCGAACTGGGGTCTTTCACTTGGTTTCGGCGCATTACTTAATGGCGGCAAAGTGGACAAGACGGTGATGTTGGGAGCGGCTATTGGTGGCGCGGCTGGTGCCATTGGCGGTGGAGTAGCGAGTGCGTTCTTTTCTGGCTTGACGAAGTTTGCGCCAGGACTTGGTGCTGCTATCACAGGATCACGTTTCCTAGGCCCAATCATCAGTGGTGGTAAGCAGATCCTTGGTAAAGCGCCAGCTTTTGTTCAACGCATGGCAGGCGGTCTCTTTAGCAAAATGGGAGCCATGGTGGCAACAGAAGGGGCCATCACCAGTGGCGTGGATGACTGGTTAAGAGGGAAAGAGCTGAACTGGAAACGGGCTGTTCTCTCTGGTTTGGCTGGAGCCACTTTAGTTGGTTTTGCTTCTGGTACGTACCCATTGGTACAACCGCTTATCAACAAAGCGACGGCTGCGATTGAAAAGCATGCAGGCCCAGTTGTGGCAAAGATAAAGCCTACTGTTCAAAACGTTGATAAATGCTTTGGTTACCAGCAGACCCCACGATATTTTGCGCTGATTAAATTCGGTAATGGGAATTTTATTGAGTGTTTGTATGCTCAAGCGGATCGGGGTGGCGGGAGCAGTAAAACAAATAGTAGTAGTGGAGCAAAAGTAAATTCAGCTCAGGGATATTCTACCTTAGTTAGTAATCGTACTCAGTTAGCAGGTGATTATAAGGAAGGTACACAGGCATCCGCTATATTGCGTGAAGAGCTCAAGAAGGCAGGTGTCGAAACTCCTCCTTATCCTAATGCCGCGCATCATATTATCCCTTGGAATGATCCGAGAGCGCGAGAAGCTCAACAGCTGATGAGGGAATTTGGCATAAACGAAAACTCTGCAGCGAATGGAGTGTTTTTGCCTTACGTTGACAGTAAGCATCCACAAGGAAAGTATGTTGGGAGCGAGTCATTGCATCGAGGAAATCACTCTCGCGCATATATTGAATATGTCACTAATCGTTTGAGAGAAGTAAGAGATGCTGGTGGGACAACTGCTGATGCTGTAGATGAGTTGAATGACATACGGGCTAAGCTTTTAAATGGATCATTGTCATTGAATTGATGCTCAAAAAAAGTGTTATACTGTTTTTAACATTAGTAATGGAGGAACGAACGTGAAAATATGGGAGTTAAAGGCGTCTTTGGATGAACGTTTTGAAACAATACAGCTAGTGAATTTCGATCAAGATTATGAAAAATATTTTAAGGAAAGGTTTAATTCCATTACTCCTTTAGCAGATGTCTGGGAAGAAGTTAAAGTATATACATTGGAAGAAGGGGAGTCTAGCGATTGCCCACAGTTTTGGGGTCATTCAGCTACACCTGTTTTCAGTGAGAGAGCCCTTGATGTAACCCAAGATTTTTTGAAGGATAAAGTAGAGGTATTGTCACTTGCCCATCCAGAAAAAAATTATTTTGCTATTCATGTTATGAATGCAATTGATGCAATTGATTACAATCGCGCAGTTATCAGACAATTGAGTTCTGGGCTTAGAGTAGGATTTGAAAAGTATGCGTTTATTAAGGAAAAGGTTAAAGGTGAACACATTTTTCGCATTTTCTTAGATGACCGGATTCGCTCGATGGTGTTTGTTTCTAATGAGTTTAAAGAAGCTGTTGAGTCTAATGGGTTGGTTGGATTTCAGTTTAATGAAGTTTGGGATTCAGAAAATTAATCCCTAATCTTGTTCGAACAATGTTCAATAAAAATTGGCGAGATGAGCGAAAATGAGGGCCATTTTCGAGGGGAATGAGGCTTCTAACAGACCTTCTAACAAACCTTCTAACGTGCGGCATTGTTCGGGGGTTATTCGGGATAACCGAGATTGGCTGAGTTGGCGGTTTGTTTGGGTTTTTTGGCTCTTATTATCCGCTATTTTTGCAGTACGCATAACTCGAAAACCGTTGTGCGGGAATTACCCGTACCGTGGGTTCGAATCCCACTCTCTCCGCCAAACATAAAGGGTTCCGCGATTGCGGAGCCCTTTTCATTTTGCCGATGATAATCTGTCGGAATTAATTCAAGTGGCAACCGATATCGTTCAGCGACATGTTCCTGCTCCTCCTACCCCTCAGCCTCCTGATCCGAAAGAGGTGTTTTGTGAGAAGGTCTCTTCTATGAACTTTGATCAGTCTTCTTCATTGGAAGAATTGAAATCAATATTAAGCGAGCTGAAGGCGGCTTTACTGGATTTTTATCAGTAAGTCGCTTTTTCATGTTTTACAGAGGTTGTACGATGCAGATCATTGAAAACTGGAGTGAGTTTATTTTTAAATTTTCTGTTGGGGCCGTAGGTGGATTGGTGGCCTAACTGTATGGGGGGGTGGTCAAATTCATTAAAGGCTCTGTTGATTTTTGTAGTGATTGACTATGTGAGTGGCTTTTTCGCGGCCTGTAAAGAAGGGAAGTTATCCAGTCAGGTGGGGATGATGGGAATCACCAAAAAAGTGATGGTATTCGCGCTTATTGCAGTGGTCCATCTTATCGATACCTCATTGGGGAATCAGCACTTGTTCCGAGATGGAACGGTGCTTTTTTATTTGGTTAATGAGGTGCTTTCCATTCTGGAGAATGTGGGCCGAATGGGGCTGCCTATCCCTCCACAGCTTCAGAAAGGAATTGAGATCTTATGGAAAAGGAAAAAGTAGACAAGCCGAAACCGAGGTACAGAGTGATGGTGGATGGGAAGGAGATTGTGGATACGGCTTATGTGGCGAAGATTTGTGATGTGGTTGAAAAGGCGGTTAAAAACAACAGAAAAGAAGTTAGCATCAAACGGATTTAACAACTTTCCCAAAAAAGAAGAACCCATTTATTTTTAGATGGGTTCTTCATTACATAAATAATTGTGTATAGCATTTAGTCATCGGGTGGTTCTGGCTGGAACTCCTTTTCAGCATGTGGATTCTGGGAATAGCTTTGGTGCATAGTTAATTCACCTCCATTCTGGGATTTTATACTGAGCTCATAGAAACGGGAAAGATATTTGTTGTATTTTACTGTGTCCCTTTTCTCATAGCATTGTGCTAATTTTAGCATAATATTTTTTTCTTTATTAGTAAAATGCCTTTCGGCTATTTTACCAGCTTCATCAAATTGTTGAATAGCCTCAGTTATTTTGTTTTGCTGAAAGAAACATTCACCTAAAGCAAATTGGGCTTCCAATTGTTTAAGTCCATTATTTACTTTTTTACTTAATTTAACTGCTGAGATTAGGTATTTTTCAGCAAGTTCCAAATTGTTTATCTGTTTGTAGAGTTTCCCCAATTCCGTGTAGTTATATGCTGGTAGTAAATACTTGTCTCGAAGCTTATTTTTAAATCGGTATGCTGTGTTGAAGCAGGTTTTTGCTGAATCAAAGTCGCCTAAGTTCTTATAAGAAACGCCAAGTGTCGTCCAAAGCTCAAAACAATGGTCGAAGTGTTTAGAGCGTTGAGCCATATCAATAGCTTTATTGATACATGATATTGCTTCATCATGATTCTTAAGTTCATTGTGAAGAATCGCTTGAAGACTATACATAGTTAATTGGGTTTCAGTGTCCATCTCAGATAAGTAATTCCACATTCTTTCTAATGCTTTCATAGCTGCATTTGTAAAGCCCAATTTACTTAAATATATTGCTTCACTTATAAGAAGGTAATGTTTGTAGTAATTTCTTTCTCCTTCTTCTTTAAAAACAGTTAGCCCTTTTTGAAGCAGTTTTAACGCTTGTTCAAGATTGTTTTTGCGATAGTAAACTCTCGCTAGTCCATAAAAGCAGGCTGACTTCAGATTAGACTTGGAAAGCTCCTTATGTTCATCAAAGAGGCGAATACACTCATTGTAATGTTCTTTAGACTTATCCCATCTCCCTTTTTTATAAAAGCATTTTCCCTTCAAATATTCGACGGTTGCTTGGATATATGGATCGTTTGGAAGGTCTAATTCTTTGAGTCTTTTTATTGCAAAGTCGGGGCTTACACAAAAAATGTCACTTTCAATTGACTTCAGGCTTAACTTTAGCTTGGAAATATAGTCAAGTTCTTTCTTTTTAGTTTCTTCAAGGTATTGTGGGATTTTTTCTAGTTTCCAGTTGAGCTTTTGGCAGTAGTAGGAAATTTTTTGTATCCCTACTTTTTTCTTTCCTAGCTCGATATTGCTAATTGTCGCAGATGTTAAAAGATTGTCAACTAAGTCTTTTTGTTTAAGTCCAAGCTTAATTCTTCGTTCTCGAAGGATTTTACCAAGTTGCTTTCGATCATCTAAATACCACATAGCAACCCTCCTATTAGCGAAATGATAATTTATTTTTCTGAATTTATCAACTCGCCTTACTGGAGAAGCCGCCTTTTTTCGGTATAACTATTCTTGATTTAAGTTTAATTCAACTGAATTATTTGGTTTCGACTGAATTTTAAGGGAAGAATTAACCTAAGCAAACGATTAAAATAGTTAAAATTTATTGATTTGCATGATTTTTTATCTTGTTTTATACTGCGTATACAACAACAAAATAACTCCAATGAGGTGATTTTAAGTGTTAAAACTCCAAGTTGAAGGCAACGCGAATCAGGTTCAACTGTTTCTAATGGATTTGGATCGTCGCCCAGACCTTATTGTAAAAAAACACGAAAATTTTATCCAAGGGCTTCAGCCCGAAGACAAAATCTCAGTAACCTGCTACGTTAACCGGAGTCCAAATCCACGGCGGCGAATGCGAATTGCCCAACTGCTTTGCCGGGATGGAGTGGAAATTCAGATTCCGCTACTCGATGTTATCGAAGCGGATATGACGAATGGGATTCGGCTGATAACAGGGAGATCCTATGACATATTTGCGGACAAGAAAAAAAGAGCCATATAAAAATGGCCCATACAAGTAAATAGATTATTTCCATTAATAGCATAAATGGAATTGCCAGAAAGGGGTTTCTAATTAACGGAGAAAGTAGAAGGACGCTACTGGCATAATGAATCAACAGATCAGATACATTTGATTCATATTCGAGCGAAAAAACAAAGATACTTAAAGTTAAGGAAAAAGTAAATGGCTTTTTTACAGGCATACCAAATTACACGAACGATTACAAGAGGGTAAGAAGAGGGAGTGATCGTTTCCAACACGGAGACGACGAAGTAATCAATAATTATCGAGTAAGCGGTGTGGTTTTATGATTAGACAAACTGATGAAGAATGGTACAGGGAGATGCTAGATAGGTATCGTAATTTGAAGAAGGTAACATTTGAATGTCCTAATTGCGGTCACCTTCAGTCCATTGAAGACTTTGTAACGCTTGGACTTGATGCAACAAGAGCTTATAGAGATTGTTTGGGGCGGTACGTTGATAATTTAGATTGCCAATTTTCAGTTGATGATGGTGATTGTTCGTTTGATAATGTACGGATTATTGTTTTGAAAGATGGAAGCGAATGTAAGGTATTTAATTTTATCTAGCCAGAAGGGAGACGAAAATAAAAGAAGAATCAATTTTGCACTCTTATAAGTTTGGAGGTTATGGATATGAGTCGAGTTGGGGAAGCAGTGGTAGCGGTGAATCGTGATGCTTATGTATTGAGACCGGACGGAACACAGATTACACAGACAACTGCAACTAGAGGAATTGTAAAATCACTCGAGCTTTTGGACGTTGAATTAGGCATGAATGTACTTGAAATTGGAACAGGCTCTGGATATAGCACAGCGCTATTGGAATATTTAGTCGGTAATGGGGGAACGATTGTCTCCATCGATATTGAGCCAGAAATGACTGAACGGGCAAAGAGACTATTCCAGGGAAGATCCCATCTCTCCTTTGTCACCAAAGATGGAAGACAAGGTTATAAGCAAGGAATGCCTTATGACCGAATTGTTGCTTGGGCAACGGCTCAGTACTTACCTAGCGAGTGGGTAGAGCAAATTAAAGATCGGGGAATGATTGTTGCTCCATTTAAGGTCTCACCGGTCGCAGATACCACAGTAATTGCTCGTTTTATGAAAAATGGCGAAAGTATGCAAGGTGATATGGTTGTTCCAGGAGGGTACATTCTGATGAATGATACTCCGCATTATGAGACTTTTGGGCCTGAAATGGACGCAGATTTTGTTTTAAAAGAAGGAGATGAGGTTGTTACTTGGGTGAGCACAGAGTGGTTACGAAAAGGGGAAGAAACGAAAGAATGGGTTGAAATGTTAAGGAAGGCAAGACCCAAAGCCCCCTTAATTGAAGGAGGTGATGAAGCGAATCAGTTTCGTGCTTTCTTATTGGCTATGCTTCCCGACGGATTAACCACTGCCTACTTACATCGTACTTTCTTTATTGGAATTAGTGATCCATCTGGATTTGCACTAATAGATCTCGATGGGCAAATGTATTTAGAAGAGGGAAGCAAAGAAATAGCAAATCGAATGGAAAATCTAACTATCCAGTGGGTTAATACAGGGAAACCAAGTTATGAGTCGATGCGGCCAGTAATAAGAACAAATGGAGACAAGTCTTGGGTGCGCTTGGAATTGAAGAATTCATAAGGAGGAATTCCAATGGAAAAAAATCAAAAGGATCAAGAACAAGGAAGAAAAGGGTATGAACCACGAGGCTAGGTATCTAAGTAGTTCAGTTCGTTCAGACGTGGAGGAATTTTTGAAGGAGCTAATAAACCAAGGGTTGGTCGTAGAAGCATGAGCAAAGAAATGACATTGGTAGAACAGGATATACCAGTTCATTCTAGAGATAAGATTTTGGCATGGTGCATAATCATTGCTACATGGATTGGGATTCGACTAGTGAAAATAGAGTACATCTATTCTTTATTGAGGAAACTCAAGAAACGCTGCAAGCAGGATATGACATTAAGGGAAGCAAAAGTGATAGCGAGCTGTGTTTATTCTGCAAGGAAGATTTTTTGGGGACGTGTTGCTTGTTTAGAAACCTCGTTATCAATTTTTTTGCTGGCTTTACTAAAGCAAAGGTCAGTGCAATGGTATTTGGGTGTAAAACTTGGCCCCTTTTCTTCACATGCTTGGATTGAGGTAGAAGGAAAACCACTTGATAATGAGGCGAATGAGTACCAAAAAGTAATGAAAATTTAAAACAAGAGAGGGTTTATTAATGGTGAGATGTGAAAGGTGCGGAGGTTCGGGACAAACTAAGGACAAAAAGAAATGTCCTTTATATAAAAGTCCTGGGAATGATAATAAGTAAGAAACAAAGTTCGGAAGGGGGCTATTTCCTCTTCCTATTTTTATGTGACTCTAGATAGAGGCAGTTGAAGTGTTGAATGAAATCCGAGCAAAACTGTTGAATGGGTCTTTACAGTTAAATTGATGGGGAAGTACTATGAAAATTTGGCAATTGAAAAGTACTTTTAATGGGTTTGAGACGCTAGGGCTACTTGATTTTGATAGGGATCATAAAATTGATGATATGTTAATCCAAGTAACACCTATAGCAAATAACTGGAAAGAAGTTGAAATTTGCACAATAGAGGAAGGAAAAAAGAGTGATTGTCCTCATTTCTGGGACTGGTCTATTCCTGTTTTTAGTGAAAGGGCATTATATGTTACACAACACTTTTTACAGGATAAAGCAGAAGCATTGCCATTGGCTCATCCTGAAAGAAATTTTTTTGCTATCCATGTTACAAATGCAATCGATGCTATTGATTATGATCGAGCAGTTATTAAAAAATTATCTACAGGATTACGCTTGGTATTTGAAAAATATGCATTTGTAAAAGAAAAAGTGGAAAGAGAGAATATCTTTCGTGTATATCTGGATGAGAGTTTAGTATGGATGGTATTCGTATCTGATGCATTTAAAAAAGTAGTAGAATCTAATAACCTGAGTGGACTTAAGTTTATCGAAGTTTGGGATTCAGAGAGTTAGTTTTTTAATATTCGAAAATTAATTTGGTTAAGGGTTATCATGAAGATTTGGCAATTACAGAGCTTATTAAATGAGGATTTCCAATCTCTTCAACTAGTTCATTTTGAGCAAGATTATAATAAGTATTTTGATAAAAGATTTTTTGAAGTGGAGCCGATGTTTGAATTTTGGCAGCCTGTCGAAGTATATATTATTGAGGAAGGAAAAAGGAAAAGTGATTGTCCACCATTTTGGGGATGCAGTTTTGCACTTGTATTTAGCGAAAGGGCGTTAGGTGTTTTAGAGGACTTAGTAAAAGAGAAAGTAGAAGCATTACCTTTGGTTCATCCTGAAGATAATTATTGGTTGATTCATATACTACATGCAATTGATGCCGTTGATTATGAGAAAGCTATCGTCGAAACCACAGAATCAGGTCGACTAATTGACTTTGAGAAATATGCCTTTAGCAAGGAAAAAGTAAAAGGGGAACATATTTTTCAAGTATATCTAGGTGATCAAGTTCATCCAGTTGTGTTTGTATCTGACGAATTTAAACATGTCGTTGAAGCCAATCGCCTGGTTGGATTTGAGTTTATAGAAGTGTGGGATTCAGAAAAATAGTTTTTTAAATGTTGTCCAATAAGTTGGGGCGAGCTGAAAGGGTTCCGCAATTCGGAGCCCTTTTTTATTTTACCGAAATCGGGTGACGTTTGGTTTCTTGCCGTTTCCTCCTGGTTTTCGCTGGCATACAGTGAGATGGATTTAGATTGAAAGGAGGAATCGTTATGGCACGCAGTAAAACGTTATGTGATCGGTTTGCTAAAATTCTGGGAGGGACGGGGGAGATTGTAAACGGGGTTTGCGTGGTCACCCGTTTGCGCAATCTGTCACCCACGATTTTGGGGCGTCGGACGCGTTCCCCATTGGCCATTGCGGCGCTCTTTTCCTTTGAAGGGCTGGACAGTAGAGGAAGGGCGCTAAACTTGGGGGAGACGGTTATCTTGCAGAGAGAGATCAACCCGTTCATTACCGAGCTGCGCAAGCGGGGCCTCATCGTGACAGCAGTGCACAACCATTGGTTATTTGACGATCCGCGCTTGATGTATATCCATTGGGAATCGGTTGATCGCCCGCTCGATTTCGCGAGAAAGGTGAGAGAAGCGTTCCGAGTGCTGGAAAAATAGGAATGCGGCATTTTCACGTGATTCACAGCCGTTATCTCCTGTGTACATGATTGTTAGCATAAGATGTTTTATCTCCAAAAAGCGCAGTAAGAAGCGCATGTCGCAATCTTTATAGCGCTTTTATTTTTATTTGATAGTAGCTGTTTGAATGGCTGTTTTATGTGATAAGAAATGCCCTTGGGGAGTGGGGGGCGTGATGTGTTGGATGAATGGAACGATGTAAAAAGGGTTCCGCGACTGCGGAACCCTTTTTTTGCAATCATTCTGATCCGACATCAGGTTTGTCTGCGGACCTTCAGCGGAAAATTGACGCGGTTTTTTAATACTGGGCAACCCTTTCTCAGTTTCTTGGGCATGGTTGTGGGCATTTGCCGCGGTACGGGCTTTTTGTTTGTTGGGTTTGTGGGCAAGGCGATCGTTACATTTTCCGATGATTTACGTTGGCTACTGCCGATTCCGATCAGGTTTACTGTGTGGTTGAAGACAAAATTGCCGACATCGACCCGGTTCATCCCTACATTTCTGCAGGTGGTGCACCCTACGTTCCAACACCAATGGAAAGCTTGAAAGGGGACTTGGGTGAAGTATGGACCAGTCCACACCAGTCTGTCACTCTCAGCGTAGTAAAAGAAGGTGCGGCCCCCGGCGAATCCGCTCCACACTTCTCTGAGTTGTCCCGGGTCCAATCGAAACCAGCCAATCTTCGCATAGGTGATAGGCCGGCAGTCTGAATTTTGATAGGCGTAGGCCACATACACGGTTGAGTTGGTGCTGTTGCGAAATAAAAGACCCATCGTCTCACTCCCTTGTCTTGATTTCAGCACTCAGATCATTATATGAACAAGATGAAAAGGGGTATTGGACGGCTCACCCGCGAGAGGCTTGATTAATAAAAGAAATGGCAGGTGACCGGTTCTCCTCCAGTAGCACTCATCGTAGAAAGATGTTTTCTTTCATATGTGTCAGCTTGCATGAAAAAAGGAGCTGTCCGTTGTCGGAAGCTCCTTTTGCTTTGCAGTTTTGATCTGCCTGCACATTATGAGGTTGTGTTCATCGGCTGCGCACTCGGCAGGCTTGAGTTTTGCGATGGGTTTTGCTTGGCTAGGTTGCGCCGTCCGATCTTTGAAAGCAGCAGGTACATGATAGGGACGATGTACAGCGTGAGCAGAGTGGAGGAAATCAGCCCTCCAATGACCACAACGGACAAGCCTTGGGTGATCGCATTTCCTTCGCCAATCCCCAATCCGGCCGGAATCAAGGCAAATACGGTGGCGCAAGCCGTCATCATGATTGGGCGCAAGCGAGTGCCTGCGGCTTCCAGCAACGCGTCTTCCAGCTCCAAGCCGTCTGCCATCTGTTGATGAACCCGATCAAGCAACACGATGGCATTGGTAACGACAATCCCGATTAGCATCAAGGCACCGATCAGAGCGGCGACACTGATGGGCAAACCGGCGATCCATAAGCCGACCAGCCCGCCGATCACCGCGAACGGAAGGGAGAAAAGGATAGTGAACGGGGTTGTCGCTTCCTTAAAGGTGGCCAGCATGACCAAATAAACAAGGAGGGTTGCGCCAGCGATGGCGATGCCGATCTGTTGGAAACTATCACTCATTTGCTGGGCGTCGCCGCCGATGGTTACTTCCACTCCGGGCGGCAATTTCATTCCGCTGATGATGTTGCGCAACTCTGCGGAGAGGGCACCAGTGTCTTGCGTGATGGCGTCCCCAGAGATGGTGGCGAACTGTTGGCCGTTTTCTTTTTGGATTTTGAGAGGCCCATTGATTTCTTTGACCGTGGCGATGGAACCGAGCTTAACCATTCTGCCGGATGGGCTCAACAGTTGTAGATCTTTCAACTTCTGCACGAGATTGATTTGTGGTTTTTCTAAGCCCAACCGAATCTCCAACGACTGGTTGCCTTGTGTGATTTCGTTCACTTTGTCCGCTTTTAGCAAGGCGCGCACAGACATCGCTACTTGACTGGCGGTCAAGCCCTCGCTGGAAGCCTTTTGTTGGTCGATATCCACGTTCAACAATTTTTTTTGTTCGCTCAGATTGTTGGAAACATTGGTTAACCCTTTCATCTGTTTCATACGCTGGGTTAATTCAGCTGCCACGGCTTGGATGTCAGAGATCCGCTCCCCCTTCACCACACTGGTGATCTGATTGGTGGAGGGGCCAAGGCTTTTAAGTTCTAGCACTTGAAGCTCGGCATTTCCTTTGTGCCGCTGGAGCCCTTGCCGGATGCGTTCGACCATAGCGTTTGTGTCTGTGTCAGGGCGAAGGCTGACGAGCAGGGAGATGTGATTGGTATCTCCCGCCATCGGACTGTTTAGATTGCCAATCGAAGCTGACACCACTTGTACTTCGGAATGAGACTTTAGCTGGCTTTCAATCTCTTTGGCCTTCTGGTTGGTCGCGGACAGGGATGTGCCAGGAGGCAATGTCAGCGTCACTTGCAAGGTTCGGTTTTGATCTGCCGGAATGAAGCTGGTGCCCACAACGGGGATCAAGCACAAGCTGGCCGCAAGCAAAGCAGCAGCGGAGATGAGGATGACGGCTTTATGCTGGAAGGCCCAATCCAGGCTCGCTTGGTAAAACAGCACCACTTGGCTTTTTTTTCGGCGTCGGCGCGATCGCTTCTCCCCTTTGAGCAGATATTTGGCCATCAGCGGCACAACCGTGATGGAAACCACCAACGAACACAAGAGAGAGAAGACAATGGTCAAAGCGAAGGGGGTGAACAGCTTGCCGACCACGCCGTCGATGAACCCCAGCGGAATAAAGACGACGACAGTGGTGAATGTCGACGAGGTGATGGCTGAGGCCACTTCTTTGGTTGCCGTTTGGATGAGAGAGACTGTTTCTTCATTTGACCGCAATAGATGGCGGTGAATGTTTTCGATGACGACCAGGCTATCATCCACGATCCTGCCGATGGCGACAGCGAGTCCCCCCAGAGTCATCACGTTTAGGGTGAGATCCGCTTGATCCAGGAAAATCAATGTCGCCATAACGGACAGCGGAATGGAGACGATGGAGATCACCACAGTACGCAGGTTGCGTAGAAACAGCAAAATCACAAGCATGGCGAACAAGGCTCCCAAGAGACCCTCGCGAATAATGGTGTGAATTGAAAGCTTGACCATCGCCGATTGGTCGAGTAAGACGGAGATCGCCAAGCCGGGGTGTTGCTTCATGAGAGAGGCTGTTTTTTCTTTCACCTTGTTAGCCGCATCGACGATGTTCCCATCAGGGTTTTTAAGCAGTTCGATGTTGACGGAGGGTTTTCCGTTGACACGCGTGATCAGCGGTGCATCTTCAATCGATTCCGTCACGCTGGCGATTTGTGAAAGTTTGATGGTTTTGAGACTTTGTGATTGGGAAGGAACGGCCGTCTGAGCAGGAGTGGCCTGTCCTTTGCCCGGCTGAAGTTTGCCCGCGTTCTGTTCGGGTTTCGGCATGCGGTTTTGTAGTTGCTTCAGCTTGTCGTTCATTTTTTTCAGCGTTTTGGTCTCCGCGTCTACTTTTGGCTTCAATGTGGCGACGGTAGCTTTTGCCTTCTCGTCTTCAGGATGTTGTTTAAGCCAGAGCTGGGCGGCGTTTAACGCCAGTTGATCAGCCAATAATTTGGCTTGCAACTGTTGGGCGGCTTGCATCAGTTGCATTTGCGCTTGAAGCATTCCAAGGCCTTGGCCCACTTGCCCTAATCCTTGGCCCAATTGTCCGACCGATTGCCCCAATCCCTGAAACCCCTGATCGATTTGTTTCATTGATTTCTGGAGATTTTCCTGCGGGTTGGGATATAGAGGGATGCGCAGGTTTTTCAATTGTTCCACGGAAGTGATTTTCTGGTCGATTTGCACAGGGCGGATGACGTCTTCCGCATGCACATCGCCGACGGGAATGGTCACGTTGTTTCCTTGCAATGCTTGTTGCACTTGTTGCACGGACAAGTTGTACTTTTTGAGCTGGTCTTGCTTTAAGCGGACGTAGACCGCTTTGGAGCTTTGCCCTTGGATTTCCGCTTTACCAACCTCTTTAATGCTTTTGAGGGCCGGTGTCATGGTTTGTTTGACCCATTGTTCCAATTCGGTGATGGATTGGGTCTTGCTGGTGACGCTCAAGATCATGAACGGTTTGGAGTTAAAGCCGAAGCGATTGAAGCTGGTTGGGGTCGTTTCTTTGGGCAGGCGCGTCTGTTCGATGGCGTTCTGCATCTCTTGTTTGGCTTGATTCAAATCGGTGTTAAAACCGTATTCGACTGCAACCATGGACACGCTGTCAGAAGACATAGAAGTGACTTTTTTGACACCTTCCAGTTCCTGCAAAGCTTGCTCAATCGGCTTGGTCACCTTTTCGTCCACTTCTTGTGGGGATGCGCCGGGATAGCCGGTGACAGCAGCGATGACCGGGATGTCAATGTCGGGCATCGATTCCATTTTCAATTGGGTCGCAGTGTAGACGCCGCCGGCGGTGATGAGAACAACCAGCAAAAAAACCATGGCTGCGTTGCGTAACGAAAACTGGGTCAGTCCATCCACAATACGCACATCATTCTCTCCTTTATGTTGAACGGCCAGTAGCCTCTTTAAGATTAAGCAGGTTATGTGCGCAAACGGTCACACGGCCCATTTGCGTTGTTGGGAGGGAAATGTTTTATGTTGGAAAAGGGCTTTGCTACCGGCGGGAGGGTATCACCGTGGATTGAGTTGCGGTGGGGTGGACCAAACCGGCGGATAACGGCAAAAGGTATAAACTCTCATACCACCAATCAGACCAAATCAAACCGTCCAAATTATAAATTTACCCATTTTGTTGTATTTTACAAAAATACCACCTTGCCGAAAGAGGGTTGTTTCGGTAAGCTTGCTTTATAAAAAGGATTTTATTTCTTTCGTATTTTAGATTAGCATGAACAGAGCAGGAGAACCATTGTTTAATATTACAGTCATCTTACACTTTTGAAAGGAAGCTTTCGGGTAGGGGGCCGAAGGGGCGCCACCTCCACAGTTTCTCATCTTGGAGAAATCGGTTTGTCAATATCTATTTCTTAAATATTTTTCTAAAAAAACAAAAACATTCGAAAACAATTTTGAAAACGACTCCCTATCATAGCGAAACATATCATATTCTAAAGTTATGATTTCATCACACCTTAGAAGGAAGGGAACACCGTGAACAGAATCATGATTTCTTCCATGATGATTCTTGCTTTGATAGCCAACGGATGCTCATCGACTGATGTGCAGCAGGGCCAGGAGACCAAAAAACAGCCAGTGGCCAAAACCACCCAGTCGAATGAATCCGAGTTGAGCCCAGTAGATGTAGTAGAAACAGCGTCGCAAGAGGTGGCCAAGAAAAGCCCACCAGTGAGCCAAAAGACCAAACCAAACATGGAAGACCTAAAACATTTGGCGAAAGTGAACTATTACCAGAAATCGATCAAACAAAAGCCGTCGGCTGAGCAAAAAGCGTTGGCAGCCATCGACCGTGTGGCTAAACAGCATAAAGTCAATGTGAAACCGGATGTGAACAACAGCAAGTTCCGTGAGATGGTCGTTGCGGCAGCCACGAACATCCAGTCTCTCACCCCGGACGAAGCGAAAGCGGTGATCGACTATGCTAAAAAAGTGGACGCCTATGAGAATAGCAAAAAGAATGAAATCATTAAGCAAATGAAGGAAAAGGTTAACATGGGTGTGTCGTTGACCGAAGAGGACAAGGCGCTGTTGGACGCTGTGACCCCTATCAAGCCGGGACAAAAGTTGCAAGGGCCTCCACCGCAAGTCAAGCCGGGACAAGGTGGCCTAGAAAATCCGGGGCCACAAAAACCCAAAGAAGAACAACCTGGCAATCCGGTGCCGCAGGAGCCTAAACCAGGGCAACCTAATCAGCCAGTGCCACAACAACCCAAGCCCGGTAACCAGTACGATCCTATCAAGGCTAGGGATTATGCTTACCAATGGTGGAACAAGCGTAACAATGAACAATACAATTATTATTCCCGGGTGAGCGGCGGCTGTTATAATTGTTGGGCAGATTGCACCAATTTTGTGTCACAAGCGATCAAAGCAGGCGGCATTGAGGAGAGAAGAAACGGCACCTATTGGTATTACAGCGATACAAAACCTTCATACGCTTGGGGAGTAGCCAACAGTTTCTACAAACACTTCAAGGAGAGAGCACAAGAGGTGAAGAGCTGGAAAGACCTGTCGGTGGGGGATGTGGTCAATGTCGACTTTGACCATGACGGCGACATCGAGCATTCGGCCATTGTCACCAAAGTCGGAATGTGGGAAGTCTATGTCACCCAGCATACCAGCGATAAAAAAGATGCCCCTCTGTCTCCTTGGCTGAGAGCCGGGTATGATGTATATGCATGGAAAATGAGCACAGCTAATTTGAAATAATGACAACATTGATGTTGCAAGACTGTCTTAACATAGATGTTCAACCATATGACGATCGGTCCTGATTAACAGGGCCGATCGTTTTTAGGTTGTGATGTGTGTCAGTCTCCGCACCAGAACAAATTCCAAATAGAAGGACGGCAAGCAGGGGAAGTGTCTCCGGCAGGTGGAGGATCATCTGGCTGGGGCGTGGTCGGCGTGGTTGGTTCCTGTGGTTTGGGCGGTTCCGCCGGTGTGTCAGGTGTTGTGGATGACGAGGGCGGTTCCGGTGTATTGTCCGCAGAGGGAAGGGGGATGGCCGCCGTTGTCGCCTGTTGCTTCGGTTGAGGCTGGTTGTTGACATTGCCAGCAATGGCTACTAACGTATGTGGTTTGGATGATTGCTGTTCGTCAAGCTCTATTAAGATGTTCGGTTTGCTCCGAGAGGTGAACATCCCTGTTGGAGAGGGTGACGGTTGGTAAGCAGTGGCGGAAGTCCGTTTGTCCTTGGGAAACATGATCCAGCAAACGGTGCCGATGAGGGATAAGGAACAGACTGCTACCAAAACAAACTGAGTTATACGAGGATTCTGCCTTTTTATGGCGGGGTCTTCCTTTTGTTTCTCTATGTAATGGCTTTCCAAAAGGGTGTGCTTGATGGGTTTGCGATGGGGCGACAGCAAATGACTGCGCTTTCTCGAGTGATTGTCCATGCGAACAAGCTCCTTCAGATGGTCTCTACGCCATCACATGGTAGCATAATTGCACTGCTATTCCAATCCTGTTCCTTATGTTTAACAATATCGTTATCTTATTGAGCGGTCAGGCAAGAGCGGTTCTTTTGTTAAATGACGATTAACAAACAAACGGGCACATCTTATTGACTTGAAACTAATCATCGTAGTAAAATATTATATTTATTTGTAAATGAACCTCAGATGTGCTATGATTAATCATAGCGTTGAATTGGGGGTGGTTGCATTGTTTCAGGTTGGTGACAAAATCATGTATCCGATGCATGGCGCAGGTGTTATTGAAGCAATTGAAGAGAAGGAGATTTTGGGTGTGAAGCAAAATTACTACGTGCTCAAGATCACGACAGGAAGCATGCAAGTGATGATTCCGGTGGAGAAAGCAGAAGACTTGGGAATCCGAGCCGTTGTCGATGCATGCGAACTGGATGATATTTTGCGCAATGCGGCAAAAACGGACCCCGACCCATCGACCCAGTGGAATCATCGGCACCGCGTGTTCTTGGATAAAATCAAAACAGGCAATATCCATGACGGGGTGGAAGTGATTTGCGAATTGGCTTCCCGTAGCCTGACCAAAACATTGAGCCGCGGTGAAAAAGCAGTGTTGGATCAAGCAAGGCAAATCTTCATCAGCGAGATGATGTTGGTGAAAGGGATCACGGAAGATGAAGCCAATGCGTTGTTGGAACAGATGGTCAGCTGTTGATCAAGGCTGATGGGAAAAGCTGTTAGCTAAAGCGCCAACAGCTTTGAACCATGGATGCGAAGGGGGAATTTTTATAATTTTTCTACGTTGGCAGCTTGCATCCGTCCTTGGTCGTTTTCGACGATGTCGAAGCTGACGCGTTGACCTTCATCTAAGGTTTTGAACCCTTCTCCCTCGATTGCGGAATAATGCACGAAAACATCATCATTTCCGGGAACCTCGATGAACCCATACCCCTTGTCAGCATTAAACCATTTTACTGTGCCAGTTGTTTTACCCATATGAATAACCCTCCCAAAAACAATCCTGCGGATGATGAAGGGGGCATCTCCATGTCTTAGGGTCCTCCCATCATCGCATGTTTAATATAAGTATCTCCTGATACTAAGCGATTAACCCGAGAATTATTACCAATCAACAGCGTTTCCTTGGTTGACCGATTGGTGTAGGTGCATAAATCTAAATATTCGGTCTTTTTCTATGAAATGTTTACAAAAATCATATAGGCAGTTTTCCTGATGCAAGCCAGGATGATGGACAATGGGAAGAGAGAACGGGAGTTTTCCCGGGATGCGAAAAGGAGATGAGCAAAGTGAAACGGTGGCTGAAATGCGGTGTCATTGTAGTGTTGACGGTGGGCCTGATCGGCGCACTCCCCTTGGAGGGGCAAGCCGGGACAAAGAAGCCCAATCTCTCGGCCTCAATCTTAAACATTGCACATCGGGGAGCGTCTGGGTATGCTCCGGAACATACGATTCCCGCATATGCCTTAGGCCAGAAAATGAAAGGCGATTATATTGAAATCGACTTGCAGATGACCAAGGACGGCCATCTCATTGCGATGCATGATGAAACGGTGGACCGCACTACCAACGGCACCGGCCGGGTCAAGGATATGACGCTGGCGGAAATTAAAAAGCTTGATGCGGGATCTTGGTTTAATGAAAAATACCCCGCCTTGGCTAATCCCGCTTATGTTGGATTGAAAGTGCCTACTTTGGAGGAAGTGATTCATCGGTTTGGCCGCAACGCACGGTATTATATTGAAACAAAAGCGCCGGAAGTATATCCAGGAATGGAAGAGGAGTTGCTCCGTGTGCTCAAGCGGACAGGACTAATAAACGGGCGCGGGCGTACGAACAAGGTGATCATCCAGTCGTTTAGTCAGGAAAGCCTGTTGAAAGTGCATCAGCTCAATTCGCGAATTCCGCTGGTTCAATTGCTCTGGTACGAAACGGCGGGCATGGCGCAAATCACGGATGAAGAGATTAAAAACATCAAACGGTACGCGGTAGGCGTGGGGCCAAACTACGACAAAATTGACCAAGCCTACGTAAGCAAGGTGCGGCAGGCCGGTTTGGAAATCCATCCATATACAGTAAATGAACCTTCGGAAATGAAGAAGTTGATCCGCTGGGGCGTCACGGGCATGTTCACCAACTATCCAGACCGCCTACATCGGGTGTTACGCGAAGTGCAGAAAGACTAAAAGTCCAATAAAGCCTCTTTCCCTTTGTAATTGGCAGAACAAAGCCGTCGATGCCTCTTGGCTAAAATCGGCTTCCGGGCACTAACCGCCGTTATGGCGGTTTTTTTGATGCAGGGTTCATTCCCAAATGTAAAAATTTGTTCGCATTTTATTCTTGAAATCAGCAATAACATATTTTAGTATATAAATCATTCGTGAGACGAAGTATTAATAAGCCTAATGATATTTAGAGGGTGGAAACCGATGGACGATGGGAAGATCGGGGAGCACCTGCTAAGACTGGTGCAACTGTATCGAGATGGCCTTTATCTTTATCATCAGACATTGCAATGCCAATATAAAGAGATGGGCCTCACCATGTTGCAAGCGAAGATCATTCATCTGTTGAAGCGGGATGGTCCCCAGCCGTTGGGCCAAGTGAGTCGAAGGTTGGATATGCCCAACAGCTCACTTAGCGAAATTGTTGACCGGTTGGAGGATAGGGGGTTGTTGTGCCGCGAACGGGATCAAAAAGACCGGCGGGTGGTACGGGTTCATTTGAGCCCGGCATGCCTAAAGCGCTTAGAAGCGCTGGAGGAAAGGGAGGTTCAAATGTTGCGTCAGATGTGGCCTCATGCGGAGTTGGATGATATCCTCCTGTTGACTGAGAAGTTGAGCCGGTTTGTGAAGATACTAAGCAAAACCATAGACAAGGGAGTAACAGTGAGATGAAACGCCTGACTATCCATTTGGTTATATGGGCTTTTGTGCTTGCGGCGTTTGGCGGCGGGGGGTATTACTTTCAACAGCAAGCGCGGTATGTGATTACCGATCATGCGCAAGTGTGGGCGGATACCGTTCCTGTGGTGCCGCCGGCGGTTGGTAAGCTGACGGAGTGGACGGTTCACACTGGGGACCGGGTGGAGCGCGGCGCCCAACTGGGCATGCAAGAAGCGACCCAACCGGGCGTTGCTGCCACCCCTATCACCTCACCCATTTCTGGTGTGGTGCTGCTGACGCACGCCGTGCCGGGGCAAGTGGTGCCAGCTGGCCGTCCCCTCGCAGTGGTGGCAGATTTGTCCCAAACCCATGTGTTGGCCTATGTGGATGAAAGAGATGTGACTGACATCCGCCTAGGGCAATCCGTGGAGATCAAATTAGCCTCTGATAGAGGACGTACAATGACCGGCCGCGTCGCAGAAATCGGCAAAAAGGCTGGCGACGATTCGGCCAGCAGATCAGAGCGAGCCGATGGAAAAACCGTTCAATACGTGCCGGTTAAAATCACGGTGGGTCAAGCCGTGGCAATGAAATTGATCCCAGGTGTGAATGCCAGCATCAAGCTGGAGCGCTCTTAAATATTACAAACGGAAGGTGAACAGTTTGAAAACCGGGAGATTATTATTGTTGAATGCCGTAATCTTCATTGTGATCGTGGCATTGGGCATTGGCGGATACAACTATTATTATAATGCCACCCATTTCATTGACACTGAAGACGCTCGGGTAGCGGGGGATATCGTGTCGGTAGCGGCTCCGACCAGTGGCGTACTTGCGAATTGGAAAGGGAAAGAAGGAGAGCAAGTTACGAAAGGGCAAGTGCTAGGCAATGTAATGGTAGGGAATCGGGCGACGGAGATTGTTTCTCCGATTGCAGGCACGATTGTGCAAAGTAAAGGGGTTGATGGACAAATGGTAGCCCCGGGTCAAGTGATGGCCCAAGTGGTTGATTTAGGTCAGCTTTATATTCAAGCCAATATTGAAGAAACAGAGATCAATGATATACAGATTGGGCAAGAAGTAGATATTGTGGTCGATGCAGAAAAGGAAACGGAGATCGATGGGAAAATCGTGCAAATTGGGAAAGCGACCAATTCACTGTTTTCTTTGATGCCGCAACAATCGGCCAGCGGTGACTACACCAAAGTGGTGCAGCGGATTCCGGTGAAGATCGAGATGGAGCGGTACCCGGATTCGTTGGTTCCAGGCCTGAGTGCGACGATTCGCATTCATAAGTGATACGGTCAGGCGGTGCAGAAAGGAGGGAAACGATGGAAGACAAAAGCAAATCTGGTATTGCCCAACATATTCCCTTGTTGTCGGTGCTGATGTTGGGAATGTTTTTGGCGGTGTTGAACCAAACCCTGCTCAATGTGGCGATTCCGCATTTGATTAATGAGTTTCATGTGGAAGCGACGACAGCGCAATGGTTGTTAACCGGATATATGTTGGTCAACGGGATTTTGGTTCCCTTGTCCGCGTATTTGATTGAGCGTTTTGGGGTTCGTGTCCTGTTTTTGGCAGCCATGGTGTTTTTCACTGGAGGTGCGCTGTTGTGCGGGATTGCCCCCAACTTTTCGACCATGTTGCTAGGGCGTTTGATCCAGGCTGTGGGCGGTGGGATTTTGATGCCGCTGGTCATGGTGATCATCTTGTCTGTCTTTCCTCCCGAAGCGCGGGGGAAAGGCATGGGGATTTTCGGTCTGGGGATGATGTTCGCCCCCGCGGTGGGCCCCACTCTGTCAGGTTGGGTGATTGAACACTACAGTTGGCGCATTTTGTTTAATGGCATGGTGCCTTTGGGGACGCTGGTGATTGTGTTGGCGGCCTTCATGTTGCGTGATCCCCGCAAGCGGGAAAAACCGCGTTTCGATTTGTGGGGGACGCTTACCTCTTCACTCGGATTTGGTTTGTTGCTGTATGGGTTGAGCGAAGCCGGTTCCAAGGATTGGGATCATCCGCTGGTGGTGGGATCGCTGGCGGTGGGGGCTTTTTCGATCTTTTTGTTTGTGGTGTTTCAGTTGAAATCCTCGACACCTATGCTTGACTTTCGCGTATTCACATACGATATGTTCACGTTGTCTACGGTGATCAGTGTGATTGTGACGATCGCGATGTTCGCAGGGATGTTTTTGTTGCCGATCTATCTCCAGAATCTACGCGGCTTCACACCGCTGGAATCCGGCCTGCTCATGTTGCCGGGGGCGATCATCATGGGCGTCATGTCCCCCATCTCCGGTTCGATGTTTGATAAGATTGGGCCGCGGCCCCTGGCGGTGGTGGGATTGCTCATCACCACAGTCACCACCTATGAATTTACCCATTTGACGTTGCAGACGAGTTATACCTTTATCTTGATTCTCAACATGGTGCGTTCGTTTGGGATGTCATTGTTAATGATGACGATCATGACTGCCGGATTGAATCAGTTGCCGCAACAGTTGAACAGTCATGGAACGGCGATGTCCAATACATTTCGGCAAATTGCTGGGTCGATGGGAATCAGTGTGATGACTACCATTTTCACGATGCGTACCAATTTCCACTTGGGCAAGTTGGGCGAGCAAATGAATGGGATGGACCCGGCGTTCAGTCAGGCTTTTTACGACAAAGCGAGTGAAGTGGCTAGTGCGACGGGATTGCCGATCGCTAAAGCTCAGGAAACGGTCACCTCGCTTTTGGTCGGGCAAGCCAACCAGATGGCGGCTGTCATGGGAATCAACGACGCTTTTTGGTGGGCAGCTGGATTTGCCCTGGTTGGGATGATTTTGAGCTTTTTCATGAGGGACGTGCGGAAAGATCAGTAGTCACATAGGAGGAAGTTGAGGGGTGGACAAAAAGAGAAAGACCGCATTTACAAAATGCGGTCTCAGTAAGAGAGGCTGACTGAGGTGTCTGGGTGAATCTGTTCTAGACAAACGAATTTTATATAAAACTTGTTACAAATGTTATACAAAAGCTTATAAAAATGTGCATAAATCAAGAAACTCCCCCGTTTATTGGATGGAAGCTTACGTGTTGCAATCCTCGTCATTTGCCGGTTCCAACGGAAAGATGAGTCGGATCACGGTGCCCTCCCCCACGCGGCTTTCCGCTTTCACGTGGCCGCCCATAGCTTCCACCATGTTTTTGACCAATGCTAGGCCTAGTCCGGCCCCTTGTGAGTGGCGCCCGGATTTCCCCCGGTAATACCGCTCAAAGATGTAAGGGAGATCTTCCTTGGGGATGCCGCTTCCTGTATCGATCACTTCAATTGTCAATTCGGAGCCGTTTGTCTGGCAGGACAGCATGATCATCGCCCCTTCTGGGGTGTGGCGCAAAGCGTTGCGTAACAGGTTTTGCAGAATTTGTTCCAGAATCTTGGCATCGGCTTGGATCGGCGGAAGATTTGGTCCCAGATCCAATTCCATAGCGATTTTCTTTTTTTGCCAAGCGATGCGGGAGAATCCGGCGTGCAATTGCTTTAACAGTGGAGGAATCTCGCATGTTTGGATCTCCAACGTCGATTCCAGTGATTGTTTGTCATCTTGAATCGCAGCAGAAAATAGTTCATCGATTAATTGTTTTAGGCGGATGGTTTCCCGTTTTAACAGGGCGATGTCCACCGGTTCATTCCCTTCTGGTTGCTGATCAAGCAGCTCCAAGTAACCGAGCAGGATTGCAATGGGATTCCGCAATTCATGGGAAACATCGGCTACAAATTCCCGTTTCCCCATCAATAGACTTTCCACTTGCCGTTTTTCTTTTGCCAAATGGTTCGTTGTTTCTTCCAGACTGGCGGCCACTTGATTAAGTTGCTGGCTTAACACGCCTAACTCATCTTGTTGCTGGTCTTTGATCCGGGCCGATAACTTGCCAGTAGACCAAGCGTGTGCCGCCAACGCAACCTCGCCGATGCGGAGTGTAAGCGGTTTGGCACGTAGATAGGCGAAGGGCAGCGCAAGCAGAAAAGCGACGCCGATCGTCAGCAGGATCAATGGAATGGAGAGCAATAAAAAGAGGGACATGACCAATACTACCGTGTCCACATAAAAGAAATCATCAAACTTAATGATTTGGCACACCACGCCGACGACGGTTCCTTTATCGCCGCGCACGGGTGCTCCGGTCATATGTATGCTTCCGCTTTTGATGGGAATGCTGTCCATCTTCCCTTTGCGCACAATTTGCTTCACAAATTTCTTTTCTTCATCGGAAACAGGCGGAATGGCCGGCTCTTTGGATGGCTTGTGGTGGCAGTTTGAGGCCAATAATCGGCCTTGCCTGTCGTAAATTCGCCAGTGCCGTTCCAGTTTGTACGTGGTGTACTTGAAGATCACCTGATCCCAAGCGGTTTCTGGAACGTGTTCGATCCACTCGGGAAGCTGGGCGACTAAGCGGGTTGAACTCATCATGGGTGCTGCCATGACCGCCATTTTTTCCGTTTCTTGCTCGCCGCGGACCACTTGTGGAATGAAAAAAGAAAGGATGTAGAACAGAACCACGCAGATCAACAGGATGACCAGAAACAAGAATAACGAGATGTGAGACAATGTCATCTGTCTGACTAAGCGGTTGGAAGCCCATTGCCACAGCCGATTGAGCAATAGGAATAAGAGACGAAATGTGAGAAACATGGAAAATGCTAAAAACAACACAAATAGGATATCTTCAAGCGGCTCCTGTTGTTGGTACAGTAACTCGGAATATTGCCGGTAGATGGAGGAGCGGGCCAACAGATGTTCCATGATCCATTCGGTGACGATGACCATCCCCAAGTAGGGCAAGAGGAAGTTCAACCATCTCCGCGCGCCGTTCATCCCTCCGCCCCCGCTCTGCAGGCGGTAAGCAGGCCACAAGCTCATCCATAATTCAGGTATGAACGTCAGTACATAGACAATTGCCAACTCGTTTAGCGTATCGATATTCCATATGATTAAAATGAGATATAGCAAAATAAAAGGACAAAAAGCTTCGGACAGCGCGCGCCTGACCGTGGCTGTTTTAAATCCTCTCGGCTGCAAAGGGTTCCCTCCCTTCGGGCTGTTTGCGTCTCTGGTCATCACTTAGATCAAGAATCGGTTTTTTCGGCGACGAATTTATACCCGGTTCCCCATACAGTCTGTAATGAAGCGGAGTGAGGTTTCAATTTGCTCCGCAAACGAGAAATGTGCGTGTCGACGGTGCGGTCAAATCCCTCATATGTAATGTCCCACACTTTCTCCAACAAGTACTTGCGGCTGAACACACGTCCCGGATGCTTGAGGAAAAGGTAGAGGAGCTCGTATTCTTTAGGAGTGAGGTCAAGCAGACGTTGATCGATGGACACTTCTCTTTTTTCCGGATCAAGTTGGATGAACCCATAGTCCAATTTCTGTAGTGTGTGGATGGGAGAGGTTCCCGGTTGGTGCATCATGGCCATCCGCCGCAACAAAGACCGCACCCTCGCCCGCAATTCCCCCATGCTAAATGGTTTTGTCATATAATCATCCGCTCCGACATCAAGCCCCCAAATTCGCTCCATCTCATGCCCTCGCGCTGTGAGCATGATCACGGGAACGACCGAAGACTCACGCATTTTCCGGCAGAGCTCCACTCCTTCCATATCAGGAAGGTTCCAATCCAAAATCACTAAATCAGGTTGTTTCTTCTGCCACAATTCCATTCCCGCTTGACCATCGGAGGCAATGAGGGTGTCATGCATATCCAGATGCAAATGCCGGGCGATCAGATGGGACAAATCGCTTTCGTCTTCCACAATCAATATGGTCGCCATTTGTTTCCACCTCCTGTAAACCGTGATTGGTCAATTAATTTCAGAAAATTGGACAAAGGGGATTGCCGAGTCATTGAAGGTTGTTTCTTTCCTCATGGTACCGGAGCAGAATCGGATATTCAATCATTAATGGTATGTTTCCCTTTTTATGAAACAGTTTCTATAATCATTAGAAAAAGTTTTGTAATAAGTAATGAATACAATGGGTTGGTAACGCAAGGAGGGCAAACAGCCCGCATTTAGATAGATATGGGAGGGAAGCCTAGTGCGGTTTATAGGCTGGGCGTTGAGCTTGATCTTGATTTCAACCGCGTTATCGCCCGTGCCGCAACAAGTGGATGCGGCGGGAAAGGATGACTACACTCTGATGGTGTACATGGTGGGGTCTGACTTGGAAAGTGGCAGCGGTTTTGCGAGCAAAGATCTGCGGGAAATGATGAAAGTTGGATCGACGCAAAAAACCAACGTGATCGTAGAAACCGGAGGTTCCAACCAATGGAGCGAAAAGGGGATCAGCAATAAATACAATCAACGCTGGCTAGTCAATAAAGGGAAACTTAAGCTTTTAAAGAAATTGGAGAATCGGGACATGGGGAAATCGAGCACATTGAGCGATTTTATCACATGGACCGTAAATAATTATCCATCCAAAAAGTACGCCATCGTTTTCTGGAACCACGGTTCAGGAGCGGTGCAGGGATATGGCGCGGATGAATTGCACAATTACAACGCGCTGAGGCTGAACGAATTGCGACAGGCATTTGAGACCGCCCGCAAAAAAACAAACGTCCAATTCGACCTGATCGGATTTGATGCCTGCCTGATGGCCAGTTTGGAAATCGGCCAATTGCTGCAACCGTATGGAAAATATTTGGTTGCTTCTGAAGAGTTGGAACCGGGCCACGGTTGGAACTATACTCCCATTGTAAATGCCATTGCGAAAAATGGCGCCATCACTGGGGACCGATTGGGGAAAGTGATCTTGGATGGCTTTAAAAAGCAGTCGCAAGCAGAAGAGACGGCGGAAGATATCACTTTGTCAGTGGTGGATTTGGCCAAGCTAAACCCGGTGGTCACTGTGTTCAGAGACTTGGTAAAAGCGATGAGCGCAGATGTAGGGAAAGTGGAGCAAGTGAAATGGATCGCAAAGCAACGTTACATTACAGAGGACTATGGGGATATGGGAGGAGAGGGCAGTTCTGATATGGCCGACCTAGCCGATCTGGCGGCCAATTTGTCGGCACGGTATCCGAAACAATCGGCTGCAGTGGCCAAGGCCATCAAGAATGCGGTGAAGCATAACCTCAATAGTCCAGGCAATGCCAAAGCCCAAGGCATTTCCATCTATTTTCCGGCCAAAGACAAGAAAAATTTTAAACGCAATCTGAATATTTATGACAGATACGATATCAATCCCACTTATGAGACGTTCTTAGGCTCTTACATCAACCACTTGTTGAAAAAGAAAAGTGGCATTAAATTCAACAACGCCACCCCGCGGGCTAAGAAAGAGGTTGCTCCGGCCGGGTATGGGTCCACAGTGGAAGTAAAAGTGAACCAAGAGCAAGCCACTTCAATTGTTGATGTGCGGGGTGTGCTGAGCCAAGCGGTGTCAGGTGCAAAAGACAAAGTGCGCCTTTTGGGGATACAGGGAGACCATGTTGGGTTGGATGCGAAATCAGGAACCATCCGTGGCCGCTGGGCAAATGCTTGGCCCACGCTGGGCGGGGAGTATGTGCCCATGAAAGAGTTGAATAAACAAGGAAACTATGTCACTTATGCGATTCCCGCCAAATTGAACGATAAGGATATGGAGCTGATCGTTCTGTTTAACCAATCGGGCCAATCATATGAAGTGTTGGGCGGATGGCACGGCATTGATGCGGAAACAGGCGTGGCCGACCGCAATTTGACCCCCATCCAACCAGGAGACAAGTTGACTCTCATGTATCCAGAATATGATAAGCAGACATCCCAAACCAAAATGGTGGCAGGCAAAACATTTGTTGTACCGCAAGGTTTGCAGGTGGAGACCAAGCCGTTGGCCAAAGGGAAATACGCCTACGGGTTTTATCTTACTGATTACACGCAACAATCGGTTTTGTCTGATCTGACGCCAATCAAATAAATGAGCGATTGAGATAAGCTCCCTGATGACCCAGGGAGCTTTATTTTATGGCTAACAAGCGATCAATCGCGTTTAATGTTTTTTGCTCAACTGGGTAAGTGGCCCAATCGGCTTACCGTTGAGCAATCGGTCGTGGAGATCATGTTTCTGCTACATCTGAAAGGTCCATTTGTCCCTCACGCATGGCGCGTTGCCCTATCTATCCCTTGCCACTTAGGGGATGAAACCGGGTGTTGTCTCAATTTCTACCGACCAAAATATGGATGGATATTCCCTATTTAATTTACCTAATTAAGGTAGTAATGTGTTATTTTCGGTCTCTTTCATCCTCATTTGCTCGTTTTTCAGGGTTAATAAGTGCAATACAACATCAAATGACAATCATACAAATATACATATTATTTTGTTGTTTTATCAAATAATATAACCTTAATATTTTAAGTAGGCAGTTTTGTTATCATAATGGGGAGATGAAGTTGAAGACGAACCCATCGTGAGTGATCTAAAGTGGGAATCATTCTTAATCTATATGGTTTTTAGAGGAAGGGTTCAGATGGGTTGCTTTCAGGTGGTGAGTTCATCACGGGGTGGGTATTCAGCAGAAGATTGATGTGTGATTAAAAATAAATTTCATTATATAATAGTATATTTTATCCAGGTGTTTTGTTGAAGTGATGGAAGTTCATTTCTTAAAGGGTGTATTTTTCCTTATTAAAGCTAGATGCTGAAAAAGCCACGGATTTTAAATATCCGTGGCATCATGATGCAGATATGTTGTAGTGAGGCCTTTTTGGTCGGCAACGCCGCTATGTGGTTAAAAAGGTGCCTGATCAAGTTGCCGAGCCTGGGCACCGGCAAGGCACGGGGACAGTTCGACGAGGTCGATTGCAATGCCCAGTTTTTCATATAAGCGCCGGAAGTAGGATGCTGCTTGTTGGACGTTTTCGCAGGCGGCCAAGAGTGTTGGCCCGGCACCGCTCAAGGCCACGCCATACGCCCCGTGATGCCGTGCTTCTGCAATCGCTTCTTGCAATCCAGGCACGAGCGGAAGCCGATAAGGCTGATGAAACAGATCATCCATGGCTACGGAAAGGAATTCCCACCGTTTTTGCAACAAGGCGGCCACCAGTAGATTGGCCCGGCTACTTGACAGGATGGCATCTTCTTTGGAATAGGACTTAGGCAACACACGGCGAGCCTGTTCGGTGAAGAGCATTTGTTGCGGGATGACGGCTAAAAACGGCAACTCAGGGGGAGGGCAAGGGAGGATGTGAGCCTGTTCTTCGTCCCAGGTGCCGACCACCATTCCACCGTAAAGGGAGGCTCCCACATTGTCGGGATGCCCTTCCCATCGGGTGGCGCGTTGTAACAACTCCTGTTTGGACCACTTTTCACCTAACATCCGGTTGGCGGCCAGGTATGCGCCGACGATGGCTGCCGCGCTACTGCCGAGCCCCCGTGCCAAAGGGATTTCATTTTCGATCTCCAATGTGAAGGGGGGAAGTGTTGCCTGGGCTTCCGCAAATGCCTGTTTCATCACGTTGATGATCAGGTTGTTCTCATCCAGGGGAATATCCTTTCCTGCTCCGGAGACGACACGAATGTGTAAGTGGGTGGCAGGCGAAAAACGCAAACGCAGATAACGATTAAACGCCAACCCGACTGAGTCGAACCCGGGGCCTAGATTAGCGGTGCTACAAGGAACAGATACTTCAAAAGGGGCAAACGACATCATCGCGTAAGACCCCTCTCCGTGACGACATGCTGAAGAATCGCTTCTTTGCTACAGGGGATGACTTCCGGTTTGACATCGAGTGATTCCAAGGCGGTGGTAGGATCTTTTAAGCCATTTCCGGTCAAGACGCACACAACGGTAGAACCGGCGGGCAAGCGACCTTGACGGTGCTGTTTGATCACCCCGGCAACGGAGGCGGCGGAAGCCGGTTCGCAAAAAACTCCTTCCATGCGGGCGATCATGCGGTAGGCGGACAAGATCTCCTCATCTGTCACACTGTCGATCAAGCCTTTGGACTCTGTCGCGGCGGCCACGGCTGTTTGCCAGCTGGCGGGATTGCCGATGCGGATGGCGGTAGCGATGGTTTCTGGCTCTTCAATCGGCTCTCCGCGCACGATCGCAGCTGAACCTTCGGCTTCGAAGCCCCACATACAAGGCAGATGTTGGATGCGATGCGCTTGGGCGTATTCGCTAAAGCCTTTCCAGTATGCGGTAATGTTGCCGGCGTTGCCAACCGGGATGGCCAAGATGTCCGGGGCTTGTCCCAGTTGGTCGCACACTTCAAACGCGGCTGTTTTTTGCCCTTCGATTCGATAAGGGTTGATGGAATTCACCAAGGTGATGGGATATTCATCAGTAATTTCGCGTACCAGCGCCAACGCCTGATCAAAATTCCCCTCCATCGCCAACACTTTGGCTCCGTACATAACTGCCTGGGAGAGTTTTCCCAGGGCGATATGTCGATGGGGAACCACAACGTAACAGTCAAGCCCCAATTTGGCGGCGTAGGCGGCGGCCGAAGCGGATGTGTTGCCGGTAGAGGCGCACATGACTGCCTGGCTCCCCGCTTCCTTGGCCTTGGCGATGGCTAGAACCATGCCGCGGTCTTTAAACGAACCGGTGGGGTTGGCCCCTTCAAATTTGAGGTACAGTTGAACACCGAGCTCCTGGGAGAGTCGGGCCGCGTGATAAAGCGGGGTTTCCCCTTCATATAAAGTCAAAGCGGGCGTCTGCTCTGTGATTGGCAAAAACGGACGGTATTTTTCCAAGATTCCTTGTCTCATTGCATCGATCCCCTTTTTAGATTGTGGTCTGGTTGACATGGGCGATGTGACAATGTTCTCCTCAAAAATACATATGTTCATTCATTGCGAACATTTTACCTTTGCTGGAATACTTCTTCAAGATGTTTTTTGATAAAGATTTGTTGTGTTGTTGTTGCGTTTGGGGACATGACGCAAATAAGCGAGGAAGAGGTGCAACCTAGGTCAGTTAAAAGGAGTCATATGAGGAAAGGGATAAACATCTGTTGGTGATTGGAAGTATGCGAAATAGAAATGGAATAAGACGTAGTGAACGAAAAGGCAGAATTAGGCTTTTTACTGGGAAAATAGGGATGGTTTAGTGAGTGATTCCACATTAGGGTGTAAACTGGGCACAATATATTGTGGATAATGTGGATAAGTATGTGGATATGTTGATTGAGCTGGGGATAAAGTTATGTTGTTTGTGTATGAATTAATTCTTTCAGGATCAAAACCTTCGGCTGGGAGGCAGGGGACATGGAGTCGGAAGCAATCATTGAAAAAACGGTTGACTATGTGAAGGAAACACTGCTGCAACAAGAGGGAAGCCATGATTGGTTTCACATTGAACGGGTGTGGAAAAACGCTATCCAGTTGGGAAGGGCGGAACAGGCGGACATGTTGGTGGTTCAGTTGGCGGCACTGTTGCATGATATTGCTGACCATAAGTTTCACGGCGGAGATGAAACAGTGGGGCCCCGTATGGCTGAAGAATGGCTGGCTGGATTGGGTGTGAATGAGGAAGTGGTAAGGCACGTTTCGCAGATCATTGCCGATCTCTCGTTTAAAGGTGCTCATGTTCAAACGGCGATGAAAACGAAAGAGGGCATGGTTGTCCAAGACGCGGATCGGCTAGATGCGATCGGGGCTATTGGGATCGCCCGCGCCTTCGCTTATGGGGGGTACAAGGGACAACCCCTATATGATCCGGTGATCCAGCCGACACTCCATGCCTCGTTTGCGGAATACAAACAGGCTCAAAGCACGTCGGTCAATCATTTTTATGAGAAACTCCTGCTGTTGAAAGACCGGATGAATACAGAAGCGGGAAGGAAGTTGGCTGAGGAGCGCCATGCGTTTATGGAACGGTTTTTGGAAGAATTGCAACGGGAATGCGGGGTGTCTTTTATTCAACCGAAGAGCGAAGGATAGGGCTTGGTTTGATGAAACGGGCCGCACGTTCGGCCGAGCGGGAGGGGATCACCGTGAAAAAAGCGGTTTTGTTTTGGAGTGTAGGCATTTGCGCTGTCGGGCTGTTGCTGTGGTGGGGGAATGAAGCATCGCGCCCCTCGAAGAGAGGAATCACCATCATGGCGGAACCGATTGTGGCGCAAACTCTGAAACAGATGACTCAGGATGCTGCCCTGATCGTGGTGGCGGTGCATCAAGGCGAGGTGGAGCAGCCATCGACTGGTTCTTCTATGGAGACCAAAGTATTTTCTTTTGCGGTACGGGATACATTGAAGGGAGATGCGCCGGATAACATTCATGTGCGCGTGCCTTATCGCCATGTCGAAACATTGAGCGTGGATGGGGAAAAAGTGGAGGTGGCGCTGAAAAGGCCGAAGTACATCGCACCCAAGACTGGCGAATCGATGGTATTGTTTTTGTCCCAGCGCGATACTGACGGAACTTACCTACCGGCTTTTCAACCATTCTTGATTGCACGGGATGGGCAGGGAGCGGCAAAGCTCATGATCGGCAAAAACAACCAGTCCGCTGTGGAGCTTTCAGACGGCACCCGTGTGACGTTAAAAGAAGAGGTGCAGATCAAGGATGAGATAACGGGCCGATCCTTTGCAGAAGTGGTCGAGGAGATTGAACAGATGACAAAAAAACAGCCTGGTTCATAAAAACCAAGCCGCTTTTTGCCCTTAATCATCAAATTCTACTTCGAGTTCGAGGCCGTCTTCATTCAGTTCCAACTCAACTTCGATACCGCCGATTTCAATTTCCAACTCGTTCTCATCCACTTCAATATCAACATCGAACGGTTCAAATAAGCTCATCTTGTCGGCTCCTTCATCCTTGGAATTTGATACACTTCTATTATAGGCGATCAGTAGGATGAGAGAAGAGGAGAATATTTAAAAATAAGCGAAAAGAAGCGGGCGGCCTATAAATTCATCTTTAACTGGCATTACGCTACCAGTGAACGGTTGTAATTTACGGCGTTAGGCTATCTTAGTATAATAGGAAAAGAAATGAAACCATACTAATAGGGAGCCCTTCGGCCTGGGCTCCCTATTAGTATGAACAAGAGGGGGAGAGAAACGATATGAGCCCAACGGTGATAGCGGTTACGGTCTTTTTAATTGTTTATGCCTTCATTATCACTGAAAAATTGAATCGGGCTGTTGTGGCCTTGCTTGGTGCTTCTGCCGTCATTGTGTTGGGAATTTTGGACACGGAAAAAGCGTTTCACGAGTACATCGATTGGGAGACGATTATTCTTTTGATCGGGATGATGATCCTAGTGGGGATTATCAATAAAACGGGGATATTCCAATATCTCGCCGTGAAAACCGCTAAGCTGTCTGGAGGCAATCCGGTTCGCATCCTGGTCATGTTGTCGGCACTTACGGCGCTATTGTCAGCCTTTTTGGATAATGTAACCACCGTGCTGTTGATTGTTCCGGTGACGTTCTCCATCACCCGCATGCTGAAAGTGGATGCGATTCCCTTTTTGATCATGGAAGCGGTTGCGTCCAATATCGGGGGCACCGCCACGTTGATCGGCGACCCGCCCAACATCATTATCGGCTCTGCCAACAAGCATCTGACCTTCAATGACTTTCTGTTGAATTTGGCGCCGGTCGTGATTGTGATCATGGCAGTCGTGCTGTTTCTGGTGTACCTGATTTATCGTCGCCGGATGAAGGTGGATCAAGCGATGGTGAATGAGCTGATGAAATTGGATGAGAAGGCCTACATTACGGATCAGAAGTTGTTGACCAAATCCCTAATCGTGCTGGGCTTGACCATTCTGGGGTTTGTGCTTCACTCGGTAATTCACATCGAGGCGGCCGTGGTGGCCATGACTGGCGCCACGCTATTGTTGCTGATCAGTGTGAAAGATGAAGATGTGGAAAAGGTGTTTGAATACGTGGAATGGCCCACTATCTTCTTCTTCGCTGGATTATTTGTGCTGGTGGGAAGCTTGCAAGAAGTGGGCGTGATCAAGTTATTGGCTTCCGAACTCTTGCGAGTGACTGGCGGAGATGTGTCGGTAGCCTCGGTGTTAATCTTATGGGTGTCGGGAATCGCTTCTGCCTTTATCGACAACATTCCTTTTGTGGCGACGATGATTCCGCTCATTCAAGATATGATTGCTGGTCTTGGATTTGCTATCGACGGGCCGCAAGCTGACGCCTTGTGGTGGTCCTTGTCCCTAGGTGCCTGCCTTGGTGGGAACGGAACGATTATCGGCGCTTCCGCCAACGTGGTGGTGGCTGGTCTTGCCGCTAGGGAAAAACAGGGCTTCAGCTTCTGGCAGTTTTTGAAAATGGGTATGCCTATCATGTTGCTTTCCTTGGCCATTTCGCATCTGTATATCTATTTGCGTTACCTAATCCATTTCCAGTAAGCAAAAACCGGTTCCAATTCGTGCGCAAGCAGAATATCCCGTACTTGGGCAAGTTGTGGTAAAATGCACGAATACAGGAAAATTCGGCGCCGGCACAGTCCTCCGGTGGCCCAAGGGAGGATATGAACAATGGAAGAGCGCAAAGCGCGCGTTCGGGAACAGGCCAAGCAGTACCATGCTCAATTTAAAGGGCGACTCGATATGGAAGAGTATGCGGGAAATACGCAAGCTCGCTGCGAGTTTTGCGATAAAAATGTAAAGCCGTGGGAGATCCGGATTGTGGCCGCGTCAGAAAAAGAACGTTGGGCATGCCAGCCGTGCGTCGACCGAGAGGGTCTCACCCTTTCCAACAGCGATCAAGCGATCCAGTTTGAGGCGATCCGGTTGGCCACCAAGTGGATTAGCATCCGGGGTTAAAAAAGGTTTTTTCGCCGCTTCTACCCACCAACTTGATACATCAGAACGTTCTAATATTAATTGCAAAGAAAAACAGGACAAATCAGCTTGATTCTATATACTTAGATTATATATTCATCGTATTTCAGTAAAATATATCCACCCGTTGCGATGGCAGGGCTCCTTGTGTTATGATAGAAACACCGCGCTAGATGGGGAGCTGGCGGTGCCCTGTAACCCGTAATCCGCCTTAACGGGGTTGAATTCCTATCTGAGGCGCATCTTGTGCGAGGTCTGGTCTGGATGATCAGTGTTGATAATTGGGTCCTACGCAACGAGGCCTTCCGAACCGTGTCAGGTCCTGACGGAAGCAGCACTAAGGGAGAATCCTCGTGTGCCGTAGGGGTGCCTGGTTTGAGCTGATGATCCAGTGCCCGCTCGGGCTAGGTGCGTCAAGGATAGGTGCGCGGCTACATAAGATGACGACAAGTCCAAGTTCCATTTTGGAGCTTGGGCTTTTTTGCGCTTTCCAACCCTTTCCTCGGCAAAAAGCAAAAAAGACTGATTTTTTTGAAGGAAGAAAGTGGAAAATGGCGAATTAAAAAATATCACAATTTAGACAAAAAAGTTCCAACATAAAAAGTGTCAGCCAAATGGAGGTGACTCGTGCCGATCGGGGCTCGTCCTGTTTTTCTGATTTTCATGGAGAGCGGGGAACCTTCCCTTGTCGGAACGTTGCGCATCCGTTGGGATAGGCGGCGACCATGCTGAGTAGTTGGTCCGAGGCGAAATCTTTCGAGAGAACCGTGTTCACGTAGGAAGAAGTTCAAGAGAAGAAGGGAAGCGACGATGTGGCGGTGCGATTATGATTAATATGAACATGAAATCCTTAACAGACCATGCTGATCCATCTTGCCAGTACCTTACTTTTTATCCGATGATAACGGTTGAGCGCATGGCCGCCCAGATGATGGCGAACATTCATCTTGGGGTGATTGTGCTAGATGAATGCAGCCAAGTGTTGGAACTCAATCCTGCGGCCGCCAAGCTGTTGAGATTGGATCGGGCGCGGGTGGTTTATCGATCATTTGAGGAATTGGTTGCCCAGTTGGGCTTGCAGGCGCAAGAAAAGGAGCAATTGACTTCATTCGTGTACTCAGCCTGGGACGGACAGGAGATGGACTGGGTGTGGCATGATGAAGGGGAGGAGCGGTACTTCACGTTGCGCATGCAAGCGCTCAAAAATTATGAGCAACGGTTGGCGGGCTATATGCTGGTGATCGAAGATATTACCGCACTCCGTTTGTTGGAATTGCAAGTTCGGCGCAACAGCCGTTTGGCCACCATTGGCCAAATCGCGGCCGGTACGGCCCACGAGATCCGCAATCCTTTGACCGCCATTAAAGGATTCCTGCAAGTGATCCGGCATAAGTTAAAAGATAGCGGCCAAGGCAAAGAATGCGGCTATATTGATATAATGTTGAAAGAGATCGGGCGGATCAGCAATCTCGTCGGTGAGATCCTGCTCTTGAGCAAACCCCGCCAAACTGATTTGCGGGCTGTGAATGTGATCAAAGTTTTGAGGGAGATATTGCCCATCATTAAAAATGAGGCCTTATTGCATAATATAGATGTTTCTTTTGAAAAAAGCGTCTCCGCCCTTCCTGTCGTCATTGCTGACGGAGAGATGCTAAAGCAGGTTTTCCTTAATTTGAGCAAAAACGCCATCGAAGCGATGAAACGGGGTGGAAAGCTAAGCATCCGTTTGGCCACGATGGCGGAGGAACGGCAGTTGCAGGTGGAGATCATCGATTCGGGATCGGGGATTCCCGAAGAGGTGCAAGAGAAGATATTTGAGCCTTTTTTTACCACGAAAGAGAATGGCACGGGATTGGGGCTACCCATTTGTAGGCAAATCCTGATGGAGTTGGGTGGGACGATCGAGCCAGATTCAAGCGAGACAGGCACGACGATGCGCGTTTATTTGCCTCTGGCTTGACCTATGGCTCTGTCAGAAGCGCAACTAATGTTGGTGAGCTGGTGACCCCTTCCTTTTCCACTGCTTCGTTGATCAACTGAACCCACTTGACGGTGGGTTTTTGTTTTTCCGAAGACCCGTTGTCTTTTGGAAAAAAGAGAATCGGTGTAGTATGATAAAAAGGATCATCAGATTTTGCCCCACATGGGGAAGGCTGGAGTGTTGGGTGTGTCCTATCGGGCATTATATCGGGTATGGAGATCGCAACGTTTTGAAGACTTGGTTGGGCAAGAACATGTGACAAAAACGCTGAAAAACGCTTTGAAGGAGCAGCATCTTTCGCATGCTTACCTCTTCAATGGCCCACGGGGGACGGGGAAGACCAGTGCCGCTAGGATCTTGGCTAAAGCGGTTAACTGTGTGCACGGCCCGGCACCTGAACCGTGCAATGAGTGCGAGGCGTGCAAGCGGATCACCGAGGGCGCGATGATGGACGTGGTGGAGATTGACGCCGCTTCCAACCGTGGAGTAGAAGAAATCCGCGAATTGCGGGATAAAGTGAAATATGCCCCAACGGAAGTTCGTTACAAGGTGTACATCATCGACGAGGTTCATATGTTGACGACAGAGGCGTTCAACGCCCTGTTGAAGACATTGGAAGAACCTCCAGCGCACGTCATTTTCATTTTAGCCACGACGGAACCGCACAAACTCCCTCCGACGATCATATCCCGTTGCCAGCGTTTCTCTTTCCGCCGCATTTCTTTTGAGCTGATTGTCGCCCATATGAAAGTAATCTGCGAGTCGATGGGAGTATCCTATGACGACACAGCCCTGTACGCAGTGGCGCGTGCGGCGGACGGCGGCATGCGCGATGCCTTGAGCTTATTGGATCAGGCCCTGGCTTTTGCCGAAGACCGGCTGGACGAACAAGCTGTCTTGGCTGTGACCGGAGCGGTATCCAAAGAAATCATGTTGCGCATGCTTCAAGCAGTTGTAGACGGCTCCGTTTCTGAAGCGCTGAAGGCGTTGGATGAAGCCGTCACGGGCGGGATGGAGCCGGAGAAGCTGATTCAGGATTTCATTCAGGCCGTTCGGGATGTCATGCTGTTTAAAACGGCACCACAGTTGGATGTTGTCAAATCAAGCCTGGGATACAGTGATTTGCTTCCTCGCTTGGGCCAACAGTTGTCCATAGACCGTTTGACGCAGATGTTGGATTTGTTGCTCCATTACCAGCAGCAGATGAAATGGGTCGCCCATCCCCGGGTTGTGCTGGAAATGGCGATGCTTCGCCTCAGCGATACAGGCGGGCAGGAGCAGAAACCGGCTGCTTCGGCTCCACTAGCCCAATTGGAAGAGCGGATTCGTGAGTTGGAGCAAGCCTTGCGCACGTTGCAGACGGCTCCCCCCGCACCCGTTGAACGGGCAACGCCAGCTCCGGCAGCACATCCGAAACCGGCTGCCGCGGTCAAAAGCCAACCGCGGTTGACCTCTCTGACCGAACAGTGGCTCACTTTGCTGTCCGCTGAGAAACTGAAAGAAATCAAGCGCGCTTGGCCGGAAGTTTTGTACCGGGTCAAAGAAGAGAAGATCATGGTGCACGCCTGGCTGGTTGACGGCGAAGTAGTGGGGGCGACAAAAGACACGGTTGTGTTGGCTTTCCGTAGCAAGATCCATTGCGAGACGGTGGAAAACAAGCACAAAGATTTGATTCAGCAGGTAATGGCGCAAGTGTTGGGAGCGCCGATGCGGTTAAAAACCATCATGATGCCGGAATGGCAGGAATTTGTGGCGCGCCATGGCAAACAACGGGAAACGCAACCGAATGAACCCGCGGAATCTGGCGGAGATGATGATATTATTAAGAAGGCCATCGACTTGTTTGGTGAGCGATTGGTAAAGGTGATTGACCAAAACTAGTGTGGGAGGAACAGTCCTTATGATGCGAAACAACATGAATCAAATGATGAAACAAGTAAAAAAAATGCAACAGGAAATGGCCAAAGCGCAACAGGAACTGGAGCATAAAGAAGTTACCGGCACTGCAGGCGGCGGTGTGGTCAAAGTGACCATGAACGGGCACAAACAGTTGCGGGGGATTGAAATCGCGCCGGAAGTGGTTGATCCCGATGACGTGGAAATGTTGCAAGATCTCATTACGGCCGCTTTTAATGATGCGATGAAGCAAGCCGACGAGTTGTTGGCGAAAGACCTGGGTAAGTTTACTGGTGGAATGAACATTCCCGGACTGTTTTAGTAAAAGCTAGGGGTGGCGAACGTTGTATGTGCCTGAACCGATATCAAAACTGATCGAAGGATTCATGCGGTTGCCGGGGATTGGTCCCAAAACGGCGCAAAGATTGGCGTTTTACGTATTGACGATGGAAGAGGACGATGTGCTGGATTTGGCCAAAGCCTTGGTTCGGGCCAAACGCGATCTGCATACTTGTTCGGTATGCGGAAATATTACTGATCATGACCCATGCTATATATGTTCGGATAAACAGCGGGATCGGTCGGTCATTTGCGTGGTTCAGGACACCAAAGATTTGATGGCGATGGAACGCACGCGTGAGTTCAACGGGATGTACCATGTGTTGCATGGAGCGATTTCCCCAATTGAGGGAATCGGGCCCGAAGAATTGAAAATTCCTGAGTTGTTGAAGCGCTTGGAAGATGACAACGTGCAGGAATTGATCTTGGCGACCAACCCCAATATCGAGGGGGAAGCCACGGCTATGTACTTATCGCGACTGATTAAGCCGTTTGGTTTGAAAGTGACGCGAATCGCGCATGGGTTGCCGGTTGGCGGCGATTTGGAGTATGCAGATGAAGTGACTCTGACTAAAGCTTTGGAAGGACGGCGTGAGGTTTAATCTGACAAGCCGGTGCATATAGTAGAGCGACACTCTTTTTCAAAAAAAGGGGGTCGCTCTTATTTTGTTAAAAAGCGGGTGAATAGTGATTGAGTGAGATGATAAGACCGGGTTGGAGGCGATTAAACCTACTTCGTCAAGGAGCGGCCTGGCTGTTATGCGCTGCGTTTTTTCTCATGGTTCCTCTTGAATTTTCACTGCTGGATTGGCAGCAGACTCCGCACGGTACATGGCTGATCGCACCGGTGGAGAAGCTTTCCGCTGGGCAGATGGCAGTGCTTGCGGTGTGGGGGATCATTTTGATGGCTGGGAGCATTGTGTTTGTGTTATGCGGCTGTTTGCTCCGTTTTTCCCAGGAGCGGATGTTGTTGGGATCGGAGCTTGAAGTGAGGGATATTGTTTATTTCACGGCGTGGGTTCAAACCTTTCAGCTCGCCTTGCCCCTGTTGCTTACTTTGTTGCCCGAACAGGGAGAGACGGAAGCTTTGTCATTGTTGGCGCCATATTTTCCATTCATGTGGATATGTTTGGTATCAATATTTTTATTACAGGGTAAATGGCGACAGATCGATTGTGTCTCCGTGGATGCCGCCTTTTGGGTAAAGGTTCCGTTGGTCATTGTCGGATTGTATCTGTTTTTTGTGTTGGTGGTTGACCGCCATTTGACAGAATGGTTTGCTGATCTCTGCTCATTGGAACTGTCCTCGTGGCGTGAAGAGAGCATCAGCCGTGGCATAGAACAGGCGGGTCAATCTCATCCCGTCTTACTGCTTTTGCAGTGGATAACGATCGGGTTTATCGGGCCGATCGCGGAGGAAATCCTGTTTCGCGGGTATTTGCAGGGATGGCTGACCAAACATGTCGGTGCAGTTGCGGGAGTGGGGGCGTCGGCGATGTTGTTTGCACTGTTCCACATTGATGTACCACTATTTCCGGCGTTGTTTTTGTTGGGTGTGGTCATGGGTTGGCTCAGAGTGTGGACAAAAACCTTGTGGGCGCCGATCATGTTTCACTGCCTCAACAATGCTGTTGCAACCTGGGTTGATATATCAGGTAGCATAAGCTGGGGATATTTTTGAAGATTGGGGCATAGATTGGAATTGTAGCTTGTCCATTTAAAAGGAGGGAAGAGAATGATGGAAATCAAGTGGTGGGTATTTGCGTTGGTTGGGGCCGTGGTGGTGTTCATGGTGATTAACCGGTCGGTCACTCAGCCTTTGTATTGGATATGGCAGGGCTTTTTATATTCTGCCATTGGGGGATTGGTGTTGTTTTTAATCAATTTGGCTGGGCAGTACGTTCATTTCCACATTCCTATTAATCCGGTGACGGCCATTGTGGCGGGAATGTTAGGAGCGCCAGGGGTTTTGTATTTGGTGGCGGTTAAATTGATTTTTGTAGCTTAAATAAAAATGAAAAAAAGTGTTGACTCATATTTGAAATGATGTTAGTATCGTATTTGTCGCCACGAACGGCGGCACAACAATGAAAGTAGCGTTCCTTGAAAACTAAAGAGTGACAACGTGACCTGTCAATTCATTGAGCATAGACTCAAACCTCAGTTTCGCACTTCGGTGTGAAACCTTTAACGGAGAGTTTGATCCTGGCTCAGGATGAACGCTGGCGGCATGCCTAATACATGCAAGTCGTGCGGGGGTCTTCGGACCCTAGCGGCGAACGGGTGAGTAACACGTGGGCAACCTGCCTGTAAGACTGGGATAACTCCGGGAAACCGGTGCTAATACCAGATAATCTC
>NZ_FXTU01000008.1:0-118811 GCF_900182735.1 Laceyella tengchongensis | reverse complement strand
TCGATACGCACGCTACAGGGGGCTTGCAAAAATTCAAGAGCAATGCCTCCTAACTGCTGTGGCTCAAAACATAAAAAAGTTGGCTATGCTGCTTTCGAGAGCAGGTAAGGGAGGTGGTTTTAAGTTTATATGGGTTGATATTCATCCATTAATTGTTTATATCCCTTTTATATACAAAAACCCTGCGATCAACAAAGTTGATTCGCAGGGTTTGTCAACATTCTCAGGATGGGAAATCTCTCCCATCCTTTTGTCATTTATTATTCAGCCGCGCGACGGTTGCGAATCATCAGCGCTGCGCCACCCGCCAACAGAGCGAGACCAGCTACTGCACCCACTGGGTAAGAAGTAGCGGTTTTCGGCAATTTTCCGCCTTTGATTTGCTTCACGCCCTCTTTACCTTGTTTCGGGTTTGGCTTGGTGTTTGGTTTGTCAGGATTTGGTTTAACCGTGCTGTCACCTTTGCCTCCATCTTCTTCAACAAGCAAGGACTCGTAACCCAAGCCGAATTGGCAAGCTTTCCCGTCGATGGTTCCTTCAAAAGCAACAAAGATCGCATTTTCGCCAGCATTCAGCTTTGTGATGTCCAAAACATATTCAAAGTTTACACTGTTGCCTTTCACTTCAGCTTCAATCTGTGGAGCTTCGGCGTCTTCCGAACCAGCTGCAATGTACCAGGTGCCTTTAGCAGTTTTGCCATTCAGCTTTGCAATAATCTTCACTTTGTTGTTGCCCAAGTCTTTGATATCAACAATCGTAATGTCATGGAAGTCATCCTCATCTGGCTCAGCTTTGCACTCATCAGCCGGTTGCTTTGGCTCTTCCGGCTTTTGTGGTTGCTCCGGATTCGTTGCTGGCGGTGAGGTAGTGTCATTGTTGTTGTCTTTGCCTTCGTTACCTGTAGCTGGCTTGGTTTCTTCACCCGCTGGTTTTTCACCGGTTTGTTTATCATCAGCCGTGGCCGGTTTTTGTTCCGTTTCTGGAGCGGAAGTGGTCACGTCCGTAGCCGGTTTGGTTTCTGCATTCTCTTCTGCAAATGCGGCCAGTGGCATGCTGGCCAGTGCCAACGCAATAGCTGCTGATGCAATAGAAATCTTTTTCATATCCATTACTCTCCTTTAACTATTAAAAAATACAATATGTTTATGTTGTTGTATAAATTAATTCGTTACTTAATCGCGCATTTATGGTTCATTTTCTAAAAGAAAACTTTGGCTAATTTGTGTCAGAAAAGAATGAAACCATACAAGATTTCATGAACAATTAAAAGAGAAGGTAACTAAATCCTCGTCTACATTTAAAATACCTTAGGCTCAATTCCTGATAAGTCTTCCGTATATCCTTGATCCAGATAATGAGTGCAAGGTGAACAGTAGTAAACCCTGTTCTTTGCCCGAAAAAGACGAATATTTCTATTAACAATGAACACAAATCCACCCTTAATAAAAAAGAAATGCCAACTCTAAAAAGCCGGCCTTCCAATCTCGTAACGCTGAAGAAACAATTAGTTATAATCTACAATGCATCAGATGCCGCTCTCTTTTCCACACAAACCCCATCTCTTGTAACAACGGCAACATCCGCTCATCATGCACCGGAAAATCGTCCAACACCGCGCGGCCTGATCCCATGTCCCAGATCGTTTGCAATGCATCGCAAAGTTCCGCTTCCGTCATCGCGCACCTCGGATTGGATACAAACTGGTGCAAGGTCACTATGCCATCCTCCTTGATACTGAACAACGCATACCCCCGATCCACTCCTTGTCCGTCGGCAATAAGAAACGCTTGCGCCTGATTGAGATTGCACCAGTGCGCCAACCAAGGGGCATCAGGATCATAATATGACTTTCCAGACACCGCTTGCGGCAAAGCCAACTGGTAAACAAGCGGTGTCCTTCTCGAGAGCGGACGCACGGCCTCACATTCCAACGTCACCAGCCGCTTCACTGGTCGAAAGCCAAAGGATTCGTACAGCCGAAGGGCCGGGGTGTTCTCCACCAACACCTCCAGCGTGGCCACATCCACCCTCGCTTCCTGATACACTTCCATCGCCGCCGCCATCAACCGCTTCCCGACCCCTTGCCCCCGGTACTCTGGCACGATCGCCGTTCCCCCGTTCCAGGACAAGCGCCGTCCGGAAATATCTTTCACTCCCGACTGAATGAACCCCACCGGCTTGCCGTCCACCAGCGCCACCAACGACCGGCTTGGGTCCAGTCCCCAATTCGCCAATTGCCGGGCAAATGCATCGACATCCACTTCATAGTTAACGGAATAACCGGAAAACGCCCGGTTCCATAAAACCGTCAGTTCGTTTAAGGTGAAATGTTCATATGTGCGTATTTCCAAGGCGGGTGGCTCCTTTTTGTTCCATCCTTACTTATTAAACATTCTGCAAATAAAGTTTAACGACATCCCTATTTTGTCGCGCGTTGGGATTGCACTATTTTTTTCAGCTCTTCAACAGTTAACCACTCACGCTTGCGATGAATCATACTATGGCAGTTTGAGCACAACAATGCAATATCTTCTACACGCACTTCGGCCCCCTCTGCCTCCAACTCTGACAAAGGCACTTTGTGGTGCGCCTCAATATAGTCGGCACCATGCTTGCCATACACCTCTTCAAAAACAAAACCGCACACTTCACAGGAGACCGGTTGTCCCTTCATCTTGACGCGCCTGATTGCTTCTTTTTTTAGTTTGCTAGACGCCCGTTCCCTCTGCATATGGATTCGCAGCACTTTTTTCCCTTCATTCACGCGAATGTCTGCCTCATCAATGTCATAGTAGGGTGTTTCCTCCCAGATTTGTTCAATATGTTGCTTCTTACTCTGTTCTTCATATGCATCCTTGTTCGCTAGAATAAAATAACTATCCCACTCTTTATCTACAACTTGTTCGCAAAAAAACTGGCCTTGATATTGATAAGCATCTCCCTGTCTTTCCCTCACAAAGACATAAACCGGGTAGCTTTCTCGCTTCGCATTCATCACTGCCTGGTTCGATTTCCAATGCGGGAAATATTTTTTGCGCCCGAGCTGCTTATCTTCCCTTCCCTCCATATAATACTTCAATCTAGTATGTGAGGAATCCAACCATTTATTAGGATATTCCCCACCGCTACCTATAGTACAAAGAATGATTACACCTGTAACATCATTTGAACCGATCGGGTGAATACCTTTGATCCGGTTTTGTCCCGAGAGATGAGAAACATCACTTGCTTTCACTTTAAAGCCCGGTTTAAGTTCAGCTAGCATATGAATGGTTAACATAGGTGTCAACTCCAACGGTGAATTCATTTACTTTCTGCTCATCTTTTTATAACTCTATATTCGAAACAAACACCTAATTTAAAGCCATTGACCTACTCAAGTGTTTCTACCCCTACCCTAATGCACCAACTTCAACCCCATCACCGAAAACACAATTCCCAGGATGCAGGCCAGCCGAACCCAGCTCTTTGACTCTTTGAAAAACAACATCCCCACCACGGTGGAGCCCAGTGTGCCGATGCCGGTCCAGACGGCGTAGGCGACGGAGAGAGGGATTTCTTTCATCGCCGTAGATAAGAGGCTGAAGCTGGCGATGAACCCACCGATGAGGATGACGTTGTTGAGGAAATTATCTTTTTCAGACACGCGTTTGAGACCGATGACACCGACGACTTCGAACAGTCCGGCAATAATGAGGTAAACCCAAGCCATGTCCCTCACTCCTTTCCTTTGGTATCGCTGGTTAGTTTGAGACCGATGATGCTAGCGATCAGCACCATGGTCAGCACGATTTGCAACCCGCTCATGGGCTGGCGCAAGTACAGGGCATCAACGATAATAAGTCCGACCGTACCAATCCCCGTAAAGGCGGCGTAAGTGGTTCCGATGGGAAGCGCTTTGAGGGCGCGGACCAGTAGCTCGAAACTGATGATCATCAAGACGATCAATATCCCGCTGATGCCTCCTGTTTTAAGCCCTGTGGCCCACGCGATTTCCAACAATCCTCCTAAAAGGACATACAACCAAGCCCGCTGTATGCTAATCGGCTTTTCGTTTTTCTTTTTGGCGGTATCTTCCGCACTCATCTCCTTCGTCTCCTTCCGTGATGTCACATGAAATCTTTCTTTAGTTCCAATCCATTCATACCCAAACCACCCGATCTTGCAAACATGGTTCGGTCAAAATATAAAAAAGCCTGTCCTCAATGGTATGTGAGAACCGACTTTTTCCGTTCTTATGGCAAATTTAACCCAACCTTCATTTACCGGTTAGGGGCTAGTAAGAGCATGACCGTTCCTACCGATTGCGCCGCACGGACACCGCATACCAGCGTGAACCATGCAACTCTTCTGTCTCCTCCTGTGCGAAGGGGAAAGGGTCCAGCGGACGGCGGATAACCGTGTAGTCATCACCGCTGTCGGTCAGGATATCTTCGACGAAGGGCAGACCCGGGGCGTAGATGAAGCTGCCTCCCACTTGGAGAGAACGCAGGATTTCCATGTATTTCTGCGCATAGCTGGCATAATCCCCGTCTTTCCTGATGTGATGATGCCAAAAGTGGTTGGAGAAGGCCATGTTAGAGATAATCGTACCCCATTTGTCTGGCACAAAGTGAAAATCAAGCCAGTTGGCGGCGTAAATAAACGGGTTCTCCTCCTGATCTAAGCGCTCCAATCCATAGGCGTCAATGCCTCGCTCCCTGAGGGCGCTAACCAGCAGCGCCTGGGCTCCACAACCGATGTCAAGCACCGGTTCCCGGAGGTTAGCTGGCTCAATCTGCAATAATTCTAATTGGAATGAAGCATCGTATTCAGCACAGGGAACCCGCCGCACCAGCACCTGGTCCCCCTCCAGCTGAAAGGCGTGAAGGCCGTTGGACTCCAACAACCATTGGCTCACCTTGAGCGCTTGCTGGTTGAACACTTGCGTCAACCGGGCAGAGCTGACCTTTCCCTGCTGGCAAAGATCGGCCAATTCCAGCAGAAATGAACGCATCATCCGTTCCAGCCGGCGGATATCGCGTTGGCGGAAGTTGAGATATTGATTGGTGGCGAGCAAGGACGCCATCGTGAAGCGGGCGAAGTCGGCGGCCTGCCGGCTCAGCTGTTCTCCGTCGGCACAGATCGCCGCCAATTCCACTTTATATCGCTCCTGTTCGGCGATGAAAGCGGGGACAAGTGTCGGCGGTGGAACCAAGAGGAGGCCTTTGTCACCATGCTTTGTAAACAAACCGTGCTGTTGCCATAACGATCTTAACATGAGCTAACGTCCCTTTCTCCTTGAACGCATACGCCTGCGCGGCAGTATGACACGGCTTCGAGCCAGTTGGCACAATTATACAGCCATAGCGCTTCCGATTCAATTTCCACCAGCGCCAGCACCCGGAAAGTGGACTCTTTTCTCCACCTTTTTCGCGAGTCGCGAGGAAGGATTGCCTAGGCGGATGATTCCCCTAAAAATATGATTAATATTAACATTTTATATCAAAAAACCATTGCGTTTTGTGATTATATAAGTATAGAAAGTATATTCCAACTCCAAAGAGATACACAGGGGGAAACCATGAAGATTTTAGTGTTAATCGCCCATCCCGACCTTCGTCACTCAAGAGTGAATCGCTATTGGGAACAGTACTTGCGGCAGCACCCGGATATCACTGTGCACAACTTATACGCCGCTTATCCTGACGGTATCATCGACCATGCCCGGGAAAGAGAAATGCTGTTTAATCATGATCGAATCGTATTCCAATTCCCTTTGTATTGGTTTAGTGCACCCGCCTTGATGAAAAAATGGCAAGATGAAGTGTTGGCCTCACTATGGTCGGAAACAGAAGGCAAACAATTGTCCGGCAAAGACCTCATTTTGGCCATCTCCACTGGCGCACCCCAATCATCTTATGGGCCGGATGGTTTCAATCATTTCACATTGGAAGAATTGATGCGTCCATATCAAGCGATGGCTAACATGAATGGGCTGAATTTCCTGCCGATGTTCAGTTTCTATCATGCACTCCAAGCAACCGATACAGAAATCTTTCTCAGTGCGCAAGAATATGTGAAGCATATCACCAATCCTCATCTGAAACCGCTTCATCCCCGATCCACCGTCACCGCCTCAGCCGATTGACGGTCATCCCTCCCATTAGCCATTCGCGGAAGAATGCTGATGCTTCCCGCCTCTGCGGGAGTGATCAAAAAACGGGAAGGACCGGTAAACGCGTCCTTCCCGTAAGACTTATTGGCAAATTAAATGGCTCCCACCACCATCAGTCGCCCGTCAACTGGCCACCAGTGACAACCACCTTTCCGTTTTTGACTACCGTGTCTACATGGTTTACCCCAAAATGATAAGGCAGATAAGCCAAATTGTGGGCGTCATAAATCACCAAGTCGGCTTGCTTGCCCACTTCCAAGCTACCAATCGTATCCGCCCGGCCAATAGCATGGGCCGCGTTGATGGTCATCGCCGTCAACACTTCTTGTGGAGTCATTCCCAAGTTGAGGCAACCAAGCGTCATCACCAACTGCAAAGATTCGGTGGGGGAACTTCCCGGATTATAGTCGGTGGACAAGGCTACTGGCACACCCATGTCGATCATCGCCCGCGCCCGGGCATGGGAAGTCAAGCGCAGATTAAACGAGGTGGCGGGTAGACAGACGGCGATCACTCCCGCCTCGCGCATCGCTTCCAAGCCTTCGTCCGTGGCCGCCAACAGATGTTCCGCCGAGATGCAACCCAACTCGCCAGCCAATTGTGCCCCGCCCATCGGCTCGATTTCATCTGCGTGGATCTTGAGGCCAAACCCGTTCGCTTTGGCAGCCGACAAAATACGGCGGGACTCCTCCACCGAAAAAACGCCATGCTCGCAAAACACATCGCAGAATTCTGCCAAGCCTTGCCGCTTCACTTCGGGTAACATTTCGTGAATGACGAGATCCACATACTCCGTCGAGCGTCCCTTATATTCCTCTGGCACAGCGTGCGCTCCCATAAACGTAGACACCACATCCACCGGGTGGTTCTCATCCAGCCGTTTGGCTACCCGCAATTGCTTGAGTTCATCCACCAACCGCAATCCATAGCCGCTTTTGGCTTCAACCGTCGTCGCTCCATAAAGAAGCATCTGGTCTAAACTTTTTTTAGCTTTTTCATACAACGCTTCTTCTGAAGCAGTGCGGGTGGCCCGAACCGTGCTCAAAATCCCGCCGCCCTGAGCTAAAATCTCGAGATAAGGTACCCCTTTTAACTTGAGTGACAATTCATGTTCCCGTGACCCACCATGTACCAAGTGAGTGTGGGGGTCGATTAGTCCTGGTGTGACCAACCGGCCTTGAGCATCCAGCTCTTGTTTCACCGCTATGCCCGCAATTTGCGCACGAACCTCTTCTTCTTGGCCCACGGCAAAAATTTTCCCGTCCCGAATGGCAACCGCCCCGTGTTCAACAACGCCCACTTCAGCCATATCACGTCCGGTGCGCGGCTCATCCTTCCCCCGCATGGTCACCAAAACGCCAATGTGATGCACCAGCAAATCGATTGCTTTGTTTTCCATCGGACCACTCCTTTTCCAAATGGCCGCGGACCCGAATCCAGGCCCGCTGTGTTCGGTTAAATCCCCAGCATGGGTACGCGGATTCCCCGCTCTTTGGCCGTTTTCACCGCCAATTCATATCCGGCATCCGCATGGCGGATCACACCCATGCCCGGATCGGTATTCAGCACGCGTGACAGACGTTCTTCCGCTTCTTTGCAACCATCAGCCACAACAACCATGCCCGCATGCAAAGAGTAACCCATGCCCACACCACCACCATGATGCACCGATACCCAGCTAGCGCCGGAAGCAGTGTTGACAAGCGCATTTAGGATCGCCCAGTCAGCCACGACATCGCTACCGTCTTTCATTCCTTCCGTCTCACGGTTGGGCGAGGCGACGGAACCGCAATCCAGATGGTCGCGGCCAATTACAATCGGTGCGGAAATCTCCCCTGTGCGCACCATTTCGTTGATAGCCAAACCCATCTTGACGCGTTCACCGTAGCCCAGCCAGCAGATTCGCGCCGGCAATCCCTGGAATGCCACTTTTTCTCTGGCCAACTTAATCCAGCGACACAGGTGTTCATTTTCCGGGAACAGCTTCAATACCAACTCATCTGTTTTATGAATGTCTTTCGGGTCACCGGAGAGCGCCGCCCAGCGGAATGGTCCTTTCCCTTCACAGAAGAGAGGACGGATGTAGGCGGGCACGAAGCCGGGGAAATTGAAAGCGTCTTTCACCCCTTCATCAAAGGCCACTTGGCGGATGTTATTGCCGTAATCGAAGACGACTGCCCCCATTTTTTGCAAGTCGAGCATGGCCTGGACATGAACGGCCATCGATTGTTTAGACAACTTCACATAGGTAGCCGGGTCGTCACGACGCAATTCCGCCGCGGCGTCAAGTGAGTAACCAGCCGGCACATAGCCATTTAGCGGATCATGAGCCGAGGTTTGATCGGTCACAAAGTCAGGCACCACTCCCCGTTGGACAAATGCAGGGAACACCTCCGCCGCATTCCCGACCAAGCCGATGGACAACGGCTTGCCTTCCTCCTTGGCCGCTTGCGCCAGCGTCAACGCTTCATCCAGATCGTGAACCATCACATCGCAATAGCGAGTGTCAATACGGCGTTGAATGCGGGCCGGGTCCACCTCCACCCCGATCACCACCCCACCATTCATGGTGACAGCCAATGGTTGTGCACCGCCCATACCACCGAGCCCAGCGGTCAGAGTCAAGGTGCCCTTCAGCGTCCCGCCGGCATGCTGGCGCGCAGCTTCGGCAAATGTCTCATAGGTGCCTTGCAAAATGCCTTGCGTTCCGATGTAAATCCAGCTTCCAGCTGTCATTTGGCCGTACATCATCAGCCCTTTTTTATCTAGCTCATGAAACGTCTCCCAATTGGCGTAAGCGGGGACGAGCACAGAGTTGGAAAGAAGAACGCGCGGCGCCAAAGGATGCGTTTTGAAAATGCCTACTGGTTTCCCCGATTGGATCAGCAACGTTTCATCTGCCTCCAAGTCGGTCAAGCATTCCACGATTTTATCAAAGCACTCCCAGTTCCGGGCCGCCTTGCCGATTCCGCCATAAACAACGAGGTCTTCGGGGCGTTCCGCTACTTCGGGGTCTAAGTTGTTCATCAACATTCGCAACACCGCTTCTTGTTGCCATCCTTTGGTATTCAGCTGCGTGCCGCGGGGAGCGCGGACGATTCTTTTTGTTTTTTTACTCATTTATCATCTCTCCCATCGTTGGTTTTGAGTTGGATTGAACACATACCCGGTTGCTCGGAGACAGGCGCGTCATTCCCTTTTGCCATCCATTTACCTGCCTAGCCGTTTCGCATATCCTGAGAGGAAGGTCAATATCGTGTGCAATGTCATGCGCACAGTGGCCCGACGCGCATCATGTACCGGATCGACGCAGACGATGTCAAACCCTTGCACTTTTGGATGTACACCCAACAGGTACACAGCCTCTAATAACTGCCACGAAGTCATGCCCGCCGCCACCATTGCGGGCACTCCTGGTGCATACGCCTGATCCAACACATCCATGTCCACCGTGACATAAATAGCCTCGGTGCCATTGCCAGCCACCGCTAATGCCTGCTCCACCAGCGGGGCGATGCCTTCTTTGGCCACTTGGGAGGCCGTGAATTGGGTAATTCCTTTGGACAAGGCATACTCCCGGTAAGGCTTAGAGTTGGCGAAGCTGTGTAGCCCGATTTGGGCGATGTGGGTTCCTTCGACTGTTCCCGACTCAATCAGCCCGCGGATCGGGGTTCCGTTGGACGGGCCTCCGTCTTCCAGATTCCTTACATCCATATGGGAATCCAGTTGCACGATGCCCACTTTGCCCGAATATCGGGTCCTAAAGGCTTTGACCGACGGGCAGGTGATAGAATGGTCTCCGCCCGCGATAATGGGAAACATCCGCGGCATCGCCTGATAAATCTCGGCCAAACCTTGCTCAATGTTGTTGTGGCACCGCAGAAGATCAGTCACATGCATCTGGATGTCTCCCAGATCATGTGCCCGTAGCACCTGCAAATCCACATCATGGTCGATGTCATAGGTTGTCATGGCGGGGAATAATTCCCGGAGCACATTGGGTGTCATGGAAGCTCCCGACACACTGATCGACGTTTTGGACAGGGGCACCCCGATAAATCCCACTTCTACATCCGCTTGCCCGTCCCACGGCGTTAACCAGTGGGCCACTTTGGTTTCGTGCCGGTCACGCCAGTTGGTGCGTCGGACAAGCTCTGGCGGACTCAACAACGCGAATCGTTTCATCAGCATCACCTCTTTCATTGATTGAACCCAAACCCTTTTTAAAACAGCGGGCCGGACACCGCTTCCACGGCTTGCAACCATTCGCCTTCTAAGAGAGCTGCCGTCACGCTTTCAATCTCTTGGCTGGTGGAACGGTCTGCCGCAACCGGTGGAACGATGGCGCGCAACCGGTCATACAAAGCCCGAGTGGCCGGGGCCAATCCTTCGATACCCACAAAGTCGGCGGCTTCCGCGGCGCAGATCAGCTCAATGGCCAACACTTTGGCCACATTATCTACCACCTGAGCCGCATGCCGGGCGGCAGTGGTTCCCATCGACACATGATCTTCTTGGTTGGCCGATGAAGGAATGGAGTCCACACTAGCCGGATGGGCAAGAACTTTGTTTTCCGACACAAGCGAAGCGCTTACATATTGCAAAATCATCAGTCCAGACTGGGTTCCCGGCTGATGGCTCAAAAATGCGGGTAGCCCGCCGGACAAGGAAGGGTTGACCAACCGCTCCGTGCGGCGCTCGGAAATATTGGCCAATTCGCTTAACCCGATTTTCAAGAAGTCCATTGCCAAAGCAATTGGCTGGCCATGAAAATTGCCGCCTGATATCACTTTGCCTTCTTCCACAAACAACAGGGGGTTGTCGGTTGCAGCGTTGATTTCAATCGCGATTTTCTCCTTCACATAAGCCAACGCTTGCCGTGTCGCCCCGTGCACCTGCGGCAAACAGCGTAGCGAATACGCATCTTGTACCCGCAATTCCCCTTGCCGGGTGACTAGCTTGCTCCCCCGCAGCAGAGTCCGCAAATTTCTCGCCACACCGCTCTGCTCCGGATAAGGGCGCACCCGATGCACTTCATCCGCAAACGCATCGGGGATTCCCCTCAGGCATTCCACCGTCAGCGCGGCAATGGCATCAGCCACTTTGGCCAACCTTTCCGCTTTGGCCAAAGCTAGCGCACCGATCGAGGTCATCGCCTGGGTGCCGTTGATCAAGGCCAATCCTTCCTTGGCCTTCAGGGTGATCGGTTTCAAGCCCGCCTTGGCCAGCGCTTCGGCGCCTGGCAAGCGTTCGCCCTCATAAAACGCCTCCCCTTCTCCCATCAATACCAAAGCTAAGTGCGACAAAGGCGCCAAGTCACCACTCGCCCCCAGCGACCCTTGCTCAGGAATCACCGGATGGACTCCCCGATTAAGGCAATCGACCAACAATTGCAACGTTTCTAAACAAATGCCAGAGTGCCCTTTGGCCAACGCGTTTGCCCGCAACATCATCAGCGCCCTGACCGTTGGTTCTGGCAGAGGCTTTCCCACCGCGCAGGCATGGCTACGAATCAAATTGACTTGCAATGCCACCGCATCATCCGCAGAAATGCGCACATCGCTAAACTTGCCAAAACCAGTGGTCACCCCGTATACCACCTTGCCGGCACTGACCCATTCTTCTACCATCCGCCGGCAAGCGACTACCCGCTTGATTGCCTCATCACCCAAAACGACAGGAACCCGGTTGATTGCTACCGCGGCCACATCCTCCGCTGTAATCTGGTTCCCATCCAGCTCTATTCCCATCAATTGCCCAACAGGTTTTGTTTGCTCAGCATACATCGCTGCCCCACCCTTTCCTCTTTCTTCGCTTTACCAAACTAAAAGGGACTGCGCAGAAGTTACTCACTTCCACACAGTCCCTTTTTCAAGAGGGGTATATGCGATTGTATTGTTGGCGTTTTGCTAACCTTCATCGCAACCACTCGCTTTATTGGTTTCAGATAATTTTATTACGTTATATTATTCTCACATAACCAACTTCTATTTGTCAACTATGTGAAAATTATCTCCTTCAACCACATAAACAACAAAGGAATGACCCTGGCCGGATCATTCCTTTTGCCATATTGCTCACACTTTCACCAAAGACTTAAAGCTTTCCACCTGTGTACGAATCCCGACCTCCACAGGCAACCGCTCCATGCTGGAAGCCCCGAAGAAACCGTCAATTCCCCGCGTGAGCGAGAGGATCGTGCGCACATCTTCCGGCTCGGCGATGGGGCCACCATGGCACAACACCAACACATGAGGATTAACTGCTTTGGCCGCATCATGGATCCGTTGAATGCGCTCAGCAGACTGCTCCAATGTCAACGCCGTTTCCGCGCCGATGGAGCCTTTGGTAGTCAAACCCATATGGGCCACCAGCACATCGGCGCCCGCTTCAGCCATGGCCACTGCTTCTCGCTCATTAAACACATACGGGCAGGTCAGCATGTCCAATTCATGGGCCAAGCGGATCATTTCCACTTCCAGCTCGAAACCCATGCCAGTTTCCTCTAGGTTTTGGCGGAACGTGCCGTCGATCAAACCCACGGTGGGGAAATTTTGTACACCGTCAAAACCCATTTCTTTCAGTTCTTTTAAGAATACAGGCATCAGTCGGAATGGGTCCGTTCCGCACACTCCCGCCAGCACAGGTGTGTCTTTTACCACAGGCAAGACCTCGCTCGCCATCTCTACTACAATCCCATTGGCATCCCCATACGGCATCAGGCCGGCCAGTGAGCCGCGTCCCGCCATCCGGTAACGGCCCGAGTTATAGATGATGATCAGATCAGCACCGCCTTGTTCCGCGAATTTCGCAGATATGCCCGTGCCCGCTCCGCAACCGATCACCGGAGATCCTTGGCTCACCGTCTCACGCAACCGGCGGAGAGAGTCGTCTCTTGATATGAATGGCATGCTTCTCAGCTCCTATTCTTCTTCATTTCTCAGCATTTCCAATAATTTGTCTGTCACCGCTTTGGCGAATTGCGGATCATTGATGTTGCAATCCAGTTCGTAGACCGGGATATCCTTGCGGATGTGCTCCTTGATGGCGTCAAACAACGCCTGATTCGCTTCCGGCCACCAAAAGAGTTTGCCGGGCGCATCCAACTCGGACAAACCTTGCAAAGGCAAGAAAATAGCCAATTCCCCTTTGGATCGATTGGCCTTTTCAGCCAAAATCCGCCCCAAGATGGCGTTTTCTTCCGGCGTGGTTCGCATCAAAGTGATATTGTCATTCCAGCTGTACAGCAAGCGGTCGCGGTATTTCCCTGGAACAGTGGACATGCTCCAGAAGTTGACCATATCCAAGCATCCGGGGGCGATCACTTGGGGCAACGCCCATTTGCCCGCCGCGTCCAAGCGGGAGGGGCCCGCCGACAAAACACCGCCAACCAATTCATCCGCCAGCTCCGTCGTCGTCACTTCCAACACCCCGGTGATATACCCTTGGTCAATCAGCGATTCCATGGTTTTGCCACCGGTACCTGTCGCATGAAACACCAGCACTTCATAACCGTTTTCTTCTAGTTGCTTTGTGCATTGATTCACCAACACAGTCGTGTTGCCAAACATCGACGCCGAGATAAGCGGCTTGGTTTTAATCTTTGGCACTTGCGTTTCCACCATGCCGACCACCGTTCCCACCGCATTGGAATAAATCTTGGCGCTGATGCGGTTCAGCCCAGCTATATCCAAAATCGATGGAATCATGACGATGTCACTGATACCCACATAAGGCTGTGTGTCCCCCGAAGCCACCGTGCTCACCATCACCTTGGGCACCCCCACAGGCAACACGCGCAAGCCTGACGTACCGATCATGGTTCCGTTTGAACCACCCATGGATAACCCGCCATCGATCAATCCCTGATCAAACAACTCTTTCACCACACGGGCAATCCCTTTGGTCATTACCGTCATGGCCAAAGACTTGTCTTTTACTTTTCTCAGCTCAGCCAAGGACATGCCACCGGCTTCCGCCACCCGCTCTGCGGGAACATCCGGTTCAAATAAAGGCTCCCCTAGCACCCCAGTGTTGATGGTGAGAGCGTAATGGCCGCGCTTCTCAATCTCCTGCTTCACAAATGCATAATCGGGACCTTTGGTATCCAATGCACCAATCAGTGCAATCGTTTTGCCCATAACAACCTCCTCGACAATCAAATTATTTTTTGCCATGCTTATTTATGTATTAAATTAAAAGATATATTTCTGTAGAATTAGTTAAATCTCCTTCAAATAAAGAAAAACAGGTCTCTTTCCGCCAGTTCATTCCATCTTTGCTTGTAAACTCCTCATTGTGAACAATCATCACCTCATCACATTTCTAACGGATCAGGTTGACGGTTGCCATTAGAAATAAGACTTTGCAAAAGAATTCAAATATGAAATTATATGTATAAAAAAAGAAAACACAGAGAAAGGAAGTTCATTATGGGGGTTTCAGACGCAAATCAAGTTACTAAAGAAAGCAAGCTATTGTTATGGTGTTTCGCCCTTGGCCTGCTGTATGACTTCATGTTCTTTGACACCACCTTTGCCGGAATTGCTTACCCGATCTTCGTCGCAACAGTCTACGGCGTGTTCGCTTGGCTGTTCCATTCCCAAGGTCGTCTCAAACCGTCGTTCACCTTCCCATGGCTACTGGTCGCTCTGATTCTGTTGTTGAGCCTCACCTTTGTCCTGTTTTCCAATCCGGCGTTTCTCGTGTTGAACTTTTTCCTGGTTCCCCTGCTGTTTGTCGCCCATACAATGCTGGTAACCGGCACCCACAAACGCCCTTGGCACCACATCGGATTTCTTATAGAAATGGCCGAACGGGTCACCATCCACACCCTCTGCAACTTGTTAAAGCCCTTCTCCTCAGTGGTGCGATCTCGACTCATGCCAAGTAGTGTGGCCATCAAAGTCGGTTTGGGAATTGCTATCACTTGCCCCTTGTTATTGGTGGTCATTGTGCTACTCTCCTCTGCCGACAGCATCTTTCTGAAATACATGATTGAAATACCCAAACAACTATTGGATATCGATTTCGGCGAAATTCCCGCTCACATCATTCTCACCACCTTCATCACCTTGATTTTATTCGCTTATTTCTGGAGCCTGCTCCACCCCACCAAAGAATCTGAACCAACGGGGACAAGCGAAGAAGAAACTCGGAAACCAAAAAAATTGGACGGTGTCATTTCCGTCACCATCCTTACCATGCTCAACCTGGTGTACGTCATTTTCACCGCAATCCAAATCTCTTTCTTGTTTGGTGGGGCAGAATCCGTTTTGCCCGCGGGAGTAACCTATTCGGAGTACGCCCGCCAAGGATTTGGCGAGATGCTGACTGTCAGCTTTATCAATATCGGCGTGTTACTGTTATTGCTTCACTTTGCCTCACAACAGAAAAAAGGCTTATACCGGGCCATCCAAGTCTTGCTCACCATTCTCACGGTATGTAGTCTGTTCATCCTGTTCTCCGCCTTCACCCGGTTAACCATGTATGAACAAGCCTACGGCTTCACTCTGTTGCGCTTGTTGCCTCAAGCCTTTATGATTTTGCTCTTGTCTCTATTTGCCGTCTCATTGGTGCGAGTCTGGAAAAGCAATGTCTCCCTGTATAAAAGCTACACCATCATCACCTTGGTGTGGCTAGTCGCCCTCAACTATGCCAACCTGGATCTGATCATCGCCAAAAGCAACATTCAGCGGTACCAACAAACAGGTGAGATTGATCTGGACTATATCGGCAGCCTCTCTTATGATGTGGTTCCAGAACTGGCCAAACTGCAAAAAGACCCCAAGATTGGCGACAAGGCGGTGGCTGAACTGAAGAACATGAAGTCCCGCTTGAAGTTTGAAACCAAGCCCGAGTGGCAAACATTTAATTTTTCCCGGCATCGGGCCGAACAGATCGTCAAAAACATCCACTGACCATACACAAAAACGAGTCTGCTTCCACATGGCAGACTCGTTTTTCATTGATTGTGGCAAGGCGGTTGAATCTCTCGTAGGAGAGGCCGCTCCATGACTAGCGGGGCAAGGGCAAAAGCCTCATCCGGTAAGCATTCATGGCCGCACGTCCCAACTCATCGAGAAACTGGTAATTGGCGGCGGCGCCCACCACTGCGCCCAATCCCGGCACCAATTGTAACATCTTGGCCAGATCGATGTGATCACGATAGGTTTGTTGGAACTTCTGCCAATCCAGCTGTTTTAAGTAATCCGCATGGGACGGATAAGCTCTTATCGTCTCATGCCAATGTTTCATCTTGTGAAACGTCTCGATGCAAACCTCCCCACTTGACAAACGCCAGCTGGAAGATGTGCAGGATATACAGCCGCTCACGATAATCTTTAACATCAAACCCGTACAAGCTAGCTGCGTCAAACAAAAACTTCATCTTGATCGAGAGCAGCATCGGGAAATCGGCCAACCCCAATAACAAACCGCCCATTCCCGTCCCGGCTCCTTCCACTGTCGCTGTGTATTTGTACATCTTGATCTTTTCTAGCACTTGTTTTTCCTTTTCCTCTAAGGAAACGGCGGTGGTAGCCGATTTGGTTGTCCACTCCGAACCGACGAGCACCGTTTGCACCAGGTGCTTGATACTTTCAGTTATCACATCATGCACCTTTTGCGGAATCTTCTCATTGATTTTATCCTGGATTGACTTAGCCGCCCATTGCAATACCGATGGAGACTTCTGCATTTCTACCTGCCAAGCAATGCATTCTTGGCGCGCACGTTGTTCGTAATCCAATCAGCTTCACCCTTCGTATGTCATTTGGTATGTGCGACAGTGATATATACCCAGTTGCCGAGAAGTTGATGCTCATCCCTTCTTGTTCCAAAGTCCATCCATGTGTTCCATCGCGTCAAATATCAAGGAATAAACAAATGCCAAGGCCAAAAGCCCATACAGAGAAAAAGTGATATCTTCAATCATCATATCTAAAACATGCATATGAAACATAACAAGGAAGAAACCCGCAGTAGCATCCAATCCGCCTTTTATCTTTTCCCTTTCAGCGAATAGAAATTGTATTGCCAATTCCAATACAAAACCCACCGTCATCGCTGGAATGAAATAAAATAACACCCCCACACCAAACCAAATCAAACCGGTGGTCGATTGGACTTTGATGCCGAGTGTGACAACGTTTTTGAGCAAAGAGAGAATCCCCATATTGATCAGTACAGGAATACTCAGAATAACTAAGACTAAAACACCTAATAAAGCAAAAACAATCACATTGCCCCATAAGCCAAGTTTCTCTTTTTTTCCTTTCACAGAAATCCCCCATTACGCGAATCAATGAAGAAAGACGGCCAAACCGCCGTCTTCTTGTTATTTCCTTTATTCATTCCCTCGCAAACGGGGGATGGACAAAACATTTTCCGACTTCTTTTCTTCTTTAGTCAGTCCTACCTTAACAACAAAAAAGCGATCTTGATTAGGACCGTTCAAAGCTAAATCTTCAACACCAGTAAGTGAGTATCCCAATACGGACAACATGTAATATATAATCAGGTTAAAGGATTTATCTAAATCAAAATCTAATATAAAAAATTACAATCAATCAAGATCGTATGTAGAAAGGACTTTAAGTTGCTAAAACTGCAATCTCTAGGTCTAATAAGAAATCTTAGATGTTATAGAATTCGATTTAATACTTGAAGTATGGATAAATAAAAGAACTTTAAAAGGTGGTTACAAAAGTGACATATACAAAAGATAGGAATTTATACCCTATACAAAACCAAAGCCGGCTCACTTTTTATCGTAGACAATCTATCTTAAAGAGCATAAATAATCAAAACTCAGATACGAATTACTTTGTTAAAATAACCTATCCAATTTTTTTTGGAATCCCCTCAATTACTGAACCATCTAAATTTTATTCTATATTTATCAACTATGTCCCTGATAAAAAGTTGATTGAAAAAGAATCACTAAAGCAATATCTCCTCAGTTATCAAAGCTATGTAGATGTTCATCAAAACTGTATTGATATTATTCTTAAAGATCTAGTAAACACATATAACCCCAGATATATGGAAATATCATTTTCCTCTTACCATCAGAAAAGGTTCAGTGTTAATCCATATGTGAATTACGGAAAACCAGAAACGAGATGGGAACAATTCGCTGAACTTAGGTTAACTCATCTCGAATCCTTTTTGAGTAACTGAAACAATCTGATTACAAAACAACGATGCGATAAACAATCAAAACTAAGTAGGCTGTACTCATTTTAAGTACAGCCTAATCATAGACAAATATTGCCTCATATTCTGCCAATGCTTTTTTTGTCTCCTGGAATCACACTATAAAGTAGAAGATACTCTATTTTTGGTTGCATTTGTATCTTCTAATGTGTTAATAAATTTCCCTATAATCAAAGCACCTATCAACTGCATAACACTTTTCACAATAACCTGCCCAGCTATAGCAAGTGGCACGGCATCCCATGGTACAAATCCTGTACCCAAAGGACTAATTCCAACAACCACAAACACAGTGCTATCTAGTAAACCACCCACTAAACCGCTATACATAACGCGATAGTTCATAGATGTTCGCAACCGACTATATATTTCTGTATCAGTTGTCTCTGAAAGAGCAAAGGATATAGCTGAAGCAAACACTACCCATAAAGTATCACCGAGCAGTAACGATGTAATAGCACTGAGAAAGAGCGCAGTTATAATGATATAATATGTTTTACGGCGTCCTAATTGATTTTGCACCAAATCTCGCATGATAAAAGTAATACCAATTAAAAACGTCCCAATCGGCACAACAAAAATCCCCATGTTTAGAGGTTGTAACTTCGCTGTGAGTACATTTGCAACTAAAATAGCAAGTATATATAAGAGAACCCTCACATATACACACCTCCGTCTATCAATTAGTTTTCATTTTTTGGTACCTTTTCAATTGCTCATAATAAGCAAACGTATTATGGAATCCCCGACGACGATTACGATTATTGCCCCGAAAAATAATTACTTCTACTCCTACTTCTTTACATATAGAACAATCGCATTCCTTCCACGGCTTATCTTCTAAGACCTCCTTATACAGATCCCAGTGTCTATCTCTTCCTTCCCCGACTAGCTTATCGTATTCCATAATTACGTTTAGAGTAGTTTCCAAATCCAGACTTCCTTGATCATAAGCTCTTAAAGCATCTAACGCTTTTTGTTCCATAGCCTGCAGGTCTTCTAATGACATTCCAATTTGCTCCATCCTTTTTTGAATACGAATCCCTTTTGCTTCTGGAATTCGAATAGCAGCATAATGTTTACCTGAAACTGCATGATAATTATGCCCTGTTCCTAACCAAGCCCGACGTAGAGGAGAAGCCGAATCAAAAGAAGTAACTCCAAGCTTACTAAAAACATCCATGATTTCTGGACTTCTTGCTACACCAAACAAATGCACTCGATAAGAATCATCTGGGATAATTGGTGAAATTTCTTTCAAGATTTCAAAAATCTTTTCTGATTTATCTTTTGCCAGTCCTCCTAGTGCAATATGCTTATATCCCATAGAAATAACTTCTTCTACTGCACTACGAAAGGAAAAAGGATCCCAGCCTTGAACAACCCCCATCGGAGTAAACTTATATCCACGCTCTTTATGCATCTCAATAAACTCTCTGGCATTTTTTAACGTGATTTCATACCGTCTGGCACGTTCCGATTCGTCTTTTTCAATAGAACCAACGATTAAATGGTCAATCGAAACACCAATATCAAATCGGTATTGATCATAGTACTCCAGTATTTCGGCAGTGTTATATGGCGGTTCCTCTTGAGAAAAATAACTAAAAGCACCACAGTCACCCATAATCGGAATAGAAAGCGGAAGCCTTAAGAAATTATGCAAACCACCCATTTCTTTTATTAACTCACGCTTTCTCTTTGTAGCATCAATATTAACTTTAGAAATCAAAACTCCATCATATTGAGGAGACCCATATAAGTCATGAGCATAGACATCATTTAATAATGGATTGCGATTGGGATCAGAATAGTCTCGGATGAAATCATAATCGCCATCTACACGATCATCATTTTCGGGCATAAAAAATCGGAACTGGCCTGTGTAATTCTTTGCTATTAGATCTTGTGATACAAAAAAAGGAGGGACATACTTATTGATAGGAAGTAAATCATTCTCTACTTTACTTTCTTCAAAAAACGAGAGTTGTTCTACCTGTTCACCATTTATAATAAAATCACGAATGCACATCGGATTTTTCAATATGTCACCCCAAGTATATTCTGGGGATTTAATCAGGGATTTCAATAAACGAGAGAATAGTTCACCTTTTAACCAGACTAAACCAGCTTTAAAATAACTTGCTTCTTTGCTTCCCATCGCAAGTGTATACATATTTTCTTGCACCAGTACTTTATTTTGACTTGCGTTCCCTACAAAAAAGATAAATTTCTGGTGCTCCTTCATTCTAATCCTTTCCCAATCAATTGCTTTTAGATAAGAGTCACCTAGAAGAAAAAATACCAAGTCATATTTTGAAACGAAGTTTTGAAGTTGGTCATTCATTCTTTGATGCTGAGACCACTCTTTAATTGCGGTGCCATTCATCGAATTAAAAGTAACATTGTACGGTACGATCTTATCATCTTCTTTTAGAAGGCCATAACCAGCAGAAAGAATGGCTACATCAATATCATCTCGATGCTTTCTATATTCTTTAATCCCATGCATTAACGAGGTATGCTGTCTACCTGTATACATCTCTCCGGCTGTTTCTTCATAAGCAGAAAGCTCTAAGCTTCTCTTATGTAAAAGAGATGTATCTCTAAAATCATTAATTGTTAATTGGTTTTCTGGGCTATATTTTTTTTGTCCGGTACAAGACGTCATGACTAACGTTCGCATTGTTAGTAAATTCACCTCATCATCGATTTGCTAAAATTAGTTAATTATACTCAAGGATACCCTTTTATTATTGTTCCTTCTATATTCTTTATCCTTTTAGTTCACACAATGGTGCATCTTTTAGAATAGCACAAACACAAGTATCTAGGTACATACAAACCTTTTTATCTTTTTGTAAATTGTTCCCTAATTAATCTTGATAATATATCTAATTACATAATCAATCTTGTAAATAACTAAAAATACTATCGTTGATTATAGTCACTCAAGTAATGTGTCAATTTACTGAATTTAGAAAGATAGTAGAGGCAGGTGGTGAGTGATTAAGATATACTTTTCCCAGTAACACTATTAAATAAAAGGTGAAACAATGGAATTTTATATCAGTTGGTCTCATAGCGACGCTAAATATTGCGATTATTACAAAGAATGCCCAATGCTTATTAGCGTTATTCCTGATAATAAACGCCCTCTACGTAAACTTAATACATTACCTAATAAATTAATTATTGATTCTGGAGGTATTTTTTATAGGAATCAAAATAAAAAAACCACAGTTGAACAAATTTTCAACCTGCAGGTAGACGCTTTACAAGATGCTAACAACTCCATCGAAACAATTAAGCTAGTTCAATTAGATATACCTATGTTAGATAAAAGGAGTTTATCCGATAAATACCAAACAATGGAAAAAAACTTATATTTCGCTTGGGAGTATATGAACCTTTTTACCAAATCACGCTTACCAAGTAACATTCAACCTATGGCTGTTATCCAAGGTTTTGACGGACCTAGTGTACAACACAGTGTTCTTGAATTAAAAAAGATGGGTTATAAATACTTTGGAATTGGATCTCTTTTATCCAAGAATTCTAACGAGCAACTTTCTACAATTCAAACGGTTGTTCGTTTGGTTGAGGCCCAATACTTACATATATTTGGTGTTACAGGTATAAATCAAATTTATGAAATGTCATCTATGAATATTTCTTCTTTTGATTCGACTCGTCCAACTAAAGCAGCAGCATATTATTCTGTTTTTTATAGTAATCCATTCCGTACTTATATACTTGGCACTTCAAGAATAGCCAAATCTGGACCACGCCTTTTCGAACCACTTCCTTGCTCCTGTCCAGTTTGTAGCATTAATCCTTATGATATCTTCATTCCATCCCCGAGACATTATATGAAACTACGTTCAATTCATAACTACTATCATTTGAGAAATACGATACAAAATATAATAAGCCAAACAGAAAGGACAAATGATCATGTTGTTCCAAATGTGCTACGGCCCTGAAATCCCTTCTATATATGAAATGATTAAAGAAAATCCTCGGATAACCATAGATGAACTAAAAGAGATATTTCAATACACTACGGCTACAGATATTTCGTCATTAATTGAGAATACTATCTCTTTCCTGATGACAATTCAATTCATAGAAAAGAAAGAATCAGGTTATCTTGCTATTTGCGGTGACTGGGATGTAATTATGTTTTTAAAACGTTTAGTAGAAATAAGTAAAAATGAACCAACTAACTCACTCAATTATGTGTTCACCACTTTGTATTATGAGCTATTTATTAAGCCTAATAAATTATATATAGAAGATGTTCACTACAGTGTAAATAAACATTTCAATGAAATCATGGTTGGAAAAGAAAAAATAAATGCTTGGAAACGAATAATGGAGTTTTTCGGTCTAGGCTATCGAATGTACACTGGATTTTATGCACTCCCACATCTTTCTTTACTACAACAACTTGTGAAAAGATCAGGTTCTTTTAGCGGTTCTCTTTACCAATACTGTTTAGATAATATTCATCCAATTATCCCTTGCATACATCAAGGACAAATTTTCGATGGTTTACTAATGGGTCTCTCTTTTTTAAATAAAGAAGAAATTATCCATCTTGAAAGAAAGCAAGACCTTCCATATCCATCATTTGGATCAAAACAACAATGGAACTGGATTACTATTTGAAAGGAGGAGTGTGCCAGTGCTTCCCTGTCTCTCATCCAAATCACTAAAATTGTTAGTAGCTACGGCAGACGAACGTTATTCATTCTCTCCAGAATATTTTAGACAAACACATTACCCACAAGTTTTACATAAGTACTATCAACATCAACTTGTTCAGGAAATAACAGAAAAAGAATTATTTGATGAGTTACAAGAAGATACCGCCATAGGAAATAGAGTTTACACTATTCTAGGATCGACTGGGTCAGGCAAATCAGAACTCCTATGTTGGCTAAGAGATCAATGTATACAACAAAATGTTTATCGTCCAGTAATACGATTATCTAGAACAGAGCTTAATCCTCAGCTATTAATTACCCGTTGTTATGAAGCACTTCAAATATCCGAAGATAAGGCCATTGACGATAGTAAATGGCATATATTACTCCAAAAACCCATTACTATTATCAATCAAATTGTTTGGTCTACTTTAGCTGAATTTTTTGATTCTGATGAGGAGATCGTACCACTTGCTCTTTTATTACGGCCAATTATTGAACAAAATATTAAAGCGTTTGCTCAACAAGTGAAAGAAAAGAATATTGTACAATCACTTGAGATCATTAGCGAAGAGCAATTGGATGAAATTAAACGTAGCACAGCTCTGCCAATATCTATTCCATACCAAAGTTTTCGCCATTCCTTACGAAAAAAGCTAGAACAATTCTTGTTCTCCGGTCATGATATGATATCTATTCTTAAACAGTTATCTCATATAACTATGAAAAAAAACATTCGTCCACTTATTCTTATTGATGATCTTGTACAATCAATAAATATTTATGCTTCTGAACTCCTAGATTACTTTATCACCCTTGAAGAGGGTAACTGGGATGTAGTTATTGGTTTAACACCAGGAGCTTTACAGGACTCAGAAAAGGGAACTACTCTTATGAGTCGTATTCTAAATTTAGACACCATAGATGATCGCATCCAAAAACTTTGGTTAACAGATGAGAGTGGACAAGTATTTTACACATTAGGTCGAAATGATGCTGTGCCTTATTTAGAAAAATATTTAATAGAACTGAAATCGACACAAGGTTTTGTGTGCAACTCAAACTGTCCTCATGCAATTAATTGTAGTCGTTTTCTCGTAGGTAAACGTGCCCGTCTTTCACTTCTCCCTCTTAATGAACCTCTTATTGAGCGTATATATGATGGAGTTCCAAGTGGAAAAGGAAAGTTACGTTACACCATCCTGCACACACGTGAAATTATTAGATTTTTACTTCGCGGTACTTCTTGGGGTCTGTCTCGGGTAGAAGCTCTTATTGATCGAAACGTTTATGCAAATCATCCATATCCCTTGCTAAAAATTTTGGGAGAAATGTTTGCTGATCACGATACAGATCATGTGTTTTTACCAGAGGGTTGGGTAAAACATTGTAGTGACCAATCTACTTCTCTTACTCTTTCATTACAAACAGTAAAAAGAAATCATTCATCTCTACCTTTTCATTCTATGAAACACGAGGAAGAGGCAACCCCCCTTCTACACTTGCGTGATTGGATAGAGGGCAAAAAAGTTAATGAAGAACTAATTTATTCACTACGAGGAAGTATTGCCACCCTTATACATGACGCAATAAAAGCAATTCATATCAGCCGCCGGTTCACGCCTAGGCAATCTGCAGTTCTTCAACGAAGTGAAATTTCCAAAGGAATTCGCTATCCAGTCTCATTTTCTGCCGTAGAGAAGAAAAACGAAATCAAGGTACATCGTTCAGTAATACTATTAAAAATGTACGGATTCCAACAACAAAAAACATCACAGAGGAAAAAAATTTTTTCTGATCTATCTAATAGTTGGGATGTAGCAGAATGGATCTATCAAGGAGAAATGGTAAGTGACCAGTGGTTAACTGAATTAGAAAAATCACTTGGACTCCCAACAGATGAATTTGCTTTTCAACTTCTTACTTGGATAAATTCATGGTTAGAAACATGTAAGTATTCTTCTGTACTTTCCCTACCTTCTATACCGATCTCCCAAGAGACTCAGAAATGGGTGGAAGAATTTTTCTTAGATTGGTTTGCGTTACGTGACAATATTATTGATGCAACAAAAATAAATAAAATAAAAGTAAATCCTGACTTTGAAACATTTTTTCTTTCCCGGTTATTTCCTAAAAACCTAGAGTGCTATCGACTTGTAAATGTATCACTCTATACATTTCTGACTGAATTGCAACAAGCCTTTCAATTATACCAATCCGATTTGCGAACTTGCCTTAAAAATAAATGCGCTGAATACGAAACGATGACTCAATATATACAAAATTACCATCCATCAATAAACACTCGAATTAAAACGATTTGTCAACAAATTAAACAGCAAGAACCAAATCCAAATTTAATAAAAGAAGTAGCAAATTTAGAAACGCATTTGCTAAATCATGGTATATACGAAAGCTACAACCATTGGCTAAAACAAAAAGAAGCGAGTCAGCAGTTATTAAATTCTCTCATTCATCCATTGGTCGCCGATCGGAATTGGACAGTGATCCCCAAATCGCTAGAACAGATGTTGGAATACATCTCTATGGATTCACAACTTCCTCCATCAACTCGTGATCTACTATTGTCCATTATTAACAAAGGAGAATATATCATTTCACTTGAAGAAGTAAGCGATGTTTTGACAAGTTTATATAAACATTGTCCGCGTCTCATTCAATACTTACATCTTCAAATAAAGCTAAAGTCTATGAATAATTAATTTATACAAAAACCCCCTTCTGAAAACAGAAGGAGGGATTACATTCTGAAAAGTTTAGCTAAATATCCCAAAATCTATTAATAGTTATTCTGCAAATAATCCTCAAATGCATTAATTATTCCTGTTGTTCCTGAACTTTTAGGATACACGGTTTTATTTAGATAGCGTTGAATTCCATAAAAAAGAGCATGAGTTAAACAAGTGGTCACAACAATATTTATATCGGAACTTTTGGCATATATTTTTGCTTGATCTGTTAGAGTCTCATCCGCACAAATTCGATACTTAATCTTTTCATTTCGCAGCTGTAAACGCTCAATAGCACGCTTAGCTGTTTGAGGACGCAAGGTGAAGATCGTCACTATAAGAGAATCTTGCTGACTAATCACATCTGTTTCTTCATCAGTGGACATGGTTTTAATTGCTTCCTCTATCATGTGAAGCAAGTACTCATCGCCACTAATGATCCGACCAAATTCCCACCATGATACTAAATCAGTATGATAGATTGTCCTAATCCCTTCACCAATACTGCCTGTCCAACGTCCCCAAAGAGCACGTAGTTCATCATGACTTAATCCGTATTCCTCAAATAACTCTAAAGCTACCAACACTTGAGATAGCAAAGCTTTAGTTGGATTGATATTAAACCAATACTTAGCAGAATTCCACAGATTATTAACCAGTGTAACTTCTAATAAGAGCATTCCCTCCATTAACTTTAAGAGAAGCTCTGTATTATTTCTATTCCTTTTGCTATGAATTTTCATCAATTCTACCGTATAATCATAAACATCCTGTGCTTGCGGGTTAGGAAATTGATGTTGCAATAAAAAATCTGAAACAAAGAAAGGAAGTGCTTTTTCCAATAAAATCCTCTTGGATGGTGTTAATTCCTCAATGGCTATACTTGTCAAGACCTCTGTGAGATCAGTAAGCATAGAAGGAGACCAATCAAAAGCACTGTTTAATTCATCAATTCTTTTTAGTCGCTCACCTAGTTTATCCTCTGATAATTCACCGGATAGAAAAGACTGAAACCAGTAATTCCATGTTTCATTTGTCGGTTGTTCTACCTGACTTTTTAAGCCTTCCTTCCATTGCTTTACAAGCATGACCTGCGGCTTACTATCAGGATTTTGTTCTAATTCCACTTGCTCATCTTCAGATAATTGTTTGTACACTTCATAGGCTGATGAATATACTTGTTTTGCTTCTGTGACAACAGCTAATCTACATAGTAACTCAGCTACTTTTGGAGTAGGAGAGCAATCCTTTAATGAGTTGTAGGCGTCATCATATCTTTTCTCTTTTATATAATAAAGTGCTAACTCTTCACCTTCCAATTCTGGCTCTACTTTTATCTCTGCCTCGATAGAATCCACAGAGATCTGTGATACAAAATACTGGAGTAGTTCTTTAGTAGTTAGATCATTTGCTTTTTGCATCAAATTCTCTAACCTGTTCCTGTCCCCATTCAAAAATGCCTCATGTGCAAAAATGCGTAAATAAATTTCCTCATCTAAACCAAGTGATGTATAAAGAAGATTGCCTAAACGAAAACGATGCTGTTGGAACTTTTGATATGCTTCCTCATATCTCTCCTCGATTTCAGCAGGAGCTAAGATTACATAATAGAAAGCAGATAGAAGAGAACATCGTATTTGTAACGGAATCGTCTCCATTGCAGCAATGAGCTCAAAGTCCTTAGAATACCAGATTTTTTCCCATTTTCTTTGGTGTGTCCAAAACTGGATTCGTAAAAAAATGTAGTTCTCATCACTTACATAGTATCCTTGTCTAATCTCTTCTAGAGTACGTTCTGCTTCTATCCAATTTTCAAGAGCTAAGTATTGTTGGAATTCAGAGCGTAATGCAAATGCACTACGCTCCGTTTTTTCTAACTGATCCGCTGGCCTTCTTTCATCCAACTGCATCCATAAACCAAGCATCTTCCAGATATTATCTGCTTCTTGATTAACGGATTTTAAGAGAAAATATCCATCAGTAAATAAGTCTTTACCTAATTTACCAATACGATATTCCGGATTGAAATGACGAAAACAAATGTCATCAGTACAAAACACTTTAATAAAGCTATATATCTCTTTATAATCTCGGTGCAATCGGTGTCTATCTTTATTACAAATTAACCAATGTATCATTCCGCTTTTGGGAAAAGGAAATACAACCGTTTTATCTTCCATGAACCGATCAAGCATTATCATCATTTGTTCATCCATACTAAACGGCTTATGATCAACAATACGAATCTCATAAGGATTATCCCCATTTACATCAAACAACTGGCTAATAAAATCCAGTTTTTTTGCATCATTCGTCATATATTCAAGGACTCCTTCCAACGCTCACGTGCTGCAAGTAAGGCTGAATTTACCTCGGGCGCGAAGGTAGTAATACGAACGCTTTCTCTATTCACATGAATTCCTCTATAGGTAAAATTCATAGATCCGTGAAGATAAAATTTCTCTGAGACCAACACTTTATCATGATTGTTCTCTAGCTTCTTAAATTGAACTTTTCCTTCTAGGCGATCAATAAAGAGACGAGTTTCTTTACGTTCAGGATTACAAATTACTCTCACATCCGTACCCTTGAATGCCAATGCTTCTAGGATATCAGTTAGATAGATCGTCGCTCCCTTAGCAAAAGGAACAAGAACTGTATATTGATTAAATTGATTATCCATAAGTGGATAATTACTTAAATAAGGAAAAATAAAGTATATCTCACTACTTGGTTGAATTAGCTCTGTAATAAACATCGAAATAAGATAATCTTGTAATGATTGGCCTCCCCCTTGAGAGCGAATCACACGGCTACTCATATGACACCTCCCGGATTCGCAAATCGAACTGCCATAATAACCCATCCTGCCTTACCTTGTCTATATAAGGATAGTAGAGTTCATAAGCATATTCGATCGGTTCATTTATAATTTCAAATAATTCTTTTTGTATCTCTTCTCTTTGGGCAGCATCCGTAACCAAGCGGACTGTTTGTCCATGATAAAGGGATTCACGCACTTGTTTTTTCCAATCTTCCTCTCTAAACTTCACGATCTTGTATGGTTGAGGTAAAAAGTGACGTAACAAAATACGTGATGGCTTAACAAAACGTTGAAATGGACTATACAAAACCAAACATTCTGGACAAGAGTCCACGCAATCAGCAAATAGTAAAGACTCGACTAATAAAAAGCGCTGTCTTTCAGGCACATCATGGCCTGGGAAAGATTTTTGGAACAATAGTTCAATTTTGGTAGCTATTTTATCTTCTTTTCCTTCTCGATTAAAGCAAGCAACAGCAAATACATGGCTATCGATTTTACATTGCAAACGTTTTTCTTCTTCATGCCAAAGTTGATGTAATTCTTGTCTTAGCAAATCGAGCTCGCGGTTGCCTTTTCCTCGAAGGAAGTGCGTAGCAAAACTAATAATTAGTTCATGTTCTGGTACAATGCCAACTTGATCTAGTTTATGTTGCAAATCCATCAGCAACTCTCGTTGCTGCTCAATTTTTGTTTCCCTGCGAATATTCTCTAACAATCCTGCGAAATGATCCGTTGTGATATGTGGCAACATGGCCCGTAAGGATGCGGTAACATGATGGCGTACACAACGCTCCAAACTTTCTATAAAAAGCTCTTCAAACTGAGCTACTTTGTTTTTCAGCATGGACACTACTTTCGTTACGATTCCTATTCCACCTGATTCGCTTTCAGACAACCAGATATCAGTCCCACAAATATCGAGTACTAAATCACTGGTGTTAACACCAGGCAATAACCCTTCAATCGCTTTCTGAATGCTTGCTCCTACGGTTGCAATAAGTGTTTCTTTCATCCAATAGATAAACTGTTCCTGTTTACGAAGATCAATAGTAAAAATAGAAAGGTGTTTTATCAGTACTTCCATTAATGATTCGTCTTGAATAAAGCCTAACAATTCTTTGTATACGCGATTTTCATCTTGCTCACGATCTCTACTCTCTTCGCTACCTTTGGCTTTTACTACAGTCGAATGAAAAATCACTTCTAGAGTACGATGAGCAATCCGGATATAATTTTTCTTAAACTCATCAATGGCTTCACAAAGAGTTACCTTTTTGCTTACTGCAATCGCAATGACTGAAGAAAGAATAATTTGGGACAACCACTGAATCTCAAACACATTGAGACGCCCAATAATCTTTGGATCTTGTTGTGTAATATAGAGATAATACTCTGGTTTAACAGACTTCTCTATCTCGTTCCATTCAGGTAAAGCAAATAGTTTCTGTGGCTCTATACTATGAAGTGAGAAGCAAATAGCATCTACAAACCGTTCAAAACCTATCGCAGCCGATTTTCCTTTATAGTGAAAAGGAATTACTTTTGTTTCTGTGTTTCTCCTCTTATATTTTACAGTAGCATGCGATACTGGAGCATAACGAACAACTTGAACATAGTTGTTCTCATCACTAGTAAAATAGGAAATTCCTTTCAATAATCCATAGAGATTGGACTGTCTTGGAAGCGATATATGATTTTGTTCGGATGCACTGAATGGATTCAATTTTACTCGCCAATCCATGATCGCATAACTTTGATCTTTAATATGCTTAGGAATCTGTTCAAGTGAAAATAAATAGGGTTCACAAACGATTAGATTCGTATCCTCATCTTCTACCTCTTCTAATACTCGGGAACGAACATTTTTTCCATCTAGATCTACCCCTTTAGGAGAAAGAATAGGGAGCCAATGAGCTTCGTAAGTTTTATAAGCATTTACATAACGCTTAGATACATTACCAGGAGCAAATTCCGTCATCGCTTGTACAATGGGTAAGTGTTCTTTTTTTCCTCCAGGCACCTGGATCTCTAGATCAGTCATATATAAGGACTCAAATAAGGCTTTTGGAACATACCCACTAAGCGGAGTATTTTGTTCTTCCTCATTTGCTTTCTCAAACTGTGTTTGTAATAAATTGATTAGAGTTGGAAATAACTCCATATAAAGTGAACGTGGTGGTAGCCACAAGATTTGTTCTAGTTGCTCTGCAGGAAGTTGAAGCGCTTGTGAAAGATAGTCTTTAAACTCTAAATCATCGCCCCGCAATATTTGTAGTAACAAATCTTGTATATATCTCTGATGCCCTATATGTCCTCTTTTGGTCAACAAAATCCGTATATCCTGTTGCTCATCAAGTGATGATAATTTCCATGTTAACCAATCCATTAGTGCAAATGCGGCTTGTATACGCTGCACATATTGATTTTTTAAAGGAAGATATAAATGATTTAATGTAGGATTAAATAGATACTCTGGATAATCATACACAAATCGATCTCTTCCAAATGCTGAAGTAATTACTATAGTCCAAGGACGCATCCCTCGTTTACGCCCAGCACGTCCCTTACGTTGTAAAAATGATGCCATGTTGCGCGGAGATTTATGTTGTAGCACCGCACCTACTTTACTATCGTTATATCCCACTTCTAATGCACTTGTTGCAATGACTAATTTAGCTTGTTCATTAACACCCTTATACTGAGAAGAAGCAATATCAACTTCTAACGGATGTATTAAACTATTGGCATCAATTTGTCTTGCAAACTCCCAAATTTGTCCAGCTACATGCTGTTCTGTTGCTGTGGGTAGCAAATCATTAGGAAGCTGACTATGATCACGAAACTGACTGAGTACGTTCCTTTTTTCAGCATCTAATTCAATGTGATACCAACGGTTGACTAGATCCAGTTTATCAGTAAAACCAAAGATTTTAGAACCAAATGCATCTCGAGAAACATTTCGATGCAAAGGATCTAGCATACGCCCCATCAGCATGGCAGTCTGCACGGTAGTCGATAATAATGAAGTGCTTGAAAAAGGATCTCCGCGAACAATTAAGTTATATTCTGCTCCCTCTACAACCATGTCCTCCGGTTTAGGAGATATATAATGAATAGAATCTTGTGGTAACCCCGTAAGCTGAGAAAAAAATGGTAAAGGGTTAGATAGAGTTGCTGATAAACCAACAAACTGTATTCCCCTTGATACTTTCTGTGTTAACTTGACCAAATGTCTCCAGCGGCGTAGAAGATAAGCGACATTTGCACCTGTGATACCATCATAAATATGTATCTCGTCTAATAGTAAAAATAGTGGAGGTTGAAATGCGTTAATTCCAAATACAGGCCATTCCTTTGTGTTAGTTATCTTACGGTTCAACATCTCAGTAGTGGTAAATAAAATATCTGGTGGTGCTTGTTTCATTCTCTTTCGAGTGAGAATGACATTTTCCGAATGAATGACACTTTGACATGCAGCCTCTATACAAACCAATCTCTCATATTTACCTGATCCTTCTTTTATCTCTCTTTGCACATCTTCCTCAGTCCAAACCATTGTTCCACCACAAGTAGGACAAGAAAAAAATGGGCAAATATAGCCTTTCTCTATTTTCTTCCAACTACGGTCCTTATGATCCACTACATCTTGAGCATGATCAGGTGTCTCTCTATAATAACTACCAATGGTAATTGGGCGAATTCCTTTTTTCAGCGCATAATGATTTAATTTCAAAATTTCTTTTATCGCTTCTTTATATTGGTCCTTGAGAAGCTCGACACGAGGATAAATTCCCAATACCTTCGTCCATGGTGTTTGACGGTTGCGAATCGCATCCAGCACTTTAACAAAAGCTGGGAGATAAAATGCTTTTGTTTTCCCAGACCCTGTTCCAGCGCCAACTACTACCCCAACGTCTACTTTTGATCGGTATCCAAGCAGGCGTTGTAGTGAATCAACTTGAAACCTAGCTAGTTGAATGTTTCCATTTTCAAGCAAAGTATATAAGATATCTTTCCTAAAGTTTGCATCACCAAATATATGTTTTAACTGGTTCATCACTTGTGAGAAATCTTGATCACGTTTAGGATACTCTCTATATTCAACAAAGGGTTTAATATTGCTTACAAGATTAGGCGCTTCTTGCCAATCCTTAAATTTAAATCTCTGTTTCAATAAATAGAGCAGGCGAACTGTTTCGGCATATCGACTCCGAAATCCATCGTTTAACGGTAACAATAGTTTTCTATCAATTAGATTTTGCAGTAAAATACTAGCCTCTTTTTCGCCCAATTCATTTTGTTTTATCAAGTCTTCCAATAGACGTGTAGGAGGTTGGCGGAGCATGCGAATAATCTCTTGCTCCGCATCTACATTTCCGCCAATCATTCCCCATTCTAATAGTTGATTCTCTTTTTTTTCTATTTGTGTCAGCATTTCTTCTGCCACAATATCAATAACATCTCTTTTCATCTCTTACTCCTTACTTGATTTTAATCATGAGATTAGATGATATTTGGTAAGCTCTTAACCAATTTAGTACCTCATCATTTAAATCATCCAAAGTCGCTTCGTTATTGCTCACCTTTTCTAAGAAAGTATGAATGGTCTCATTTGTTTTCCACTCTGATAACTTCTGTTTTCCCTGTTTCAATTTGTTCTCATATTGCTCCAGCTTTGTCGATGTAAGTGGCCATATCTTGGTCGATCGCTGAAAATAAACAATCAAATGAGAGAGTGATTCATCATCAGGAGCTACTTTTTGTAGCAAAAGTAAAACATTTAAAATCCCCTCATTTTGTTTTCTTACATAATTTCCCCATTGTTTTTTCCCTTCATCTTCAATCTCTTGCAATTCCCTGATAATCCGCTCGATTTTCTCCTTGGCTGGTTGTTTCTCCATGACTTCTAGCAGTTGTTCTACCTTGTGTAGGACAGATGAAACTGAAATATTGAAGGAAGGAAATCCTTCCTTTTTTTTGAGTAAGTAAATACTTTGTAGAGTAGCTATTTTATTGGGGATTTCTTTTTTAACAATTGAAGAAAATTGCTTCTGATCCTTTATTTTCCTCTCATTTTTTTTAACTTCTACCACATCTTGAATGAGTCGAATGGACAAATTCATTTTGTCAATTAACATGTTACACCTCCTCCAATTTTTTCAATTCTATTTTCAACTGCTCCAGATGATTTCTTGCTTCTTGCCAATCCTGTTCATTTTCAAAACTTGATTGAGGGTTCTGTACACGAGAACTATATTTATTTTCGATACCATCTAGAAGTCGATTAAACTTTTTTAGAGTTGCTAAATGCTTGTTAACTTTCTTCACCGGATTGGAAGATAGTACTAACAATTGCTCTGTTCTTGTTTTCCCTTGTTTTAGGCGTTCTGCTTGAGCAATAAATGTCACCAAATGATGGGTAAAAGATGGATCCTGTACAATATTTTGTTGTAAGTCTTGATCGAATGGTTCTTTCTTATCAACAAAGAATTTAAGCGTATTTATCATTTGTTGATGTAAACTTTGCATTTCAATTTCGGTAGATACATCACCAAAAATCTGTCTTATTTCTTCACGAACCTCTTCAACCCGCTTCTTTTCCTCTTCTAAAGCATTCTGAAGGCGACTTTTAATTAGATATAGCAAATTAATAGAACGGTACCAAGCAAGCGGACTTTCTTTTTTCTTGGGCAAATCTAGTTTTTCGATGTCAAAATCACTTTGAATCAACTGCTTAATTACTTGTAGGATTTGCCCAGAGTCTAGTATAAATTTGTCTGTACTTCTACGCTCTTTTACACTTCCTTGTGTTCTATTAAAGAAACGAAGAAATCCTTCCTCTGTATGGTTTACAGTCATATCATTCTGTTTTAGTAAACTTTGTAGGTTACCCCACGCTGAAGCACGATCTGATTCCATTGTTATCTCTTTTGGTTGTAATAGTAGTGATTCATATAAGGAACGAGGTTCCATTTGAACATCAGATGTAAAGTGCCCACTCAACACGCGAAGATAAAACTCCGCTGCCACTGCCCATTCAGCTGCGCGCCAGTTAGATACACTAATCTCAGATGGTTTCTGTACATATTCAATTATCCGTTTTTTCTCCGTCTCGATCCAAGTAAATAGAGCTAAAGCATACTGTGGAGCATCTTTAAAATCCCAGCTATTCTTACCTAAAATCTTCCAAGCCATTAAGGCTTCTAAGGCATAACGAAGTTCCGGACTACGATAAAAGGTAAGAGTATGGATTTTCGTTTTAGTTGAAATCGCTTGCCCTTCAATCTCCACTCTGTTTTTTGTTAACACTTCATCAACAATATGAACTGGAACACCTTCTGCTTCCCAAGAAATAGTATCCCTTATTACATCGATAAGCCTTTCCCGGTAAATATCATTTACTAATGGCTGGCCATCCATCCAATCTAGCAATTCTTCTCTTACTTGTTTAAACTCCTGTTGCCTTTTGCTTACTTCTTCTTGAACAGAAGGAGAAGTCTTGTCATTTAAAGAAGGTTGAGTTTTTCCTCCTTTAGGTGTAGGTGTAGGTACCTCTGGATCCGCTTTCTTATTATTCGCTTGATTAGCAGTTATGGTTTTATCTTTACTTATCATTTCTTGTAATGGTGTCAAACCAAAAGACACAAATACTTTATCCTCTAACCCACCAATCCATTGCTTCCCTTCTTTTGTAATTAACTCAAGTGTTTGATTGCCCCAGATGCATAATAAACTTTGATATTTTTCGGCTTGAGATCCTGTTAGTCGATTCAATACCCCTTCATCTGAAATATTATCCATTATCGGCACATTCAACTTTCTTCGGCGAAACTCACTTATTGCAGGAGGAAAGCTAGAAGTATCTTGTAGAAAGCGCATCATATATGATATTAATACCTGATTTAAAAATTCACGAGGAGTTCGTACACCATGCATGATAAATAATTGATAAATAGCCTTCTCGTTAAATGGAAATAATGGTAGGACATAGCCTTCCTCAGTCTGACAAGACGCCCAAGATAAATGCTCCTCATACAAACGAGCTGTTGGTATCTCATTAACATCTGCACCTCTTGCATTCCACTGCTCAATTTCCTTTTCATCCAGATAAATGGTGTTTATATAACGGGCTGCCAACTCAACTACGTCGTCCTCTGTTCCCAATGCTGATTGATCCATTTTAAGTTCATACGAAATGCGATTCTTTAAGTTATCTGGAAAAGATGAATGGAAGTAACTATTGGTAATTCCAATAATAGAAACAATCCGGCATAATTCATTGTTCACTTCCGATCCTTCATGCTCAGCTATCAATGCTTCAACTAAAGCTTTGTCTATCCCAGTAAATGCCGTAATATCTTCAATAAACAATGTCAAGTTCTTACCTTGTTTTTTTAACTCCTTACGTAATGTCATCAATACATCTTTTAAATCCGTTCCACGTAGTTGTGTACAACGTTGAACAACAATATCTAAAAATTGATTAAGATAATTAGCATATGCTTCTCTCTTCTGTAAAACTTCTTGTACTTCTTGCGAATTTCTTGAAGATGGTTCCATAATATCTTCAACAAAATGCTGCGCTTTTCTACTTGCTTCCGATTCTCGGATTGCTTTGGCTTGTTCCACCGTTACATAAAAATCCTCAGGTAGAAATCGTGGTGTTACTTCAGTCATCACTTCATTTGTGGCTTCTGAAGCTAACTTTTTATAAATGCGATCAATCGGACCATCTTCTCTCATTAATAACGTTTGGGTTTCAATGCTGACCAGAAAATCATATAATCGTCTCTTTTCTGTTTTCTTTAGTTTCACTTGTAAAGAAGTTTCTTCATTATCCTCTTTAACAGCAATAGCAAACTGATGCAAAATATTATTCTTTAAATTTTCTTTTCCTAAATGCTCATTGGCTTCAATTAAGGATTGTAATTTCTCTGCCATCTGATGATCTTGTAAAACTTCTGAATGAATAATTTGTTCTAATGTAGCTCGAAGCGTACTTTGAGCGCGAGCAATAAAAATAATAGCATCTTCTTCCGAAGATACATTTTTTAAATACATCTCCTTGAGCCAACGTATAAAATGAGATTTTCCAGAGCCATTATCTCCGCTTACTACAATAAACTTATGGCGTTCTCTCTCTTGAAGTAGATAGTTTTGCAAAAACTCATTCTCATTAACTACTACTTTTTCATCTGCTGACATATATGGAGTCACTAATTCAATCTTACGAAATGGTTTATGAGTAAGAAGAAAATATTCCGATTTCACGTTCGTTGCGTCGAAATGATACACATCACGTAATCTCTGAAGTCGATTTGATTGATTCATATCTTAGCCTCCAATTCTTAATTCAATTTGAGAAACCTGATTCGGAATCTCATGCATCTGGTTGAGTGTCAAATGCCATACATCCGTTGCATCAGCTATATAGTTAAGATAAATCATTCCTAAGCTATGTAACGTTCGTAATCCCGATGAAAGTGCATAAGAAAGTTGCTGTTCTTGGAAATAACGATTAAATTCCATATTTACTTTTCCACCATCTAGTTCGGGTGCTTCATTAGCTAACCAATTGATAAATTGCCGAAAAGGGATAGGTTGGCGAAGAGGAAACATGGTTTGGTTCTTTAAGAGAATCTGAATCCGATTAGCTGCATTTGGTACAAAGACACCACTATACTGGTAACCAAGTCCTAAAAATACAGCCCATTGCTTCCATGCAGTAATATTCGTTGTGTTATATTCTATATTCCCATCAAGAGTAACTTCCTGGAAAAATTGCCTTGCAAGATCTCCATTCTTCATCGTTAATACTTCTTCTCCTCTGTTTAGAAACCAGCAAGTAAATTGAGTAAAGATATAATTCGTTGAAGAAAAAACTCGCTTAGCAATTTCTGCTTTAAAAGTTTCTAGATCATCAAGTTGCTCATCTTGTAATTTTGAACGATATTGATTGGTTTGTGGATCAAGTTCAATTAAGTCTCCTCGCTTAGCCAGTTTTAACACTTCTGTAAACTGATCCTGTTTTTGATTGAGGGTAGAAGGTTGAACCATTTCCTTCAACTCGTTTTGTGATAAAGGCATCTGATGTACTAGACGACAAAGGGCATAAAGTCTTTCCGGTGTCTGCATTGCTTTTAAACTATTATCAAACGGCATTTTCTCACCTTCCTCTAAATTAATTTTAAATCAAGTGAATCGGCTTGCTTTTTCATATAATCATCTACTTCAAAGGGGATAGCATTGACTAGATTATCCAGAGTACGACCTTCATCCCGAATCCACAAGTTTGTTTCTGCAATATGAATAACTACTGCCCCAGTTCGATGTTGATATTCCTTTAACCACCGATAAAAGTGATTGTTCACTGCTTCATTTTCAGAGTAAAAAATAGCCATATGCCCTTCTAAAAAAAATTCAATGGGGTCTTTTTCATTCTCTATGAACCATGAATCTATTTCATCATAGGGGAGAATAGTATGGGCTAGCTTTATTTCTTCCCATGGTAGTTGTTCAATAATTCTCTTTTTGGCATCGCTGTCCAGTGGTGGCAAGAGGAACACGGATACATTCGCTTTTAATAGTTGTCGCATTAGTTCAGCAATCATTTCAGGCTTTGAACGTTGAGTATGATCTCCTATCAATAAGACTTCATTACTTCCCCAAACATAATTAGAAAGTGGTCCCACAATCTCAGTTCTAGTACTAGATATTGCGCTTCGATAAGGAATCGATGTTTTTTGCTTCATATATAAGGTTTCCGATCCGGTTCGCCAACAATATGGACAGCCACTACAAATTCGTTCTACATATGGATACATATTACTAAAAAAAGTAGAAAAACAGTGATCATTCCCTTGATCAATCAGCTTCTTCATTTGTGCTAATTCTTTATTTATCCTATCGCGCTCTTGCTTACGATATGGCTCTACAGCCTCATACAACAACTTAGGATCATTAATTGTTTCATAATCAAGTACTTTGACGAGAATTTCCCGATTGCCATTTTCATCATGTATTACCTGTTTAACATCTATAAATTTATGACGATACAAAAGAAGTAACAACGACTCATTCCAGTCCTGATTTTGTTTCCCTGATTGTGTCCCTTCTAAGTGAGAAGGCTGCACACTCATTCGAATCCAATATTCATCCGAGAGGTCGGTCTTCGTAGAACGAGAGAAAAGACGATCCCATCGCTCTGTTAACGTCTCAGTTGTAATAACTGCATTGCTCATTAATCCGCGAGCTACTTCTTCATCCTGTGGAACAAAACTTAACAAACTTAATGATGCTAATCCATCCCTTCCTGCTCGTCCCACCTCTTGATAAAATCGATTAATACTTTCTGGCATACAACAATGAATAATTGTACGAATGTCCCTTTTATCAACACCCATTCCAAAGGCTGAAGTAGCAATCATGATATCGATCTTATCTTCATTCCACCATTCCACAATTCTTTGTCGCTCTCCTCCGCTAACATCTCCAGTAAAAATCTCTACCGACCGGTACCCCTTCTCTCGAATCAGATCACGCCACTTTTTCGCGTGTTCTTTTTTACTAACATACAAAATGATTGGTTTCGGCAACAAATGAATACTATTAACAATTTTATTGTATCTAATTTCCTCACTAATAGATGTATCTAGCAAATATGTGGGTTCAGGACGAAGTTGATCACTGCGAACTTCCGTATAATGTCCCGGCTCAGAAAATAACTCTCTCAATATTTTCGCCGTCCAATCAGTCACTGTAGCAGAGAGTAATACCGTCTTAAGACGACCTTTACTCTCTTCTAGCAAGCGCTTGCGCCAAGCAGATAGGAGCTGAAACTCTGTTCGGAATTTGATCCCCCAATCCACAACAATATGAGCTTCGTCAATGACTAAACGATTAATAAAACCCTTCCTTGCAGCTTGCATCACTACATCATTTAATCCTCTATTCATTAATGCCTCTGGAGATGTAAACAAAACAGGGATTGTCCCTTCTGACAATGATTGAAATAAATTAGAACGTTCCTCTTTCTTCATATCCCCTACATATGCTTGTGGCATAAAACAGGTATCTGAAACTCTTGAAAAAAAATCTTTTGCTGCACGACACTGATCCAGTGCTAAAGATACGGTAGGAACAACTACAATAGTCGTTCCCGCTTTGTCAATCGCTCCACGCAGAGTACCTCCTTTGGTTTCGAAAAAAGAAGGTAAGAGGCCCACTAAGCTTTTTCCTCCACCTGTGGGCAGACAAGCCAATAAAGTATCTCCCGGTTTCATATTCATACTGGCTTGAATCATTAGTTTTTGTTCCCTAGAGGTATATGAAACATATCCTGTCATTCCATACAAGAGACTATCACCCATCTGCTGCTCTTGCTTCCGTCTCCGCTCAAGCTGAAAGATAGGATCAAGTTTTTCCCTTTCTGGTAACCAATCAGGCCATTCGTCCAAAATATCTACTTCATTCACCGAATCAATATGCAAGCCACAACTATCAATAGCGGGATTTAATTTTCTAGCCAATTCACTAGAAACAGTAACTCTAGTACGATACATCTCGATAAATTGTCTTAACAAGCTAGCTACATCATAAATAGAAGAAGTCTGATCCAACTCTTTCTCTACATGATCCAAATGCTTAAATAACCGGATAGCACAAAAAGAGCGTGAGTACTCTATCTCATCCATTTTTCTTCTATATCGTTGTAATAGACTTATTCCCTCATGTATTGATCGATGACCGTTTAATACTTCCTGAACCAAATGGTAAACTTTATTATGCATTATTCTATCACCAACCTAACAAAAGCTACTGACTCCAGACGAACAATAGGATCTTTCAAACCTTGGAGTAATGCTTCATACATCCGTCTCATACGCGATTCACTTTGTGAATGCTTTTCATGAGATCCATAATAGATAAGTGCTGCTTTTTGTGCACTTAACATTGTCTGAAAGTCATTAGTAGCACGTTTTAAGTCGATTTCATTCTTCAACCTTTCGTAGACTTTTTGTTCACTCTGCTCATAAGCCTGTTCAAATATTGACTTCCAATACTCAGGCGGATATTGCTTTTTAAAGCATGTGATGCTTCCATTTCCTCTTTTCCCCAAATGAACTATACGTGATTTTGATATATGTGGATTTAGCCAAGAAAGTACAGTTTGGTCATCTACATCATCTTCTTGAAGACTTTCTGTCGTATAAATATGTTCTAATGGCAGATAGCCTTGTGCTAGTGCAATACTTTCCAGTGGTTCTTTTAAAGCTAGCAAGTAATTCGGATTAAGCGCAACAGACCATGTAAATATGAATCCTTCCCAATTTAATTCTGCTCTACAAATCGTAAAAGCAGTAGAACGTCCACTATCCATTTCATAAGCATTATTAACAATAGCTTCGAAAAAGGGATCACCTGGTGCATAAAAAATTAAATCTTCTCGATTAACAGCAATACTGCGATTGAAGGTTCCTCTAACTTCGCCTGTTCGCTTTGCTCTTCTTCTTGCTTCTATTAAGTCGGGGGGGATAAATAAAGTCTTTTTCATCGAATTAATAGATGTTTGTTCAGGGCGAAAAACAACAACTTTTCCCTTTTCTGCTGAACTGCTTCCGAGTCCTGTCATAGAAGACCATTCCAACATGGTTTCAGCAAGTTGTTGTCCATTTTCGCGCTCAAACTTCTGAATAAGTCTCATTAATTGCTCTTGGACATGCTTGTCCAACTGTCGAGCCATATCAAAATAACGTTCTTCTTCTACTACCGCACGCATTTTATCCAGCTGTTTTTGCATCTTAGGAAGAATATTTCGCAACTCATACCGGACATCTTTATATAGAGCTTGGACGATTTCCTCTTGAATCTCACCAATGGCAATTTCTACACCACTGAGAGACTCACGAAAAATATGCAGTCCTTGATCCCAAATATTAAATAAGTCATGCTCTAGTGTTTGTTCTGTACAGAATACAATAGAGCGTACTTCCTTTTCTCTCCCAATGCGATCCAATCGGCCAATACGTTGTTCTAAGTCAGTAGGAGACCATGGTAGATCGAGATGAAGAATTTGATCAGCCATTTGAAAATTACGTCCTTCTCCACCTAATGAATCGCACAGCATAAACCGACAAGTCGCCTCTCTTTGAAAACGATCCACTGCTTCTTGTAATTCCTGATCACTCTTCCCATCATAAAAGCTAACAACAGCGTTTGAGCCATACTGCTCCTTTAATATCTTTTCAAATGCACGAATCGTCTCTGTCCAAGAAGAGAAAATGACTAACTTCTCATCAACTGTATAAGCTGATATATAATCAATAGCTTTCATTAAGCGACCTTTAATCAAATCAGGATCATCATATAATCTATTAATTTGGGTAAACTCTTGCTCTGTTGCTCGATGCCAACGCTCAGCATAAAAGCGAATGGTTTGCAAATACTCCCTTTCTCCATCCTGAATTGGAACAAATGGACTACTTATCGGTACACATTTGCTCTCAATCATTTTTTCTCTGTTCTGTATCACATTTAACAACGCATACGGGGAGCTAAACATAGCACTTAAAAAGTATTTAGCATAATCCCCACCATTGATTACTTGTTGGTTTATATAGTGCAAATATTCCAGTAGGGAATCATATACTTCTACCTCATAAAAATTCTCATCTCCGCCTCTCATTTCATATGACATGAAATCAAAAACGCGTTTAGGTAACTTATCACTAAGCTCTTTCCGACGATGACGAATAATTTTACGCTCAATTTGGTAGTGCTCAGCAATATAAGCTAAAGCTAATTTCACTTGATCAAGTCCTTGATCTTCAGAATCTGGATTAATTTGATTTACAATGCCATGTAGAATTGGATCTGCTAATCGATCAGCAATCTCTTCTAGCTCCTCGACATATTCTTCAGCTAATTCATCTTCGATATAATCAGGTAAATCGCGCATCATACGATATACTTTTTTCCGCAGATAATCTTGTTTTTCTAAAAGGAATTTAAATCTTTCTTTGGACATTTCACCATACTTTTGTGGATCGAGTAGCGCAGCTAATTTTAAAAATTCTTCATGACGTGATTGTATCGGTGTAGCACTTAGTAAGAGAATATGTTCCACTCTTTTACTAAGCATAAAAATCTGCTTATACTCTTCTTCTCTTCTTAATAAACGATGAGTCTCATCAATCAGACATAGATCCCAATGTAATGAAAGAACTTTTCTCCCTTGAGCAGTATTTAACTTTTCCAATGGAAAAATAATAGCTTTCTCACTTTCCAAACAATCCTCAGTCTTATAAACTGAAAAGTCCGTCCAAAACTTGTACGATAATTCATTACGCCACTGATATACTAGCGATTGAGGTACAACTAATAAAATTCGTAACGAACCTAAACGTTTCTGCAATCCCTTCATAATTACAGACGCTTCTATCGTCTTCCCTAATCCAACTTCATCAGCTAACATATAACGACAGGGTGTATTCGTAATAGCACGAACAATTGTATCAACCTGATGTGGCAACAAAAAAACTCTTGAACCAATTAAAGTTTCGAATCCAAACGTGGCATTTTTTAAGCTGTGTATAGAATCTGCTACTACTTGTCGATGAAGATACCAATTTGGATTATGCAGTTCGTAACTTAGTATTTGATCTTTTACATCTGAGTCACCTCTAGTGAAAAAAGCAATAATCTCAGCTTCAGATTCCAGTCTAATAACATTTTTACCATTTACTTTATGCTGAATATAATAATGGTGGAACCCATTTTCATCCGTATGAGAAAAAGAAATTAAGCGCGCATTTTTATCACTGCTTTTGAGTAAGACATCTGTATTTGGTAAGATTCTGACCTTTTTCACTTGCTCTATTAGGTACTTCTCTACAGGTGGGAGATTATATATTTCATATAAATCGCTCTTTTTTTCTGGAACATAAAATCGAACCTTAACCTCTCCATAAAATACATTTATTTCTATTACTTGTCCTAGTGCAAACCGTCTCGGTTCATTCGTATACTCATCTTCAATTGGACATCTTACATACATCCCCAATTTAATATCTGTATTAGCCAATGGCACCTCTGCCACCCTTCTTCTCATAATAAGTTAAAGATCATATTCATCTATCAACAGTAGATAAATATAGTTGTCTAGAGCTAATTGCATCAAAATTTATTGTATCTATATACATTCAAATAAATAATTCGTAAACCAGGGCGTCTTTCTGTCCAATTATTTTATCATTTCCTATACAGCAGATATGACTTTGGACAATCTACTATCATCACTATTCCATCTAATAGTCGTTATTGATCAAATATTAAAGTTATCTATAAAAAATCATATTAACATCTATTATATATTATAAATAATTAATAATATTATAATCATAACTGCAACTAGATCCAATTGAGCAATTAATTTAAACACAAAAAAAGCCCGACATCTCGGGCTTTGGTTTGGTGCTGATGACAGGATTCGAACCTGCGACCCCTTCATTACGAGTGAAGTGCTCTACCAGCTGAGCTACATCAGCATATTGTATTGGTTGGTGGAGGCGAGCGGAGTCGAACCGCTGTCCGAAGACATCGCCACGCCAGCTTCTCCGAGCGCAGTCACTGTACTAAGTGTTCGCCTCGATAACTGCCCAGTGACAGGCGTTTATAGAGACTAGCCACTTGAGATTCGCTTTCTGACCAGTGGCCGATCAGGCAGCTAGCCCACTAAGGTATGAGACCCGACAGCTCCACATGGGCGATGGAGAAGCGGATCCTGGTCGCTTAATTAAGCAGCCAGAGCAAAGTTTTCGTTTTTGCCAGTTACATTTGGCATTTGCGTGATTAACGAGAGACGCAACCCCTCGGCTCGCTACTGACGCTCGAACTATCCCCGTCGAATCCCAAGAACGCCCCCGGAATTCAACTGTTTGTCGAGCAAATATGTCGATCACAGTTTTAGATTATAGCAGGGTTCCATGCATTATGCAAGGGGTTATTTCATTTTTTTATCGCATGTTTTGTTCTTTCAAGCGCCGTTGAATCATCCGATCCGTTTCGCGCTTCGCTTCGGTCGCCCGCTTGTCATAGAGCTTCTTCCCGCGCGCCAGTCCAAGCTGGATTTTGGCGAAACCGTTTTTCAGGTGCACGTCGAGCGGAACCAAGGTCAACCCTTTGATCTTGGTAATACCCAGCAATTTGTCAATCTCACGTTTGTGCATGAGCAATTTGCGAGTGCGAGTAGGGTCGACGTTGAAGCGGTTGCCTTTGTCGAAGGGGCTGATATGCATGCCAACGATAAAAACTTCCCCTTTGTCGATCCGGGCATAACTGTCTTTGAGTTGTACTTTGCCTTGGCGGATCGATTTGATCTCCGTCCCGGTGAGAACGATGCCGGCTTCGAATTGTTCTTCGATATGGTAATCGTGAAATGCCTTTTTATTTTTGGCAATGATTTTAGATGATTTGCTTCCCATCGTTTTCACCTCAGCCCTCAAAAGTCGTGCAACCTACATTTTATCAAAAAGTTTGGGAAAGAGTCAATGCTTGATGGCCATGGCAATGCACAGTGGGAAAAGGAAAAAGCCCGCAAGCCTGGCTTTTTCCTTATTGTTGTCATTTCTTCTTGCTCTTGTTGCGATAGGTTTTCTTCTTTTTCTTTTTTCCTTTTTTCTTGCTGTCTCCGTTTTTCTTGGCGGCAGTATCTTCCCATTTTACTTCATAGAATTTGCCTTTTTTGCCTTTGGTGGCGCGAGCGGCGTCGGCATCTTTGTTGCGCTTAAATTTCTTCTTCTTTCCTTTGGCTGGGCGTTCAAAGCGCTCATCGGAGAAGTGCTCCAAGAGTTCGAAGTCCACTTTGCGTTCGTCGATGTTAACACCGCTGACCTTGATACGCACGCGATCTCCAATCCGGAAGATGCGTCCGGTTCGCTCCCCGATCAGGCAGTAATGGGATTCATCGTAACGGTAATAATCGTCAGTCAGGAAGCTGACGTGGATCAATCCTTCAATCGTGTTCTCCAACTCCACGAAGATCCCAAACGAGGTGACGCTGGAGATGATGCCTTCATACTCTTCCCCGATTTTATCCATCATGAACTCAGCCGCTTTGAGATCGTTGGTCTCCCGCTCGGCGTCGACAGCGACCCGCTCGCGGATGGAGGATTGTTGGGCTGCGTCAATCAAATAGGCGTTTAATTCGTCGATCCGCTCGACGGTTAACGCCCCTTTCTCCACGATTTCGCGGATGACGCGATGAATCAACAGGTCGGGATAACGGCGGATGGGCGACGTAAAGTGCGAATAAAAGGGCGCCGCCAGGCCAAAATGCCCCACGTTTTCTGTCGCATACTTAGCTTGCTTCATCGAGCGCAACAATACGGTGCTGATCACATGCTCTTCCGGCTTTCCGGATATTTTTTCCAGCAAACTCTGCAAGGCATGCGGGCGGACTTGATCCGGCTTACCTTTTACCGAGTAACCGAAGCTGGTGATAAACTCATAGAAATTCTTCAATTTCTCAGCATCGGGATTCTCGTGAATCCGATAAACAAACGGCACTTGCAGATTAAAATAATGTTCCGCCACTGTCTCATTGGCTTTGAGCATGAACTCTTCAATCAGTTGCTCGGCAATGGTGCGGGGCCGTTTCACCACATCCACCGGCTTACCTTTTTCATCGACAATGATTTTGGCTTCGGTGAAATTAAAGTCAATCGCTCCCCGACTTAGGCGCCGCTTGCGCAGAAGCATCGCCAAGTCAGCCATCAGGCGGAAATCATCGACGAGCGGCCGGTAACGCTCGATCAATTCCGGATCTTCGTCGACGATAATCTTCTTGACGTCGGAATAAGTCATCCGCTCATTGGTTTTGATGACGCTGGGGTAGATTTCGTAGTCGACCACATCGCCTGTGGGGTCAATTTCCATGTCACAAGTCATGGTTAGGCGGTCCACTTGTGGGTTCAAGCTGCAAATGCCATTGGAAAGGCGCTTGGGCAACATCGGAATCACCCGGTCAACGAGGTAGACACTGCATCCCCGCTCATATGCTTCCCGATCCAGTGCAGACCCTTCCCGGACATAGTAGCTGACATCGGCGATATGGACGCCTAAACGCACATTACCATTGGGCAACCGCTCCACTGACACAGCATCGTCCAAATCTTTGGCGTCTTCGCCGTCAATGGTCACCATGTTTCGCCCGCGCAGGTCGCGCCGCCCCTTCAGGTCTTCTTCGTTGATCGTTTCCGGTATGGCCTCCGCTTCAGCGATCACCGCTTCTGGGAACGCTTCCGGCAATCCATGCTTGCGGATGATGGACACAATGTCAACGCCGGGATCATTGCGGTGACCTAAAATTTCGATGATCTCCCCCTCGGCCGAATGACGTCCGGTGATATGGTGTAGTTTCACCACGACTTTCTGGCCATCACGGGCATCCATCTGCAATTCGGGAGCAATGAAGATATCAGCGGCAATGCGTTTGTCGTCCGGAATCACGAAGCCGAAGTGCGAAGACAACCGAGAAAACGTCCCGACGATTTTGTCCCGTTTCCGCTTCAGAACACGGACGATCTCCCCTTCCGGACGGCGGCTCTCCGTCTTGCTCTTGTGAATTCGCGCCAAAACCAAATCGCCATCCATCGCGCCGTTCATATCATTGAGATGGATATAAATATCCTGTTTGCCGGGCGTATCCGGGATGACAAAGCCAAATCCCTTGGAACTGCCCTGCAAGGTGCCGCGGATCAGGTTAAACCGCTCCGGCACGCCGTACCGCTGCGTGCGCGTGCGAACGATTTTCCCATCCGCCTCCATGGTCTCTAAGAGCTCGGCAAACGCCTCCCGCTCCTCTTCCGCCACCTGGAATTGATCGATCAATTCAGCCAGGGTGAGCGGTTTGTACGCTTGTTCCAGCATAAACTGCCGAATCTGCTGTTCAGTCAACATCACTTCATCCGCCCCCGGGGCCTACCAAGGCCCCAAAGGCAGACTGCCACCTCACTTTCGTCTAGGACGATCGTTCCAAGATAAATTGCTCTATTTCTTTAAACAACTCATTGCGCTCGCGATCCACGGTGATGATGTGTGTGGATCTCTCATACCACGAAATCTCTTTATCCGTTGATGAGATATGCTCGTAGATGTAATCGGCGCTTTTCTCCAGAATGAGTTCATCCTTGCCGGCCTGCACGATCAGCGCCGGCACCTTCACTTCCGCCAACTGGCTTTTGACATGGCGGATCAACCGTGTCAGTTCGGCCACACATCTCACCGGCGTCCGGTCATATGGGCACAGATGCGCCTCAATATGTGGGTCGCGATGACTGGACCGTTTCTTATAACGATAAAAAGGAGCCACCACCCGAGCCAAGAACGCCCGCCGATCCCGGATATAGATAGGGGCACACATCGGAATCACGCCGTCTACTGGTTTTTGCGCCGCCAACGCCAACGACAGGCAGCCACCCATCGATAATCCCGCCACATACAATTTCTCAAGCGGCTCCGCACGCATCCTGTCATACGCGTCTACAGCACTCTGCCACCAATCGCGCCAACCGGTCCGCTCCATCTCCTCCGGACTGGTGCCATGGCCAGCCAAAAGCGGCGCATGGACAGTGTAACCCCGGTCTTTAAAGTATTGCCCCATCGGTCTCAATTCTGAGGGAGTTCCGGTAAACCCATGTAACAGTAGAATGCCCGTTTTTCCTCCTGGATAAAAAAAAGGTTCTGGAGATCTTTGTACAGTCTTCATTGACGTTCCCCACCGTTCGATTTGCATGAATGTTTCTAGATCATCTTAACGATAGCACACCGCCGCCAATTTGCAACAACTACGTTTCCCGTTTACGGTTACGGGCACGCCCTCATTATAAAAATTACCCATTTTTCGCAGGGAATAACGGTTCATTCCCATTTCTCCCGGGTGATCCCTCCCATTCGGCCCAAACACCAAGCTGTTGCCAAAACAAAAAAAGCTTCGGGGCCAATCACGGCACCCTGAAGCTTTGGTCCAGTTATAAAAAATAAAAAAGCCACTCACACTGAGCGGCTTTCTGTGGCCTGGCAACGACCTACTCTCCCAGGGCTCATGCCCAAGTACCATCGGCGCTGGAGGGCTTAACTTCCGTGTTCGGTATGGGAACGGGTGGATCCCCTCCGCCATCATCACCAGACATCTTACATTGATTATAATAACAAGCATCTACGAAGAATGCAAGAGGTTTTTATAAAAATTTCTCCCCAAAACAAACAGCCGACCAAAAACATCGGCTGTATTGCTTCATTTTACGAAATATCCAACCACCAGCGCCATCACCATGAACAGGAAAGCCAGCACAGCCGTCGCTTTGCCGAGGAAAGCATCAAAACCGCGCGCTTTCGCTTTTCCCATCACATGTTCCGCCCCACCGGCAATGGTTCCGGACAATCCCGCGCTTTTACCCGATTGGAGCAATACAGCAATGATGAGAATCACACTGATGACTGCAAGGACAATTTTTGCTGCGAGTTCCACAAGCGTCCCTCCTTGCTTCTATTCCACTGCATTGACTTTAACACATTTGACGCTTGTTTTCAACGAAAAACAAACGGTACCCATCCATTCAATCGCCGCTTTTAAAAAAAAGAGAAGGTTCTCGTCGCAATGCGCGATGAGAACCTTCTCCCTTATCTCGATCTGCCAAACGGCGTCTCTTCTTATTAGCCGCGCAGGTTGTAGAACGCGGTACGGCCAGGATATTGGGCAGTGTGACCCAATTGGTCTTCAATGCGGAGCAATTGGTTGTATTTAGCCACCCGGTCAGTGCGGGATGGTGCACCGGTTTTGATTTGGCCAGCACCGGTCGCCACAGCGATGTCAGCGATAGTGGTGTCTTCGGACTCACCCGAACGGTGGGAGATGACAGCGGTGTAACCAGCGCGTTTTGCCATCTCGATAGCGTCAAACGTTTCGGTCAGGGTACCGATTTGGTTCACTTTAACCAAGATGGAGTTACCTACACCTTTTTCGATCCCTTCAGCAAGGCGCTCGGTGTTGGTTACGAACAGGTCGTCACCGACAAGCTGCACTTTTTTGCCCAGGCGTTCGGTCAGTTGCTTCCAGCCTTCCCAATCATCTTCAGCTAGACCGTCTTCGATGGAGATGATCGGATATTTGTTGGTCAGTTCTTCGTAGAAGTCGATCATTTCAGCGGATGTGCGGGTGATGCCTTCGCCTGCGAAGTGGTAAGCCCCATCTTTGTAGATCTCAGTGGAAGCCACGTCCAGAGCCAGCATGACGTCAACGCCCGGTTTGTAACCCGCTTTTTCAATTGCTTCCACGATGGTGGACAGGGCTTCTTCATTGGACTTCAGGTTCGGTGCAAAACCACCTTCGTCGCCTACGCCAGTGCTGTATCCTTTCGCTTTCAATACCGATTTGAGGTTGTGGAAGATTTCTGCGCCCATGCGGATCGCTTCACGCATGTTTTCAGCACCAACGGGCATCACCATGAATTCTTGGATATCCACGTTGTTGTCGGCATGTGCGCCACCGTTTAAGATGTTCATCATCGGCACCGGCATCGCTTTGGCGTTAAATCCGCCCAGGTAGAGATAAAGTGGCATTCCCAAAGCATCAGCAGCTGCGTGCGCTACTGCCATGGAGACACCCAAAATCGCGTTAGCACCCAGGTTGCCTTTGTTCGGCGTGCCGTCAAGTTGGATGAGGGCATGGTCAATCGCTACTTGATCCAGTGCATCCATCCCTTCAATGTGAGGAGCGATCACGTCGTTTACGTTTTGCACGGCTTTGAGCACACCTTTGCCCAGATAGCGCCCTTTGTCGCCGTCGCGCAATTCTACTGCTTCATACGCACCGGTGGAAGCGCCGGATGGCACAATGGCGCGGCCGATGGCACCAGATTCAAGTACCACTTCTACTTCTACGGTCGGATTCCCGCGGGAATCCAGCACTTCGCGAGCATATACATCCATAATGGTCGTCATGGAACATTCCTTCTTTCCTCAAGATGTGATTGAATCGTTGTCTTACGAACGGCTGAGCAACGTGTTACCAGTCATTTCTTCAGGTTTCTCCAACCCCAACAAGTCAAGCATGGTCGGCGCAATGTCCGCCAAGATGCCACCTTCCCTTAAAGTGACACCTTGCTTGGTCACGATGAACGGTACCGGGAAGGTGGTGTGTGCCGTATGCGGACGACCATTCTCATCGATGACCATGTCCGCGTTGCCGTGGTCAGCGGTAATCACGGCGACGCCGCCTTTAGAGATCACCAGGTCAACAATGCGACCCAAGCATTCATCCACTGCTTCTACCGCTTTAATGGTAGGTTCCAACTTACCTGAATGGCCGACCATATCCGGGTTGGCGAAGTTGAGAATGATGGTGTCATACTTTTCAGCTTCGATTTCTTTGAGAAGCGCTTCCGTCACTTCGTAGGCGCTCATCTCCGGTTTGAGGTCATAGGTAGCCACTTTGGGGGAGTTGATCAGGATGCGCTCTTCCCCTGGAAACTCCTCTTCCCGCCCGCCGTTGAAAAAGAAGGTGACGTGAGGGTATTTTTCCGTTTCAGCGATGCGCAGTTGCTTCAATCCTTGTTGCGACACGACTTCCCCGTAGGTGTTGTCCAAGTCGGTAGGCTTGTACGCCACATAACCGTCTACCGTCTCGCTAAATTTGGTCAGGCAGACATAATACAGATGTTGCGGCCGTTTCGGCCCCCGGTCAAATCCGCGAAAATCATCGTTGGTAAAAGCCAGCGAGATCTGGATCGCCCGGTCGGGACGGAAGTTGTAAAAAATGACAGCATCATTGTCTTTGATCGTACCCACCGGCTGATTGTGCTCATCGACAATCACCGTCGGCATCACAAACTCATCATAGACTGACTGCTCATAAGAGGCTTGCACCGCCTCCACAGGATCGCGATATGTAGGCCCTTCGCCGTAAACCATCGCCCGGTAGGATTTTTCCGTACGCTCCCAGCGCTTGTCGCGGTCCATCGCATAATAACGGCCTTGAACGGTCGCGATTTGGCCAACGCCCACTTCATCCAGTTTGTCCTGCAGTTGTTTGATATAGGTAACGGCACTGTCCGGTGCTACGTCACGCCCGTCCAAGAAGGCGTGGACGTATACGCGCTCCACTTGTTCTTTCGCCGCTAAATCCAGCAAGGCAAACAAATGGCGGATATGGCTGTGCACGCCACCATCAGACAACAGCCCATAAAGATGGAGGGCGGAGCCATGTTCTTTGACATGGTTTATCGCACCTAAGAAGGTTTCGTTCTGAAAGAACTCTCCATCTTCAATAGATTTGGTCACGCGGGTAAGGTCTTGATAAACCGCCCGACCAGCCCCGATGTTAAGATGTCCCACTTCTGAGTTCCCCATTTGCCCTTCCGGCAAACCCACCGCGTTGCCACTGGCAGTCAGCGTCGTGTGGGGATACGTATTCCAATATCGGTCAAAGTTGGGCTTGTTCGCTTGGGCAACGGCATTTCCTTCCGTTTCCCCACGCAGGGCAAACCCGTCCAAGATGCACAACAGAACTGGTTTTGGTCTGCTCATCTTTATTCACCTGCACTTGCTGCTTGTACGAGCTGAATGAACGAATCCGCTTTGAGGGCGGCTCCGCCAACCAACGCGCCGTCGATGTTGGGCTCTGCCATGAAGGAGCGGATATTTTCCGGTTTCACGCTACCTCCGTATTGAATCCGCACTTCATTAGCCACCTGTTGATCATAAAGGTCAGCCACGGTTTTACGGATGAAAGCACACACTTCTTCCGCATCTGCCGCTGTTGACGCTTTGCCTGTGCCAATAGCCCAGACGGGTTCATAGGCGATGATCGTCCGCTTCATCTCCGCCGACGACAGCCCCGCGCAAGCCGCTTTCACCTGCGTTTGCACCACTTCTTTGGTTTTATCAGCTTCGCGCTCGGCAAGCGTCTCACCTACGCACACGATAGGGGTCAACCCACCGTCCAGTGCCGCCCGCGTCTTTTTGTTTACTGTCTCATCCGTTTCCGCGAAATAGGCGCGCCGTTCGGAGTGACCGATAATCACATATTGGACACCGGCCGCTTTTAGCATCGGCACGCTCACTTCACCGGTGTATGCCCCTTGCTCTTCCCAATGGACATTTTGCGCTCCAATGCCGATATCTGTCCCTTGGGTCGCTTCGGCCAATGCCGGAAGAGCGAGATAAGGAGCACACAGCACCGCTTCCACATCAGCTGGCAACGTGGTCCGTTTCACTTCGTCAACAAAGGAAAGGGCCTCCGCCGCCGTCTTGTGCATTTTCCAGTTACCCGCAATGACAGGAGTACGCATGCGGTTTCCTCCTCACTTATTTATCATCCAAAGCCGCTACACCCGGCAGCACTTTGCCCTCCAGGAATTCCAGAGAAGCCCCACCGCCAGTGGAGATATGATCCACCCGGTCGGCCATGCCCGCTTGGGCGATTGCTGCCGCGGAATCCCCGCCGCCAATGATCGTGTACGCCGTGGATTCGGCCAACGCTTGAGCGACTGCATTCGTCCCTTTAGCAAACTGTTCAAATTCAAACACGCCCATCGGTCCGTTCCAAATCACCAATTGGGACGCTTTCACCACATCAGCAAACAATTCCCTGGTTTTCGGCCCGATATCCACTGCTTCCAAATCCTCTGGGATTTGATCGATGGACACGGTTTTCACTATGGAAGGATTGGGACCGAACTCGTCGATGACGACGGCATCGATTGGCAAGTACAACCGAACACCTTTCTGTTCAGCCTGCGCAATGAACTGCTTTGCCAACTCCACTTTGTCCTCTTCCAACAGGGATTTGCCGATCCCATGGCCTTGCGCGTGGATAAAGGTGTAAGACAATCCGCCACCAATGATCAAATTGTCCACTTTGTCGAGCAAGTTTTCAATCACGCCGATCTTGTCCTTCACTTTCGCCCCACCGATGATAGCGGTGAAGGGACGTTTGGGATTGGCAAGCGCCGTTCCGAGAGCTTCCAGCTCTTTTTGCAACAGCAGACCGGCAACGGCCGGAAGATGCTCTGCGATGCCTGCCGTGGATGCATGCGCGCGGTGAGCGGCACCAAATGCGTCATTCACGTACAGGTCAGCCAGGTTGGCAAAGGCTTTTGCCAGCTCGGGATCGTTCTTTTCTTCACCCGGTTCAAAACGGACGTTTTCCAGCAACAACACTTCGCCGTCAGCAAGCTCGGACACACGGGCTTCCACCTCGGCTCCAACCACTTCATCCACTTTGGCCACTGGTTTGCCCAATAGCTCTGACAGGCGGGTCGCCACCGGCGTGAGCCGCATTTCTTCAACCACTTTCCCTTTGGGACGCCCCAAATGGCTAGCCAAGATGACTTTAGCCCCTTGCTCCACCAATGTCTGGATGGTGGGCAATGCGGCGCGAATCCGTGTATCGTCAGTGATTTGCCCATTCTCCATCGGCACATTGAAATCAACCCGACAAAACACGCGTTTACCGCGAACATCAACATCTTTGACCGACTTTTTATGCATGGCCCTTCCTCCTTATGTTCAGCACAGGCGGTTCATATCATCAACCCGCGCCTGTGAGCATGAGAAAGAGGAGAAAAGCTCTCCTCTTTTATACTCATGGTTACCCGAGAAATAGGATAACACATTTTACATTAGTATAACATTATAGGCCTTTGCTTGCGATATAGCTTGCAAGATCAACAACACGGTTGGAATAACCCCATTCGTTGTCATACCAAGAAACGACTTTCACCATATTGCCTTCCATCACCATGGTGGACAGGGCGTCGATGGTGGAGGAGTGAGGATCCCCATTGTAGTCGATCGATACGAGCGGCTCTTCGGTGTAATTGAGGATACCTTTCAACTCGCCTTCAGCCGCTGCTTTCAGTGCAGCATTCACTTCTTCAACCGTTACTTCTTTTTCCAGCTCAGCAACCAAGTCAACAACAGACACGTTTTTGGTCGGCACACGCATTGCGAAACCGTTCAGCTTGCCTTTCAGCTCCGGCAACACCAGAGAAACCGCCTTAGCTGCACCGGTGGTGGTGGGGATGATGGACTCGCCAGCTGCACGCGCACGGCGCAAGTCTTTGTGCGGCAAGTCAAGGATTTGTTGGTCGTTGGTGTAAGCGTGAACGGTAGTCATCAGACCACGCACAATGCCAAACTTCTCATGCAACACTTTGGCGAATGGAGCCAAGCAGTTGGTGGTGCAAGAAGCGTTGGATACGACATGATGTTTGGAAGCGTCGTATTGCTCGTGGTTTACGCCCATTACAATGGTGATGTCCTCATTGGAGGCCGGTGCGGAGATGATCACTTTTTTAGCTCCGCCGTTCATATGCTTCGCCGCATCTTCACGTTTGGTGAAACGGCCAGTCGATTCTACCACGATGTCCACACCGTAATCAGCCCATTTAATTTGGCCCGGATCACGTTCAGCCAACACTTTTACTTCGCGACCGTCTACTGTGAAGCCATCCTCCGTTGCAATCACGGTAGCGTCCAGCTTGCCGTGGACGGAGTCATATTTCAACAGATGGGCAAGTGTCTTGGAGTCAGTCAAGTCATTTACTGCTACGATCTCCAATTCGGGATGATTAAGCATTGCCCGAAACACATTGCGGCCAATGCGGCCGAAACCATTGATGCCCACTTTCACTTTTGCCATGATTAAAATCCTCCTCTTAATCTCTTGTTGTATTATCACCGATTGAATGCGCCATTCATTCCTGATGGACAATCGCATTTTTCAGGATGGCTCTCGCCGCCCCTTCATCTGTGATGAGCGTATCCTGGGAAACCAGCGAACAGACAGCCACGATCGCCTCCGCCTTGCTGGCACCCCCAGCGACGGCAACTTTCTGTTCAACGCGCTCCAATCCTTCCAAATCCAATCCCAAAGTGCGGACGCGATGCACAATCTGGCCGTCCCGGTCAAAATAGTAGCCAAACGATTCCCCGACTGCCTTTCCTGCCTCTAGCTTGGCAAGTACCTCTGCCGAAGATTTCCGGCGGATGGCCATCGTTTTGGCGTCTCCAATCCCGTGTACTACCATGCGCGCCGATCGGAGCAGATCCAACACTTCCCTGATGTGTGGCTCCTTCTGCAAGGTTTGGTAAGCTTCATCGCTGAGCTCATCGGGGATGTGCAACATGCGGTACGTTCCGCCGGTGCGCTTGGCCATCAGCGAGGCGATGTAGTTGGCTTCCAACTCTACCGCCTCCCCCACACCACCGCGCGTCGGCACAAAGGTTGTTTGTTTGAACGCCGGCGTCGGCATCATCATCTCGGCCACCGCTAACATGGTGGTTCCACCCGACACGGCGACGATCTGCTCCGGCGCAGCCTGTTGTTTCAAGTATCGGGCGCCCGCTCTGCCCATCTCCTTTTTCACCCAATCAGAGGCATCCGCGTCCCCTGGCACAATCACCACATGTTTCACACCCAGGAACGCTTTTAACTCTGCTTCCAACTGGTTCAAACCAAACAACTCTTTCATCAGCGGTTCCATCTCGGACAAAAGATCGATGCCTTCTTGGGTCAACTCCATCCCGGCAGAACCGACCGCCACCAATCCCTGCGCCCGCAGGAAATCCACTTCCGCCCGCAACACCCGCTCAGTCGTTTGCAACTCGAACGTCAGGCTTCTCCGTCCTACCGGTTGCATCAACTGGATATGACGCAAGATGTCATATCTTTTCTGCATGGTTTGTAACAGATCAGGCAATAATTGCTTTTGTAAGTTCAAGATCTTTTCCATCGGATCCCCCATCATAGGACACATTATGTCCCGCATAAGACAAAAGTGTCCCGATCCGTTCAAAAAAAATCCCCGTATCGGGATCACTTTCATTTTAGCCTAAATAAAGTTTCTTTGACAAGTTCGTCGGCCCGTTTTATTGAAAATTCACAGAAAACGCTTACGTCCCGTTGAAGAGGCAATCCCCAGCTCTTCGCGATATTTGGCGATGGTCCTTCTGGAGATGCGGATTCCTTCCATTTTCAACAAATCGGCTATTTTCTGGTCGGACAGCGGTTGTTTCTTGTCTTCCCCTTCTACCAAGATCTTAATCTTTTTCTGTACCGTTTTTTGTGACATGCCTTCACCTGAATGCGTAGAAAGGCCTGACGGGAAGAAGAAGCGAAAAGGATACAACCCCCGAGGGGTCTGAATATATTTATGTTGGGTCGCCCGGCTGACCGTCGATTCATGTAACCCAACATCTTCAGCAATCTGCTTTAACGTCAGCGGCCGTAGATAATCCACCCCGTGATCCAAAAAGGCCTTTTGTTTTGACACGATGGCTTCCGCGACCCGAATGATGGTGTCCCGGCGCTGTTCAATCCCTTTGATCAACCACATGGCCGACTGCACCCAATTTTTCAGGTATTGGGCCACATCTTCATCCAACCGTTCCCGTTGTTTGATCAACCACTGATAGGCGGCGTTGATGGTCAAGCGGGGAGCCTCCCCCTCTTCAAGTAGCACCACATACTCGCCATCCACTTTCTCCACCACCACATCAGGAGCCACATATCGCGGTGGTTCCGATGCGTATGCTGCCCCCGGGCGCGGGTGGCAGGATTTGATTTCATCCACCGCCGCCTGCACGGTAGGCACATCCACCCCCAAAGCTTGGGCGATTTTGCGCCATTTGCCGTCCGCCACGTCTTCTAAATGGCTTCGAGCAATGCGAATCGCTAGTTCATTAGGCGTGTCACGGTGGCGAAGTTGAATTTCGAGGCACTCTCCCAAATTTCTAGCCCCCACACCGATCGGGTCCATTCCCTGAATGATGGATAAACATTTCTCCGCCAATTTCTCATTTATCTGAAAGCGCTTACATATCTCTACTAGCTCCAGATCGAGATAGCCTCTTTCGTCCAAACTGTATATCATGTATTCGCAAATGCTCCGTTCTTGCCTGGGAAGACGCATCTCTCGCAACTGCATAATCAGCTCATCGGCAAGCGTTCCGGTTTGGGCCCGCGCATAATCCCTCGCATCTGCCCGTTCTTCTCGGCTGTAACCCTTACGCCTGGGCTCTGGATGCTCCGTCAGACGCTTCAGCCACTTCTCCAATTCGGCAAATGCGACATCCTCCAGTTCCAGAACCGGATTCTCTGCAAACTGTTCTTCCAAATACGTTTGCAAATCCGCCGCGGAATATTGCAACAGCTGAATAACTTGGCGCAATTCCGGTGTCATCACCAATTTCATCCGTTGCTCTTGCACCAAGCTAAAACCCATTTGTAAAGCCATTCTCCCCTCCCACCTCCGCTGCCGTGTAAGATCAGGGCAAGTGTGAACCTCCATGTCAGTTCTTATTAATTTCATTTTATCACAATCCCTGTGCCAGCTTTGGATTCTTTTTTTTCCAACAACTTTCCCACTTGAGAATCGCATATTTTTCACTTTTTACTTGCACACGGATATTGAACATGCTATAATCTTTTTTGTCGGATTGCTATATTGACTTGCGCCTATAGCTCAGGGGATAGAGCACTGGTCTCCGGAACCAGGTGCCCAGGTTCGAATCCTGGTAGGCGCACCACACTAGAAACCGTTCCTCTTGTGAGGGGCGGTTTTTTCGTTTTATTGCCATGTTTCCTTACATATCATATATCTATTTTTAATATATAATGATCTCGTTCAAGCTGATGAACACTGATTTTCCTGTTAAATATAACAAACCACCCACGGGAGGTACATATGAAACCCATTTTAGGCTTTGTTGCCCTAACCGTCGCACTGACGGTGGCGCCGTGGTCCACGGTTGCTAGCGCGGCGCCAACGGCCACTCCCGACAAAGCGCCGGAAGAAATCATTGTAAAATTCAAACCACACACCTCCAAGAAAAAAATGGCCGCCCTCCACGCCGAGATCCGTTCGGAGATGGAAGAAACTTCTACTCTTGGCCACCAAGTGGTGAAGGTGAAACGCAATTCGTTGGCTACATTGTTACGGAAATACAAGCAACATCCCGATGTTGCCTATGCGGAGCTCAACTATGTCTACCGCGCCAGCGTCCTACCTTCCGCACGGCATACCCGCTCATGGCAAACCCGGTTCTCTATCACGCCCAATGACCCTTTCTTCTGGAACAAACAATGGGGACCCAAGCGCGTGCAGGCTCACTTGGCTTGGCAAACGGCCCCGGTTGGCAAAACCGTAAAAATCGCGGTTGTCGATACGGGCATCCAAACCAATCATCCTGATTTGCGGGGCAAGGTGCTAAGGGGCTGGGATTTTGTAGATGACGATAGTACCCAACAGGATCTCAACGGGCATGGCACCCACTGCGCCGGCATCATCGCCGCGACATCCAACAACGGAATCGGAATCGCTGGCCTATCTCCCAACGCCAAGCTGCTTCCCGTACGCGTGTTAAATGAGCAAGGAGAAGGGACTGCCGCCGACATTGCTGACGGAATCAAGTACGCTGCCGACCAGGGGGCTCAAGTGATCAACGTAAGCCTAGGCGGGCCGGAGAGTAGCCTCACCATCAAAAACGCAGTAGATTACGCTTGGAACAAAGGGGCGATCGTCGTGGCCGCCGCCGGCAATGAAAGCACCGATCAACCCAGCTATCCGGCTTATTACAGTCGGGCACTGGCTGTCGCCTCCACTGACTCGGACGATCAGCGTTCTTGGTTTTCCAATTACGGCCCTTGGGTGGATGTAGCCGCACCTGGAGGCAATATCTACTCAACCGTAACTGGAGGAGGGTACGCATACGACAGCGGCACCTCGATGGCCGCCCCCCACGTATCAGGTATTGCCGGGTTGTTAGCTGGCCAAGGCCGGACAAACGCCCAAATCCGTGCTGCAATTGAAAACACTGCCGATAAAGTGCCCGGCACAGGCACTGACTGGACACATGGGCGTGTCAATGCCTATCGCGCAATCTCGTATTAACATCCCGTACAGAGCAACCATGCCGACTGACACCACAAACAGGGTCAGTCGGCTTTTTCATTGCCCGCGCAGAAATCTTCCGTTTCATCAGCGCTGTCAAAGGGTAACTGTTTTCAAACCGGGAAACCTAGCTCCTGGTTGCTTAATCATCGAAGTAAAGGAGGGTTTTATGTTTCGCAACTGTTTCATCTATTTTTTTCTGATGTGTTTCTGTTTTATTCCCATCGGCTGTTCTCCTGCCAAGCCAGCTGATCAATTAACGCTGGAAAAGGGAACCTTCTCCTTTGCGATGAGCGGCTTGTACAAACCGTTCAGTTACAGGGACTTTCAGCATAACGGGAAAATCAGTGGGTTTGACGTGGAGATCGGTTATGCGTTGGCCAAAGAAATGGGTTTGAAACCACGCCCCGTCACCACGCCTTGGGAAACCATCATCGCCGGGCTGGAAGCACGCAAATACGATGCGATTCTAGGTAGCATGGCGATCACAAAAAAGCGCGACCAAGCGGTGGACTTCACAGACCCTTATTACCGGTCAGGAGCGCAGGTCTTCGTGAAAAAAGGGAATCGCACCCTCACGTCAATCAAAGATCTGAAAAACAAGACCATCGGCGTAGTGAAAGCGAGTACCTTCAAAGATGTTGCGTTGACTCACTCCTCATCGATTGTGGAATACACCAGTGACATCACGGCTTTGCAAGACTTGCCAACGGGACGCATCGATGCCGTCATCACCGATCAAGCGGTGGGGCTGTACGCTTTGAAGCAAATGAAATTCCCTATTCAAACGGTTGGAGAGCCTCTGACGTTAGACAACATGGCCATTGCCGTGCACTCTGGAGACGAACGCTTGCGACAAAGGCTGAACCAAGCACTAGCTCAAATCATTGCAGATGGAACATATGAAAAAATCAGCCGCAAGTATTTTAATCGGAATATTTTGTCATCTAATGCCAGAAAGGAGGCTATTTCTAAACCATGACTTTGTTGGAGATTTTCCAAACCACCTTCATCGGCTTCAGCAAGGCTGCTTGGCAAACGGTATTGCTCACATTTTGGTCGTTGCTGGTCGGAACGGCAATCGGCCTTGTGTTCGCTTTTTGCAAAATATCAAGCAACAAGTTATTAAACGGCCTCGCCCAATTGTACATCACCGTAATTCGCGGCACTCCCCTCATCGTTCAGATTTTTGCCATCTACTTCGGGTTGGCCGAGTTCATTGTCTTGGACTCGTTTACCGCAGGGGTCTTCGCGTTGGCCATTCACGCTGGCGCCTACATCGCTGAGATTTTTCGCGGTGCCATCCAAGCTGTTGACAGCGGCCAAATGGAAGCGGCCCGCTCTCTCGGCATGAGTTACCCGCTGGCCATGCGCCGCATTATTTTGCCCCAAGCTTTCCGACGATCCATCCCTCCCTTAGGCAATCAGTTTATCATCGGCTTGAAGGACTCTTCACTCGTTGCTTATATCGGCGGCACCGAACTATGGTCAGCCGGTCTGGGAGCCGCTGCCGACAATTTCAAGCAATTTGAGACGTACTTTATTAATGGCTTGTATTATTTAGCACTCATCCTGCTGTTCACTGGTCTGCTACGGCAACTAGAGCGGCGCCTTCAGGTGGAGGAAAGGGGGACACAAGGATGATTTCCATCAAAGGATTGGACAAATGGAAGGTCGCTTTTGTTTTTCCAGAAAAGTTATATTGACATATAGATGAGGTTCTATCAATTCATTATAATCTAGATGTACCGAATCCAAAATTTAATAGAATCCTTATCAGAGAGGAGGAGTTATGTGGCTTGGTTTAAGACCCGAAAGGGGATATGGAGCCTTGTAGGCCTTCTTTTTTTGTTTTTCATCATTTGGAACTCTCTCTATGGCTTTTATCAAGGAGTAGGCAAAAGTATGGAACCTGCCTTAATGGAAGGGGAAGTATATCTTGTTAAAAAGAATCCTGAAACCATAAAAAGAGGGGATATGATCATCTTTAGGGTACCAGGCATCGAACAAGTTCATACAAAGCGAGTGGTTGCATTCGGAAATGAGTCCGTAGAAATAAAGGATGGCCAACTCTATATCAATGGGCATATGTTGGTAGAGCCTTATCTTGCAAGTATGAATAGAAGTGATAATCAGGAACCTGTGATTGTGCCGGCTGAACATTTTTATGTCCTTGGTGATAACCGTTCCATTAGCTATGATAGTCGACAATTTGGAGCCATAAAGAAAGATGACATTATTGGGGTTGTTATTAAATAGAAAAAGGTGATGCATATGTTAGATATTTTACGAGAATATTGGGTTCCGCTTATTAAGCAGCCGAAGTCCACGATACGACGTGCCATGGATGAAACATCAACGAACTGTTTATTTGTTTTAATCTCACTCTTTGGGATTACACTTTGTCTCGAACAAGCCATGAATCGTGATGCAGGGAATACCACCTCTACCCCAGCGATTATCATCTTATCCATCGTAATTGGTCCGATCATGGGAGTCATCGCATGGTTTCTTGGAAGTCTCTGTACATATGGGATGGCCCGTTTATTTGGGGGTGTCGCCTCATTCAGGGAGACACGCGAAGCCAGTGCATGGGCAACCGTAGCATATACAACCAAGTTGGCCTTGTTCATTCCCATGTTGCTTATCTTTAGAGAGGAGAACTTCACATCTATCACACCTGACATTGATTCCTCTATGTTCCTAGCCTTACTGTTCTTTCTTTGCCTTACAGCCAGCTTCGTTATGAGTATTTATTACTTTGTTGTCTATCCCAAAATCATTGGAGAAATTCATGAGATTGGTTCTTGGAAAGGGTTTGCTTCGATCGTTCTCATTCCGGTTGTCTTAATCTCGCTTCTGATCCTTGTGGCGTTGGCATTGAATTAAAGAGGGGAAGGGAAGATGAAACTGTGGAGGGAACGAGTGAAACAGAGGTTTTGGTCAAAGCGTGGAGCTTCCACCGTTGAGTACATCATTATCATTGCGGTAGGCGCACTCTTTGCAGGGTTGTTACTGGTAGCTATCAATAGTCCCGATATCCAGCAATCTTTACAAGAGGAAGTGGAAGAGGTACTAAATGGTACCCCAAGGTAGCCATGATATTGAAAAACCTCCTCTACCAACACTCCCACAAATCAGCATGGGAAATCAGACCAAACCACCAAGTTTTTCTGATGTACAGCCAATGAATCCGCCTGCTAAGAAAGAGCCAAGCTTTCTTGATCAGTTGAAGAAGAAAACGATGGATGGCATCAATTGGGCGGGAGATAAGATTGATCAAGGCCTCAATTGGTTAGATCAACAGAAAGATCAAATCGTTAACGATGATATCAAGCGTGCCATTAATGAACCTGGCGCCTACTTTTCTGAAGTGTTTGGGTTGGAAGACTATAAGGCGGCATGGGACAAATTAACTTCTGATCCTTTAGGCTATGCAAAAGATTCATGGAATAACTTAAAGGCCAGTGTCAACGAAATTATTGAGGATCCCTTTACGTTGATCTTCGATAAAGACATGTTCATGGAAGCATGGAATGGGAAGGACAAGAATGGTAAGTCTATTCCTCTTCCAAATCGGCTATGGAACATGGTCGAAAGCCTGCCGACACCTGTCAAACTGGTCAAAGTAGGACGGATAGCAAAAGATACGCTTGTTCCAGATAGTTGCCACTGTGCAATGCCAAATCCGAAGAAAGATAAAGATGATGACAATGATTCAAGGGAGTTTCAAACTAACCATCCTAAAAAGCCGTCTGATCTTAGAGCAGGAGTTCAAAACTTTAGTTATGAAATATATACAGATAGCAATGGAGTTAGAAGAATGCGCACCAGCGATGGAAGGGACTTTAAGTTAAGCTTTTCATACCCAAATGAAACCAAAACCAAGACAACCAAAGAAGGAAATACTTATACTGTTGAGTATGATAGCGAAGGTTTTCCAAAATTTGAACCTCATGCAAAGAAAGACAAAGATGGGAAACCTATAACAATCCAACTTCCGGCTGACGCCATTGTTGGTTCAAGTGGATCACAAACTAAGTTTGCGACCATTTTATTAAAAGAAAGATATATAAATAAGTATGGAGATAAATGGAAAGATCAATTAAGGTCTGAAGGATTTACAGACGGACAAATTGATTCTATCGATAAAGAATTAGGTTCCATAGGGCCAGTACGTGATAAAAAGAATAAACTTACATGGCATCATCATCAAGAAACAGGAAAAATGATTCTTATACCTTTTGATTTAAACAATGCCTTCAAACATACAGGTGGACACAAAGTTTGGGGAGCTCAAAGTGTAAATTAGCATTTTTAGAGAAAGGAATGGATTACATGGTTAATTGGGTGGAACGAAGAGAAAAACTCTCTGCTGAAAATTTTGCCGAGGTAGAGAAGATTCTTGGTGTGCGTTTGCCGCAAGACTATATTGACTGGTTTCAACAATATAACGCTATCGAGAATAGAAATGCTCATATTCTTATTGATGATGAGCCTTATCATTTTGATGAGTTTTATGATTTAGATGAAATTCCGGAAGAAGTGGAAGCTTGGTTTGAAGACGATGAAGAACTCAAGGAAACTAATCTTCTTGTCCCGTTTGGATTTGATTCTGCATTAAATCCCTATTGTTTTTATTATGGTCAAAAAAAAGAACATCCTATTATCATCTGGTTTTCATCTGATGAAGCAATATCAGAGCTTTTTAATGGAGCGGAATTAAATCTGGATTTGGTAAGATATGTAAGACCTACATTTACAGAGTTTATCAATGATCTATATGTGAGAACAGACTACTAACTCTTATAGCGCCTATATGGCGCTTTTTATTTTTCATCATCTAGTTCGGCACGGAAAGCTATGAAGTGGCTGCCTTTCCTCCAAACCAAAGCACGGTCCTCATCGTTGAATAGGTATGTCAAGGAGTCTTGGACAAAAAAATCTCTGTGCAGGCTTCTATATTCCTCTTCACTTCATAGAATTGAGCGTTGACGAAGGGCGCATCATTGAACAAGGCACACCAGAACAGATATTTGACGCGCCCCAAGAAGAACGAACCCAGCGCTTCGTAAGCCAGGTCTACAAATGAGAAAGCCTGTAAGCCATCTGCCGCACCATTGCAAATGGGTTACAGACTTTTTCCCTTTTACTCGCACCAAGGAGAGATAACGAGAAGAACACGCCACATTTCGGATGAGGCCGCTTTCACAAATCGTCCGCACAATCGAATAATGGTGTTCAAATATAATTTGTAACCAATGTGATAGAATATCTCAATGTATCCAACAAAAATTATATCATCAGGAGAGAATCATCAATGGCAAGTTGGATGAAAAAATTTGGTTTGGCCTGTGCGGCCTTATTATTGCTCATCCCGATCGGCGTGTCGATAGAATGGTATTTTATCTCGTTATTTTTGCCTTAATCATCCAATGATCTCCATAAAAAATACACTCAAAGATTCATTATTGAAAGAGCGGATGCTTTCCCTGCTGGGAGACAATCCGCTTTTTTTATGCGTGTGTAACCCACTCCTCTACCAGAGATGGCGCCATGTAAAATCTGGCCCTCTCTCATTTGACCTTTTTTGACCAATAGAGTATGATAAGGTTACACACCAATTTGCGAAAGAAAGGGGGAAGGGGGCTGTTCTGCTAAAACAGTCACCCAACAACAAATGAACCTAGTCCCTATTGTAGTAGAGCAATCCAATCGTGGTGAACGTTCATATGATATTTACTCCCGCTTGCTCAAAGACCGGATCATCCTCCTCGGTAGCCCTGTGACCGATGAAGTGGCTAACCTGATTGTGGCTCAATTGCTGTTTTTGGCTGCCGAAGACCCGGAAAAAGATATTTCCCTGTACATCAATTCGCCGGGTGGTTCGATTACAGCTGGGATGGCCATTTATGATACCATGCAGCTCATCCAACCTGACGTTTCCACCATCTGCGTCGGTATGGCAGCTTCCATGGGCGCTTTCTTGTTAGCTGCCGGTGCCAAAGGCAAGCGGTTCGCACTGCCCAACAGCGAAGTAATGATCCATCAACCGCTCGGCGGAGCAGAAGGACAGGCTTCGGATATTGAAATTCGCGCCAAACGCATCATCCGCATGCGTGACAATCTCAACCGCCAACTGGCCGAATTCACAGGCCAACCATTGGAGAAAATCGAGCGCGACACAGACCGTGACAACTTCATGAGCGCGCAAGAAGCGCTCGAATATGGATTGGTTGACAAAATCTTGACTTCTACCAACCAGCGGTAAAAAGTGCCTGTGGGGATTCTCCTCCCCCGGGCTTTTTTTCGTTTATGATAAAGTGGACACCAAAATGAAAGGGAGATGCCTGATGCAAAACCGTCACGACCGCGCTTTGTTCTGGGTATGCATGGTGATTGCCGCCATTATGGGCTTGTCCTTCCTCAGCAAGCTTTTCCACTGATTGATCCAATCAGCTCAAAAAAGCACCTGATTCCCGAGAGAGATCAGGTGTTGATTTTCTTTGTCACGGGGCTTGTATCCAATTTTCCGGGGCGATGACTTTCACATGGACAGGGGTGACCGGTGAACCCATGTTCACCTTGTGGTAAACCCGATTCGCCAATATTCGGTATTGTTCCGGACGCCATCCCTTCTCCGGCAAAACCATCAAGATCACTTTGCGTCCATCGTACTCCATGCGCACATCGCGAACGCCCGGCACGTTCATCGCGATTTGCTTGAATTTGCTTTCTTGGAAACTGACGTAGCTGTATGAGTGGCTATCTTTATCAAGTCCAGTGCGCTCCGTCGGCTTTTCAAACCGTTGGCATCCTGTCAGCACCAGCACAACCATGCACAAAAAGATCCAACCTTTCCTCATGTGCTCACCTCCAGCCTTAGTGTTTGACTTGGTGAGCCGTTTATGCAAAAAAAGTCGCAGCTTTGCGCCGCGACTTTCTACACCCGGTTGATTGGACCATAATCCTCTGGCAGTAGCATTTGTTCCGTTAGTACGAGCACCCAGATGAAAATGAATACGAACACCGCCGACAGCGCCGGTTGGCCGAGCAAAACTGCCCCGCCCCCTCCGATCATGACTAACAACAGTCCGATCAATAGCACGGGCCATCGCAGTTTGCGCCATACCAATATCCCCGATATGAGAAGCGGTACCAGCACCAATGCGCTTGCGCACGGAATTTGGGGTTGCACCGGCGCATAACGCAATAAGCCGTGTTCAACCACCGGCTCCATGTCAACCCACAAGATCTCCATAAAGATGCCCATCACCGTCACCACAAAGGTATATAAGTGATACAGCACCTGTACGAGCAGACTCTCTGTCCACTCCAGCCGCAAACGGCGCACAATATCTAACGCAACAAACACCAATGTTGGTGTGAGCAAGACATGGAACAAGGAACGAACCAAACTCAGGCCTTCCAACATATCACCTTTGCCAATCCAATTGCCGAGCGCCAAGATGGCGTTATCGTAGATCATCGCCAGTGTGATAAACATCAGCCAGTAGGTTCCCCAATAGGCCGACTCGCGAATAAAACGAAAACTCCAAATAAAAAGTGCAATATAGGCAACCGTAAGAATCGGATACAGAAAAACGTCCATAATTTCCTCCAATGGAACGTACATTCTCAAATTGTACTTTTTTCCTCTTCTGTTACTTCCATCTTATAAAAAAAGGCTCCCCCGTGACCGCGCCAATTGTGACATGATTGATACGGTTTGGGCATAGGCGTGTCTGTCTTTATCGGCCCAATCGGAAGAAAAGAGCCAATCATCGGCTCTTCAAGGCGCTACAGGCAAAGCAAAGCGGCCCATTGCTTCGTTGCTATCCGCTCATCCGCTTTGTCGGACGTCGCAACGGGCCTCTTCATTCACAGGTCGTCCCCACCGGCATGTGCGGACGACCTTTCAAGCATGGATGGCGCTCCCTTTGGAAGGCACGCATGTGTTTACTCTGACTTGCCGACCATTTCTGCCAGCACTTTCACCGCTTCTTCCTCATCGGAGCCGTCAGCGATGATCGTGATTTCCGTGCCCCGGGACACCGCCAAGCTCATGATACCCATAATGCTCTTCGCATTCACTTTCTTCGTGCCTTTCACCACGAATACATCGGAGGCAAACTTGTTCGCTTCTTGCACAAACAGCGCCGCAGGGCGGGCGTGTAATCCCGTTTCCAATTGCACAACTACTTTTTTCTCTACCATCACACATTCCTCCTATGGTTGCTCATTCCGCCTCGCGCAATTTGTGGGCCAGCTCATCCAACTTGCGCAAACGGTGGTTGATCGCTGATTTGCTCACTTTCCCACTCGGAAGAAGCTGCCCCAATTCAGCCAAGTTCACATCGGGATACTTCAACCTCGTCTCCGCCACTTCCTTCAAACGGTCGGGCAAATGATCCAGTCCCAGTACCTCTTCAATCAGGCGGATATTCTCGATCTGGCGCATGGCCGCTTGAATCGTTTTGTTTAGATTGGCGGTCTCACAATTGACTATGCGATTGACTGAGTTCCGCACATCCTTCCAAATCCTTGCGTCTTCAAAACGCAAGAGTGACGGGTAGGCTCCAATAATATTAAGGAATTCCCCAATCTTGTCCCCTTCTTTGATATAAACGACAAAACCTTTTTTTCGTTCAATGGTTTTGGCGTGCAACTGGAAATCATTCATCAACTGGCATAACGCTTCACTATGATCATAATACGTGGACACAATCTCCAAATGGTACGAGGCACTGTCCGGATTGTTTACCGATCCTGCCGCCAAAAAAGCCCCTCGCAAATACGCCCGCTTGCAACACGGTTCCGTGAACAGGTCCGGCGAAATCCCCGTCACCCGCTCCCACGATCCTTGTTTGAAAATGCAGAGATCAGACAAAATCTCTTCTGTACGGGTCGATAAGCGAATCAAATACACATTGTTCTTTTTGAGGCGCACTTTTTTGCGGACGAGCACTTCGGGCTGCAACTGATACAATTTTTTGATCAAAGAGAAGACATATCTCGCTGTCGATGGGTTCTCAGTGATGAGATCAAGCACCAACGCTTTCTGCTTGACGTGCACGGAACCGTTCATTCTGATTAAGGCTGACAGCTCGGCACGCTTACAGCAATCATCTGATTCCAGTTGAGTCAATTCCTTTTTTATGGTGGAAGTAAACGACATACAGCATCCCTTCTTTATCCGCTTTGCCGCTGAGCCATGCGTTCGCGAATCAAACGAAGGATATGAGCACTGATTCGGTCTGCATCATGACGCAAAACAGACTGGTATAAAAGTAGATTATCGGCGACGGCATGGCAACCCAATTTATTGATCCGTTCGATATCGGGTATCACCATGCGCTGTTTCTTTTTGGCGTACTGCCGTTGAATCTTAAGCGGCGGCACCTCGTTGTTGATGATGGCAACATCAAACAAGCGCTCGCCGACATGATCATAAATTGCCCGCAAATGATCGCTGGCCATAAAGCCATCCGTTTCCCCTGGTTGGGTCATGACATTGCACACATACACCTTGCACGCTTGGGAAGCGCGGATCGCTTCGCTCACATCCTTTACCAAGAGGTTGGGCAATATGCTGGTGTAAAGGCTTCCCGGCCCTGCGATAATGCCATCCGCCTCTTCGATCGCCCGCAACACGCCGTCCGAAGGTTTGGGGTCCTGCGGATTTAAAAACACCCGGCGTATACGTTTACCCGTTTTGGGAATTTGCGACTCGCCTTCAACAATCGTTCCATCCGTCATCTCCGCCATCAGGACGACATCCTGCTCGCTAGCCGGCAACACTTGTCCCCGCACGGCCAACACGCGACTCATCGCATTAACCGCTTTAGTGAAGTCACCAGTGATCTCGGTCATCGCCGCCAACATCAAATTCCCCAGTGCGTGCCCTTTTAATCCTTCTCCATTTTCAAATCGGTATTGCAACACGCTTTCCAAAAGAGGTTCCGTCTGGGCCAGGGCGACGAGCACATTCCGAATGTCGCCGGGAGGGGGCATCTGCAAATCGTTGCGCAAACGCCCGGAACTCCCCCCATCATCAGCGACCGTCACCACGGCAGTGATATCGATGGGCAATTTCTTCAAACCTCGCAAGATGACAGAGAGGCCCGTTCCCCCTCCAATGCATACGACTTTGGGGCGGGTGAACGATTCCCCATTGAAATTCTGTTTGCTCGCCACGCTTATCCGCCTTTCTCGATGTCTCGATGGGCTACCCGGCAATGAACTTGCTCTTTAAATTTCCCGCAGAACGCTTCAGCCAATGCCACAGATCGGTGCTTCCCTCCTGTACAACCGATCCCAACAACCAATTGTTGCTTGCCTTCACGTTGGTACTGCGGAATCAAAAACTGAAACAAATCCTCCATTTTCTCCATGAATTGCTTGGTTTCAGCCCACTTCATGACGTATTCTGCCACAGCGGCGTCCTTGCCGGTTTGTGGACGCAATGCATCCACATAGTGGGGGTTGGGGAGAAAACGCACATCAAACACCAAATCGGCGTCGATCGGTATACCATGTTTAAAACCGAACGACATAAAGGTGACCGCCATGTTGTTGGATTCCATGTGCAACAGGCGTCTCGCAATCTTTTCTTTTAATTCGGCCGGTTTGAGCCGGCTGGTGTCTATGATCTGATGCGCCCTGCCCTTCAGCTCTTCCAACAGCTTGCGCTCCTGGAGAATGCCTTCAAGGGGCGTGCCGTTGTGCGAGAGCGGATGGCGGCGCCTCGTCTCCTTATACCTTCGCACCAAAGTCTGGTCATCCGCATCCAAAAACAAGATTTGATGCTGAATGCCATGCCATTGTTCAAGTTGGTTCAACGCTTCAAACAAGGAGGAGAAGAATTCCCTCCCTCTTAAATCGATCACCAAGGCCACCCGGTTCAAATTCCCTTGGGACTGCTCCAACAACTCCGCAAACTTGGGTAATAAGACAGGCGGCAGATTGTCAACGCAGAAAAACCCATTATCCTCTAAACTTTGCATCGCGACGGATTTACCCGCCCCGGACATCCCGGTGATGACAACAAGCTTTCCTTCTTTGCTTTTATTCACAGCCATCACCTCTAATTCCATCTCAACTGGTTATCATCTATTATACCTTATTTTCGCTCGCGTGCTAAAAGTCCGGCGGCCCCAATGTAACCAGCTCGGTTCCCCAACTGAGCCAACACCACATCCACCCCTTGTCGGGCATTGGGCTGCGTCCGCTTAGCATACGCTTCGCGAAGCGGCTGTATCAGCGCTTCTCCGGCATAGGAAACCCCGCCTCCGATGATGAAGCGCGCCGGGTTTAACACCACAGACAAGGCTGACATCGCCTGCGCCAAAGCATCAATCGCTCGTTTCTTCACTTCCAGCGCCACCGCATCCCCGGCTGCCGCCGCCGCAAAAATCTCTTTGGTTCCGACTTTCTCCACATCCGCCAACACCGTGCTCCGTCCGGCCGCAATCGCTTCATTGGCCATGCGCACCATTCCCGTGGCGGAAGAGATGGTTTCTAAGCATCCCCGCATGCCGCAGTTGCACGGATGACCTTCAGGATCGATGGTCATGTGCCCCACTTCCCCTGCAAAGCCGTATCTGCCATGCAACAATTGGCCGTCCAGAATGAGGCCGCCACCTACTCCGGTGCCCAAGGTAATGCACACCACATCATCCACGCCGGCACCGGCACCACACCAAGCTTCACCCAGAGCGGCCACATTGGCGTCATTGTCAATTTTGACCGGAATCTGCCAGGCTTCTTCGAGCAACCGGCGAATCGGCACTTCTTCATGCCAACCGAGATTGGTCAGCTGTTTGACAACACCCGCCTTCACATCCAAAAATCCAGGCAGGCCAACACCCACTCCCGCTACATCAGCCCAGCGGAGTCCCGCTTCCTTAGCCAATTCGCGCGCATGGGAAACCATCCGGCCGATGACACCGTCAACGCCCTCTTGCGCAAGCGTAGGTTTTTCCATTTCCAACACTGTATTGCCGTGACTGTCCACCAGCCCCAGCTTCATGCTTGTCCCACCGAGGTCAATGCCAATCCATCGTTTTCCCATTGCTGACACCTCAATTGTTGTTCGAAAATAATCTATTTTAACATTGATTACGTGATTTCTCAACAAAAATTGAATCCGTTTACACCTTTAACGATAAGAATAACACAAAAATCGGGGAGCCGCACCCGCAGACTTCTCGACACAAAAAAAAGCCGCTGACATCGCCCAGGTCAACGACTTCAACGCAGTGATCCCTTTATGTTAAAGGGGGCTTTTTGCTCTTTTAGCTTAATGCTTGCATATGTGTTCTGTGTGTTTGTTTATTTAATGATTGGTTAAAATTATTTTCCGTCGATATAGTCTTGCAAGAAAGCATCGATCTGTTCTTTCGTTTTGGCAAAGCGACTCGGCAAGCGCCCCACTTCTTTGCCTCCCTCAAACACGATGAAAGTCGGAATGCCTTTCACGCCGTATTCTTCAGCAACCTCGCGCGCTTCATCCACATCGATTTCGGCAAAAGTCATGTGGTCGGCAAATTTCTGTGCCAATTCGGGCATGTCCGGCGCAACCCGCTTGCAATCCACGCACCAGTCTGCACTAAACTCAACCACTTTCTTGCCTTCTGTGATAAAGTCAGCAAAGCTTTCTTGGTTTAATTTTTGCATTCCATGTTCCTCCTTAATCAAAGCAGCGTTGCGCCAATGGACCCAGCAACTTCACGTAACGGGACACGGATGAAAGCGAGACTTGATACTTCTCAGCCACTTCTTTCTGCGTGATTCGAACGCCCAAGTGGTTAGACACCAAGTACTCCAGCGCAGCAGCCCAACCTTCGGCTTTTCGCAACTGCCGCCATTGCCCTTCATGTTCATCCCGCACCAGCATCCACAATCGTTCCACAGCTTGTTTCATCTCGGCAGATGCATCGGACATGTGGGACAAGCAGCATGCTAAGATCTGCTGACCCGCCTCTGCTCGCGGGGGCTCGTCCCCTTTTAGCCGCAACAAAATCGCCTCCGCCAACTTCTTCAGCTCCGGCTCTAGGCCTTCTTGTCGTATGAACTGCTCCAACAAGCGCGACACTTCTTCGTCGGCGATCCAACCAAGCAGATTCAGCACCTGGCGTTTGGTTTCAAAGTCGCCACGACTCAAGGCCCAGAAAAAAGAAGAGCGGATCAGCGGGTTCCCTTTCCACTGCTCCAGTAACTCTTGATCAGAAGCTAAGTCTTGCAAGCGCAAGTACTGCTCCTCAAACGGCAGTTGATAATGATATTGGAGTTTGGGCAACGGCTCCTGATCAAGCAACTCTTGGGCATGGATAAGATGAAAAGCAGGCACATCCTCATCCGGGGCCAGCTTAACCGCGCGACGCCAGTAACTTAAAGCCCGCGTCGGGTTCCCGTTGTTCCAGGCAGCCACCGCGGCATAATGGTACAAGCTGACTGTCTGCGCGTCATCATATTTTACCAAGCGCGCAAACAGTTCGTAAGCCACGGCGTGTTCGCCCAAAATCCCCAGCGTGGTCGCCAGCTTGCAGGCGTGTTCTTGATTCAGGGGTATCAGCTTCTTCAACATGTCGATGATCAACGTACTGATTTCCGTCTCCCCCATATGTTGGGACAAGACCGCCAAATTACATAGGGCGTGCAGATTGTTTGGGTCCATCTCCAGCACTTCGCTGATGGCCGCCAAGGCCTGCTCCATCTCCCCGATATAATAATACGCGAGAGCCAAGTTGTTGCGGGCCGCCAAGAAATCAGGATACTCCTCTAACATATCCTCCATCATTTGAATCGCCTGCAAAAAGCGACCCTGTTCTAGATGTTGGCGGGCTTCTTCATGTTGTTGCACATGAATCGGCTGATGGGGTGGCAACGGCTCCCGGGGTGGACGCCCCAATTCCTGCGCCAACATCACCAGCATTTCTTCCGCCTCCTCCGCAAATTCCCCATCGGGATCATGCTGGAGGTATTCGAGCAAATAATCTTCGGCCAACTCCAGATCTCCCATGTTGGCCGCATTATTCGCCATATAAAACAGGCATTCATGCAGGTCAGGCGCAACCGTGTTAAGGACATGCTCCAACACTTCATTCGACTCTTCAAAGCGGCCCAACTCTGACAAAATCCCCGCCAAATTGCAGTGGTTAATCGGATTGTCCGGTTCTTTCTCCATCGCCAGACGGAAATACTTGACCGCGCGATCGTACCGGTGGCGATCCAACGAACGCACCGCCCGCTCAAAAAAGAATCCGGCATCCATATTCAAACGAACAACTTTTTTATTTAAGCCAACTTGTGTTTTTTTCATATTTTCCCTCCAACCAGCACTTCTGTCAAAGCTGGTGGTCTGACGCCTGCGCCAGAGCATCGCTATTTGGCGCAAAACGGGTGCGCCGGGACAACCTCTTGGGTTCAGGAACATTATAACCCAAGTCGACGGCAAATACGACGGAAACGTTTCTCCTTCGCCAAAGAACCCCGTTTAGTCGGCATTTGGCGTTACATTTCGAACCACTTCTCGCCCTACGTCTGGACGTGATGATCCCAATCCCTTTTTAGCGTCTGAAAACATGTTAGCGGCTCCAAAACCATCCCTCTTTTGCTTCACTTGCCTCTTAGCGCCCATCAGGAAAGGTTTTTTCGCCGCTTCGATCGGTCAGCTTGATCCATTAAAAATCCTTTACTCATCTTTCACCACTTTGATCACATTGTCAGCGTTTTCAGGCTTGTATCCTTTGATTCGGCCCACCTGCTCCCACACTCTCATCCCCACATACTCCCCATCATCAAACCATTGCCCCAGCAGGTTTAAGGTATACGGTGTGTAGAGAGAATCGCGGAAAATGACGCGTAAGTAAAAGCCGCTTTTGTCATTTAGTCCATAATCTTTGAGCATCAGTACCAAATCAGTCAATGAAATTTTACAAATGAGGAAATTTCCCGGCGGCAAGGATTGCGGAATGTCACTTTCCATGAATGTCTGCGGCAAAGGCACGCGAATGGAACCATGATCATTCTCAAAAATGATCAGACTGTGCACATTCATGACGTAGATGGAGATCGGCTTCTGATTGACCGCTCGCACCACAAGGTACTCCTTCTCTTCTTCAATCAAGGTCCAAACTAATTCCAATGAAGGCCTAATCGCATCACGCGCTTCTCTGGTTTGTTGCAACGCCACCCATACAGCCGCCACGGTGGCTATCGCGCCAGCCCATTGCCCAATTGCTCCCCACATTTCCCAATTGAGATACCACGGTTCCATCCCTAGCCCCCCTCACATCCCATCAATAAATTATAAAAAAAACATTATTCATAAAATTATTTTATCACATCTTTCATCCCACTTGGTCTTTTTGTCACATCCTGTTCACATCCCTCGCCTTTTTTTGGCAAACTCTGCGGTTGATTTCATAAAAAAAGCCACTCCTTGCATAGAGTGGCAATTCATTCATAAATGATCAGCGCCGCCAGGCCTCATTTTCCGTGCCGTTCACGCAATTCCGCCAGAACATCGCCAAACGGCAAATCTTTTTCTCGCAACAAGACAAGCAAATGATACAGCAAGTCGGCGGCTTCATATCGCAACTCTGCCTGCCCTTCATTCTTGGCGGCAATGATCACCTCCGCCGCCTCCTCACCCACTTTTTTCAGAATTTTATCGATCCCTTTATCAAACAAATAAGTCGTATAAGAGCCTTCCGGACGTTCCAGCTGGCGCTTGGCGATCACTGTTTCCAACTGGGCGAGAATCAATTCGGGCTCCGGTTTGTCCGCTTCCCCCCCGAAACAACTGACGCTTCCCGTGTGGCAGGCCGGTCCATGCGGTTCCACTTGAACCAACAGCGCATCCTGATCGCAATCGCTACTTACCGCGATCACTTTTTGCGTATGCCCGGATGTAGCGCCTTTATGCCATAGCGCTTGCCGCGACCGGCTGAAGAACCATGTTTCCCCGGTCTCAAGCGTCTTGTCTAACGATTCCCTGTTCATATAAGCCAAGGTGAGCACCTGCTTGGTGAGCCCATCCTGCACGATCGCCGGAATCAATCCGTCCGCGCCAAATTTTAACTCGCTCGGATTCACATTGACTAACACCGCACCTCCACCCCTTTCTCCACAAGCGCCTGTTTCACTTCGCCGATTGTGAGTTCCCGGAAGTGGAAGACGGAAGCAGCCAATGCCGCCGCCGCATCGGTTTTGACAAACACTTCCACGAAATGCGCGGTTTCCCCCGCTCCGCCAGATGCGATCACGGGAACGTTGACCGCTTGGCAAATTTGATCCAACAGGGGCACGTCAAACCCGTTTTTATGCCCATCCCGATCCATACTTGTGAGCAGGATTTCCCCTGCCCCACGGGCAACCGCTTCTTGAGCCCAATCCAGCGCGCGCATGTCGGTCTTCTGTCTCCCGCCGTGGGTGTATACCACCCAATCCCGCCACTCGTCATCATATTTGGCGTCGATCGCCACGACGATGCACTGGTTTCCAAAGCGGGCTGCCCCTTCGGTGATCAAATCAGGGTTCAAAACAGCAGACGTATTGATAGACACCTTGTCCGCGCCAGCCCGCAACAGGGCCGTCATCTCTTCCACGCTACTGATCCCGCCCCCAACGGTGAACGGGATCGTCAATTCCGCCGCCGCCCGTTCAACCACATGGAGCATCGTCTTGCGTCCTTCGACGGTGGCAGAGATATCGAGAAACACCAATTCATCAGCCTGTTCCCGATCATACTGCGCCGCCAACGCTACCGGATCCCCCGCATCCCGCAGATGATTGAAGGAAACCCCTTTGACCACACGGCCGTCTTTCACGTCCAAACATGGAATGATCCGTTTCGCCAGCATCTTCGCCTTACCCCCCTCGTGTCACGCGGAACGCCTCCGCCAATGGGATTGCCCCCGTATAAATCGCTTTGCCGACAATCGCTCCGGCAACCCCTTCCGCTTCGTACTCTCTCAATTCGTTCAGCTCCGCCAATGAGCGAACGCCACCGGAAGCAATGACCGCTGTGCCTGTGGCCCGAGCTAATTCTCGCACCGCAGTGAGATTGGTGCCCGACAGCATGCCATCCCGTTCAATGTCTGTGAAGATAAACGTCTCCGCTCCATGCTCTGCCATCTCTTGCGCCAATTCGGCCGCTGTCACCGTCTGGGTTCGCAGCCAACCATGGGTAGCGATCATGCCACCGCGCGCGTCCAGCCCAACCGCAATCTTGGAACCCATGCGCCGCAGGGAGGATTTGACAAACGCCGGTTGCTCGATCGCCGCCGATCCGATCACAACCCGGGCGACCCCGGCTGCGAGCAAACTCTCCAAACTGGCTTCATCCCGAATGCCGCCGCCCACTTGCACTGGGATGGGGGATTGCTTTACCAACTCCTGAATGAGCGGAAAGTTGACCAATTCTCCGGTTCTGGCCGCATCGAGATCAACCACGTGCACCCACGTTGCTCCCGCGTCGACAAAGCGCTTCAGCACATCCAGCGGATCATGCCCATATACGGTTTCTTGCGCGTAATCTCCTTGAATCAGGCGGACGCATTTCCCGCCCCGAATGTCGATGGCTGGATAGATGGTAAAAGTCATTTACACATGCACCCCCTGATTGGCGATCCGGGCGAACCGATCCAACAGCCCCAACCCAAGCTTGCCGCTTTTCTCCGGATGAAACTGCATACCGTAAATCTGGTTGCGGTTAATGATCGCCGTGACGGGTTGGTGATAATCGGTAGTGGCGATCACATCCTCCGGGTTGGCCGCCTTGACGTGGAAGGAGTGGACAAAATACACATGCCCTTCTTCCAATCCGCGGAACAGGGGATGGGGAAACTTAAACGACAGCCAGTTCCAGCCCATGTGAGGAATCCGATAATCACCGGTAAACTTAACCACATGGCCCGGCAACAAATTTAACCCTTGATGCAATCCATGCTCATCACTGCTTGTGAACAACAGTTGCATGCCGAGGCAAATCCCCAGCAATGGCTTGCCCCCCAACGCCGCTTTTTTAATGGCGGCAACTAAGCCGCGCCCCTCCAATTCACGCATCGCATCGCCAAACGCGCCCACTCCGGGCAAAATGACGCCGGATGCGCATGCGATTTCCTCCGGATCGGAGGTGATGATGCAGGTATGCCCCAGCCGCTCCAATGCCTTGGACACACTATGCAAATTTCCCATCCCGTAATCAATGATGGCAATCATCATAAGACCCCTTTCGTCGATGGCACCCCCTGGACGCGCGGATCGTAGCTGGACGCTTCATCCAAGGCCCGGCCAAACGCCTTGAAGCACGCCTCGATCATATGGTGCGTGTTCCGGCCGTAGTGAACGATCACATGCAGCGTCATCCGCGCTTCCAGTGCCAACTTCCAAAAAAACTCATGCACCAATTCGGTGTCAAACTCCCCTACGCGCGGTTGTGGGAATTCCCCACGAAAAACGAAGTGCGGGCGGTCGGACAAATCAAGCACCACTTGCGCCAAGGCTTCGTCCATTGGCACATACGCCGCGCCGTAGCGCTTGATTCCACGCTTATCAGCGAGCGCTTCCCTGATTGCCCGCCCTAAGCAAATGCCGATGTCTTCGACCGTGTGATGGGCGTCGATTTCCAAATCACCGCGCGCTTTCACTTCCAAGTCCATTTGCCCATGTTTGGCGAGCAACGTCAACATATGTTCTAAAAATGGAACCCCTGTATCCAGTTTGACATGTCCCCGACCGTCCAAGTTGCATGTCAGGGCAATGTCCGTCTCAGCCGTTGTCCGGGTGATCGTTGCCGCCCGTGCTTGCCGTTCACTCATCTGCCTTTCGCCCCTTCCCGTTCCAACCTCACTCGGATCGCCGCGGCATGGGCTCCCAACCCTTCTGCTTCAGCCAATGCCATTGCCTGCGGGCCGTCCCGCAGAAGCGCCTCTTTGCCATAACAGAGCAAACTGGATTTCTTGAGGAAGTGATCCACGCCCAGCGGGGAGAAGAAACGAGCCGTTCCCGCCGTCGGCAACACATGGTTTGGCCCAGCCACATAATCTCCGAGCGGTTCGGTGCTGTAAGGGCCGAGGAAAACCGCTCCGGCATGCCGAATCCGCCCCAATAGGCCCCATGGGTCAGCGACCATCAACTCCAGATGCTCTGGAGCCAGCTGGTTACTTAGTTCGGCCGCTTCCTGCAAGTCGCCGACAACAGTGATCGCCCCATACCTCTCCAGTGCCGTTTGCGCTATCCGGCCCCGTACCAATCGCTTGCATTGACGCACCACCTCGGTTTGCACGTTGGCAGCCAAATCAGCAGAAGTGGTAATCAAAATGGCAGAGGAATCCTCCCCATGCTCCGCTTGCGACAGCAGATCGGCCGCCACAAACACAGGATCTGCCGTCTCATCGGCAATCACCACGATCTCACTTGGCCCGGCGACGCTGTCGATGTCTACTTCCCCAAAGACCAGTTGCTTAGCTAGTGCAACAAAGCGGTTACCCGGCCCCACGATCTTATCCACTTTTGGTACCGATGCTGTGCCATAAGCCAAAGCGGCCACGGCTTGAGCCCCGCCCACTTTTACGACCCGGTTCACACCGGCAACCGTGGCTGCGGCCAATGTAGCGGCTGGTATCGAGCCATCCGGTTGCGGCGGAGTCACCATGACGACTTCCTTCACCCCCGCAACCACAGCTGGAATCACATTCATCAGCACCGTGGAGGGGTAAACCGCCCGACCACCCGGCACATAGACACCTACGCGTTCCAATGGGTGAACCCGTTGCCCCAATATCGTGCCATCTGCTTCTTCCATGATCCACGAGGCAGTCAGCTGTTTTTCATGAAAACGGCGAATTCGCTCGGCGGCGTGGCGAAGCGCGGTCATCAGCTTCGGCTCCACCGCCTGTACAGCCTCGGCCAACTCTGCTTCTTCCACATGAAGCGAATCCAACTTCACGCCGTCAAATTGTTTGGTGAACGCCACCAGTGCCTGATCCCCTTCTTCCTTAACGCGGGTAATGATCTTCCGCACCGTTGCAACCTCTTCATCGCTAAATTCCGCCGTTTTCCGCTTTCTTAAAAGCGCCTCGCGCCCCACTATTTCTATCATGCAGACACCTCCCCTTCCACAGCTTTGCCCAACCGCTCAGCCAACGTTTGAATCGCTTCCCGCTTCAAACGGTAACTCACTTGATTGGCGATTAGCCGCGCCGTCACCTCCGTAATTCGCTCCAGCTCAACCAAGCCGTTCTCCCTCAAGGTTTTGCCCGTCGACACGATATCGACGATCCGCTCAGCCAACCCCGTCAGCGGCGCTAATTCGACTGAACCATTGAGGAAGATCACCTCTACCTGTTGCCCTCGCTCTTTGAAATAACGTTCGGCAATGCGGGGGTATTTCGTCGCCACCCGTGGGTAAAGCGCCGGCTCGGCACCGGGTTTGCCCGCAACCGCCAATCGGCAGGGGCTGATGCGCAAATCGAGGAGTTCATACACTTCCCGGGCAGCTTCGAGCAAAACATCCTTTCCCACGATCCCCAAGTCGGCCACACCGTATTCCACATAAGTCGGCACATCCATCGGTTTGGCCAAGAAAAGGGTGAACCCCTGTTCAGGCAAGGTGAAAACCAACTTGCGCGAAGACGTGAACCATTCGCTGGGAAACGAATAGCCCCCTTTCGCGAACAACGGAATCAACTCTTCCAACACCCGCCCTTTAGGCAGAGCAATCGTCAACACGTCGCACGCCCCCCTTCTCATCCAATAGCAGGACTTGCTCCGCTTTCCGCCGCATCCGCTCCTCGTCCCGTTCGCATTGCCACACCTCGGCGATCACCCGGTTTCCTTCGTTGCGCAGTTTTTCCGCAAGGGCCATAGCCGGGCGCATCGCGGCGGGAGGATATAAAACGCCCACGCACCTCGTTTCAGGAACTTCCAACTTGCCGCTAGCCATCAACCGATCCAGCGTAATAGCGAATCCCGTCGCGGGCATCGGCTTGGAAAAACGCTCATACAATCTGTCATACCGTCCGCCGCTAAACAACGGAAACGCCTGCCCGCTCCCCATGCCCTCAAAATAAACGCCGGAATAATACCCCAAGTTCCCGACCAAGCAAGGGTCAAACACCAAACACTCGCCAAAGCCGTAGGCTTCCAGACATGCGCGGCATGCTTCCAGGTAAGCGACTGCTTGTAAAACCGTTTCGCTTCGGGTTCGCTTCGCCAGTTCCTTCATCCCCTCGGAACCTTTATCCACATGCAGAAGAAAAAGGATTTCCTGCTTGGCCTGTTGCGGAAGCGGACTGTTGTTCACAATTTCCTGAAACCCGACCAAGTCCCGCTCCCCCAACTTTTCTTTCAATTGTTCCAATACCGACTCGTCAGATATCCGCTCCCGCAAGAAACCGTCCAGCAGGGCGGTATGGCCAAACGCCAATTGGAAATCCTCCACTTCGCATGCCCGCATACAATCGAGGGCCAGCGCCATCACCTCGGCATCGGCTGCCGGCCCTTCCAAGCCTACCAACTCCACGCCCGATTGAAACCACTCCGCTTGCCGTCCGGCTTCCACTTCCTGGGCTCGGAATACGCGGGCATGGTAACACAAGCGCAAGGGCAATGGCTCATTTTTAAGCAAGCTGGCCGCCATCCGCGCGATGGGAGCAGTCTGGTCAGGACACAGCACCAATGCATGGCCTTCCCGATCCAAACACTTAAACATGCGCGATTCCGAAATCGCACTCGCGCGGCCGACCGTCTCAAAAAACTCCAGTGTCGGGGTGCATACTTCCTCATAACCCCATGCAGAAAACCGGGCGTGCACTCGTTCTTCAAACTGCCGCTTCCGCGCTGCCAACTTCGGAGGCAAGTCCCGGAATCCCATGGGCTTTTCAAACTCTCGCGGTTTTTCCATCGGTCTCTCCTTCACACTTCATCTTATTATCACGTTACCAAACTAAAGTGTTTTCGTTATTATAACATGAAGGTGAATGTCTGACCACTGTTAATTACGGTAATTTTTTCAACCACTCCGCCATCTTTTCCATCGCCTTGCGCCGATAAGAATAGCGGAGCCGCTCTTCCAATGGCACGTCATGCAACACCCGTGTGTCACCGTCAGGGATGAAGATACGGTCAAACGGAATCGCCCGGTTCGGCGTCATCTCATCATCAATCTGATCACAGATCCGCCCGTGTGTCTTGGCCGTGAAAATGGCCGTCTGCCCCTTGCAAGCGACGGCAACCGCCCCTTCAAACCAAGCATCCCGTACTTCCCCTTCCAAAAGCTTGCGGATTCCTTTATAACCGATACGATCAAACACGCGCTTGGTCAACACGCCTGGAAACGAATCGAACGCGGCGAAGAAAATGCCCGCATCATCTACCATCACCGTGTCATATCCCTGCTCCAACACCTGCTTCAACTTGATTTCCGCCACCTCCGCCATCGTCCCCACATCCGGTTCGTGCAAGACAATTGGCAGGCTTTCCACTTCGATCCCCATGGGCGCCAAAACATCTATCGCTTCTTTTAATTTGGCTTCGTTCTGTGTCGCGAATAAAATTTTCAAGGTCGTTCCCCCTAGCTGCTATCTCTTGAAGAGTCCTTGTAGAATGGATTTATTGTTATTCTATCACGGATGATATTAAGCCATTAAATGGCAGGAAGCGAAGATGATCATAAGCAAGAGATGCAGATGCGACGTCCACCATCATCTGCAAGGGACACTTAATCAATCAACCTATTTGACTTCTATATCAACGCATTCACCCAAAATGGCATGCGCCGCCAAGGCTGACAACCCAGCAAACATCCCCCATGACACGTGGCCAAGCGGGACTGAAAGCGGTTGCTACTTTCGAAATTTAGACAACCTCTTGAAATCTATATGACAGTTTACACTTTTTACCCATAAATATATACTGGATGATAAAATAAAAATATTCATATATACACAGAACTTATCTGTTTATATTTTCCTTATACTTCTCCAATAACGAAAGAGGGATCCCATCATGTATAAAACCGTTGGTTTATATAAGCGAATGGATAATGAAGATCAATTTTATGACTATTACACCAATGTCGTCGTACCTCAATTGCTCAACATCCCCGGTGTCCTGAAAGTGGAGGTGACCCGGCTTCACTCCACGCGAGCCAGCGGCGATTCGACTTACTTCTTGATGGGTGAGACTTATTTCGCTAGCTATGAGTCCTTTCAACGCACCCTGACCACTCCGGAAGGAAAAGCCGCACTCGCCACTGCATTAAAGGAGTCAGCAGAGTTTTTGACAGCGTACGTCGGGCAAGAAGAATCCTTCAAAACCAACATCTTCACCAAACCGCATTACATCAAGTAATCCTAAGCCGGCTATTTGGATAGCCGGCTTTCTTTTTGGGGGAAAATTGCTATAATGGTGTGTTGGTTAGAGAAATCTCGTCCTATGCGCGGATATCGGAAAGGAAGTTATCGGTATGATTTACTCTGCACTTCGCCGAATGCTGTTCAAGATGGACCCGGAAACGGCCCATGAAATGACCATCAAAGGGTTGCAATTGTTGCAAAACACACCACCCGTTCGCCATTTGTACCAGAAGAGCATGACCGTGGTCGATCCCCGCCTTCAAACCACCTGCCTTGGCACAACCTTCCCCAATCCAGTTGGACTCGCAGCCGGTTTTGACAAGCACGCCACTGTTTACCCCGGCCTAGCGGCGCTCGGATTCGGTTTTGTCGAGGTAGGCACCCTGACCCCCCGTCCCCAAAGCGGCAACCCCAAACCGCGCCTGTTTCGTCTTCCCGAAGACCAAGCTGTCATCAACCGCATGGGTTTCAACAACCATGGCGTGGAACAGGCTAAACGCGCATTTGAAACATTGACGCGCCCTTCCATCCCCATCGGCATCAATCTGGGTAAAAACAAAGACACGCCCAATGAAGAAGCGGCCTCCGATTACCAGAAGGGCCTGGAAGCCCTCTATATCCATGGCGATTACTTTGTAATTAACATCAGTTCCCCCAACACCGTTGGTTTGCGTGATCTGCAACATGCTACCGCCTTGAAAGAGCTTTTGTCCGCGGTGATCGGCAAACGAGAACAGCTTGCGGCTGAGCATGGAACAACTCGCCCGGTGTTATTGAAAATCGCTCCTGACTTGACCGAAGAGCAAGTGGAAGAAATCGTCGACGCCGCCCTCCAACTTGGCATTGACGGCATCATCGCGACCAATACCACATTGGCCCGGGACGGTCTCACTGCCAACCACCGCAAAGAAACGGGCGGACTCAGCGGGAAGCCACTCACATCCCGATCCACTGCGTTCATTCACCATGTCTACCAGCTCACTCAAGGCAGGGTGCCAATCATTGGCGTAGGTGGCATTTTCACCGGCCAAGACGCCCTCGATAAGATCAAGGCCGGCGCCAACTTAGTGCAAGTATACACAGGCATGATCTATCGCGGCCCTTCCATTGCCAAATGGATCAACCAAGAGCTATTGCGCTTGCTGGAACAAGAGGGATTCAACAGCGTGAAGGAAGCCGTCGGTTCAGCACATCGGTAAAAAAGCGGAGCCCATATGGGACTCCGCTTTTTCTTACCAATCCAACTGCAAAGGCGCCGCGGTCTGCACAGTGCTGACCATCTTCTTAAAGATCAAAAATTCGCTACCATCCACTTCGATGGAAACCGTAAACTTATCAAACTTCCGAATCCGCCCTTGATACTGAAAGCCATTTACCAAAAACAGGGTTACCGGCAATTGTTTGTCCATCACTTCTTGCAAAAACAAGTCCTGCACATTGTTCATCGATTCACCCCATTTTTCAGTCACTGTTTTCTTCCCATTTCCCCTTTAATCGCGAAAAATCCTCCCCCTGTTGCACATCATTTCGCGCCTCATGATCAATTAACTAAAATTCCCCTCTTGCAATACGAACATATATTCGTATATCATCAAAAGCAAAGGACGGTGAGATCAACCATGAACGTGATTCATTTTCACCGGTGGTATGAACACCATCGGGCCCAATCCGCCTTTATGCAACCGGCTAAGCACATTGACGACACACTCCCATCATACCAGCCACCCCCGCTTACAACGGAGCAGCGCGAGTATATGGGTTTTCTGTTAGAAGAAGCATATGATTTGGAACGGCCTGTTCTGGTCACTTACAGCGGTCGTTTTTCTCCATTGCAGTTTTTTGGGCGCGTCGCCAAAATCCAACCTTTTGAAGAATGGTTTATCATCGCCAATGGTGAATGGAAAAAACGGATTACCTTCTCCCAATTGATCAATGTCGATTGGCTGTGATACAACATCATCCCCTGGCAATCCATACTCGCCAGGGGATGATGTTTTTTATGCCTCTTTTTCCTTTTTGCTACCAAACCGCGCTTGTAGCCCTGCGAACAGCTGGTACATGATCGGCACGATGAACAGCGTCAACAGCGTCGACGAAAGCAATCCGCCGATCACCACCACTGCCAGCCCTTGCGACAACAACGTCCCTTCTCCATAACCCAATCCAAGTGGCAGGAGCGCACACACGGTCGCCAAGGCAGTCATCAAGATCGGTCGGAGCCGGGTGCCAGCTGCCTCCAGCAAAGCCTCTGTAGTCTCCCAGCCTTCTTTGCGTTTCTGCATGACGCGGTCAATCAAGACGATGGCATTGGTCACTACGATACCAATCAGCATCAACGCCCCGATCATCGCCGACACGCTAATCGGCTGATCCGCCACATAAAGACCGACCAAACCGCCAATCACTGCAAACGGTAAGGAGAACAGAATGGTGAAAGGCGCCGTCGCCTCGCCAAACGCAATCAACATGACCAAGTAGACGGCGAAAATGGCAACAATCATAGCTACTCCCAACTGGGCGAAGCTTTTATTCATCTCTTCGGTGTCACCGCCCAATTTGATGGTAACGCCGGACGGCTTCTTCATTTTGGAGATGATGTCCATCACTTCTCGGGAAACCGCTCCGGTGTCTTTGACCATCACATCTCCCGTGACGGAGGCATACAATTGGCCGTCTTCTTTTTGAATACTCACCGGTCCCTTTTCAACCTTCAAGGTGGCGATTTCATCCAAGCGGATCATGTCTCCCGTCTGCGACAAAATTTCCACCTTTTTCAGTTGCTCAACCGAGGCGAGCCCTTCTTTCTCTAAGCCTAATTTCACTTCCTGTGCTTCGTTACCTTGCTCGATCTCCATCACTTTGTCCGCCTGGAGCAGGCCGCGTACCGACATGGCCACTTGCTGGGCCACCAGTCCTTTTTTGGCCGCTTTGGCCTCATCCACTTGCAGAGTGACGATTTCTTTTTGGGCACTTAAGTTGTTGGACACATTGGTCAGCCCATCAACGCTTTTCAGCTTTGCGGTCAGTTCATCAGTCACCCGCTTGACGTCTGCCATGTTGTCCCCGCGAACGCTGGCGTTGATCCCGCCTCCATGCACGCCCATGCTGCTCATCTCGGTTACGTTGATTTCAGCCTTATGCTCCTCTGCCAACGGCTTCACTTGGTTGCGCACATCAGCCAAGAACGGTTCCATGTTGGTGTTATCATCCAGGATCACTACCATCGTACTCCGATTGGCACTGCCAATACTGCCATCGGCGCCCAATTGGCCAGCCATGCTACCGACCGTTGTGGAGATGACTCCCACTTCTTTATGCTTCCGCAACAATTGCTCGATCTGCTTGCTTAATTTGTCGGTTTGTTGCAACTCTGTGCCCGACGGTAGCTCTACTGTCACGCGCAACGCCTTATCCTTTTCCGCTGGCAAAAACGACGTTCCCACCAACGGAATTAAGAAGAGACTGGCCACCAGTAGCACCGTTGACAGACTCATCACGGTTGCTTTATGGTTCAGCGCCCACGCCAACGACTTCCGGTACCAGTGGGCCATCCGGCTTTCCGCCCGTTTGTGGCGCATCGGGGTGCCGCGGAGTAGCATCAGCTTGGACAGCACGGGCACAACCGTGACTGCCACCACCAATGAGCACAACAACGAAAAAGCCACAGTCAATGCAAATGGGTAAAACACTTCACCGACAATGCCGGTCACAAAGCCGAGCGGGATGAATACCGCCACAGTGGTCAAGGTGGACGACGTGATGGCCGCGCCCACTTCTTTGGTCGCTACTTGAATAATGTTCACACTGCGATCCGCATTGCGCATCAGATGGCGGTGGATGTTCTCAATCACGACAATGCTGTCATCCACGACTCGCCCGATCGCGACCGCCATTCCACCCAATGTCATGATGTTGAGCGTGATATCTGCTTGTTTCAACAAGATCAACGTCGCCAACACAGACACTGGGATGGAGACGATGGAAATCAGGGTCATGCGGAAATCACGCAAGAAGATCAAAATGATGACCGAAGCGAACAACGCACCCAAAAGCCCTTCGCGCACCATGGAATGAATGGAGGCTTTAACGCTTTTGGACTGGTCATACAAGGTGATAACCTTCAGCTCGGGGTGTTCTTTGGTGAGTTGCCCCAGCTTGGCGAAGATACCGTCGGCCACTTCCACAATGTTGGCATCTTGATCTTTGATGATATCGATGTTGACAGAAGGCTTGCCATTGGTGCGGGTGATCAGGGACTGCTCAGCAGCCGACTCGGTGATGGAGGCGATGTCCCCCAACTTCACCGTCTTGATCTCCGCTTCGGCGAGCTTCGGTTGCTTTGGTTTGCCAGCTGGGCGCAGGGTAGACGCCTTGCCTTTAGGCATCTTCATGCCCGGCACTTTCTTGCTGGACGGGCCCTTCACTTTGGACAGTTGATCCGAAAGCCGGGTAAGCCCGGTTTTCACCCCATTGATCGCACCGTACAATTGACCGACTTTTTTCATGTCCGGTTCCGGCTTGCTCATCTCATTGTTCAAGGCGATCTGCAAGCCGATCAGCTTGGCCACCAAATCAGCCTGGGTCGCTTGCGCCCGTGACAGGCCCGCAACCCCTTGCCCTAATCCATTTACCGCTTGGCCAATTCCGTTGACCGCATTGCCCAAGCCACCGACAGCCTGGCCAAGTGCGCCCATCTGTTGGCCCATCGTCTGAAAACCTTGGCCGATTTGGTCAAACGCTTGTTGCATGCCTTCCATCTGGTTAGGCGGAACGGTCAGTTCATAATTTCGCAACTGATCCACACTCGTGATTTTCTGATCGATACGCACCGGCAACTCGATACCGTCCGTGCTCAAATCACCCAACGGCAACGACATGTTGGCACTTTGCAAAGCCTGTTGGACGGCTTGAGCGGAAAGGTTGTATTTTTTTAGTTGCTCCGGCTTCAAGCGGATGTAAACCGCTTTGGGTCCTTCCCCTTTCACTTGCACTTCCCCCACCCCATTTACTCCCTCCAGGGCGGGTTTCACTTTGTCATTGATCAACCGTTCCAATTGCGCAGCCGTTTTGTCCTTGCTGGAAACGGACAAGCTGACCACAGGGGTCGTGTTAAAACCGAAACGGTTGAACACGGTGTCTTGCACATCCTCGGGCAAGCGAACTTTGCTGATGAGACTTTCCATCTCTTGTTCCGCTTTGTCCAAATCTACGTCAAAATCAAACTGAGCGACAATCACCGAGGTGCTGTCAGCGGTGACGGAATTCAGCTTTTGCAAGCCTTTCATCCCCCGAACCGCCTTCTCGATCGGATCGGTCACCTTTTTAGATATGTCTTCTGGCGAAGCGCCAGGATAAGGCGTAATCGCCACTACCACTGGAAAACTGATGTCTGGCATCGATTCCATCTTCAATTGTGTCGCTGTATAAAGTCCTCCGCCAGATATGAGAAGGGTCAAAATCAAAACGGCGGCGACATTGCGAACAGAAAATCGTGTCAGCCAGTTCACTTGGATCCTCCTTTGCACCAGAGTATACATAATGAGCTAAATCTACAGGATAATACCCTGAACGTTGATGCGTTCGATGTTTGTTTCCGCTTTCGAAACCGGCCTTAAATCACCCCAATATTACCGAACAGTATATATTGAGTCAATTTCTGATTTGTGAATATTCCCCGGGAAATGGCCTTCCCGTCACAATCTGGTCACACTCCTAGGCCAACAGTGCTTTTGTCCGCCCCCAACACCATTTACTCCTATTGTCTGGCATCTGAGGGCGGTTCACTCTTTTTCCGCGCTAGAAACGTAAAAAAGGCATCTGATATTAAAAATCAGATGCCTGTGGCAGATGCCGTATCATGTGCCTTCGGTGGCCCGCTCGCGTATGATCCGCGCCGGGTTTCCGGCTACGAGCGCATGGGGTGGCACATCTTTGGTAACCACCGACCCCGCTCCCACCATCGCGTAATCGCCGATGGTGACACCGGGCAAAATGGTGCTGTTGGCACCAATCATCACATGGTCGCCAATGACCACGTCACCTAGTCGGTATTCGTGGATCAAGTATTCATGTGTCAGGATGGTTGTGTTATACCCGATGATGGTATTTTTACCGATACGGATTTTTTCAGGATACAGCACATCCATCGTGGCCATCAGCGCCACGGCCGTTTGCTCCCCGATTTCCATCCGCAAGCAGGTGCGGTACAACCACCGTTTCATCGACAAAAAGGGAACATAACGAGCAATCAAGATGATCAAGGTGTTCCAAAACACTTTCCAAAAGGGAATCGTTTGATAGAGTTGCCATAATGCATTACTTCCATGCACTGGGAAGCGCTCTGTTTTTCTCATCTCCATCATCCCCTGGCCGATTGGATCTGGACTATGTCAAGCAGTTGACGCATATCATCGATAAAATACGCGGGAGCCAGCCGTTTCAACTCATCGGCGTGCAAACTCCAAGCCACCCCTACCGCGGCCACACCGGCTCTTTCGGCGGCCATGAGATCATAGCGGCTGTCACCCACCATCAATGCCTGCTCGGCAGTGGCTTGCAGCTTGTCTAGCGCGAGATGGATCATGTCCGGTTCCGGTTTGCCCCGTTTCACGTCATCCACGGTGACGACAGCGGACATCAAGTGATCCAGCCCCATCCGTTTCAAGCCCATGTCCACAACCAGGCGGCGCTTGTTGGACACGACCGCCAAGACGACTCCCGCTTCATGCAACTGAGTTAATACTTCGCGCACATGGGGAAACGATGCCACCAGCTCATCGTGTTTGGCCACGTTATAGGTATGATACGTTTTGACCATCTCTTCGGCTTGAGAAGGGTCAAACCGGCGCATTTGGTCAAGCAACGGTTCACCCATGCATGCCAGCACATCCTGCTCGGTGTATTTTCCCGGACAATGCGTCTCAAGAGTGTGCATAAATGAAGAAAGGATTAAGTTGTTGGTGTCGATCAGCGTTCCGTCCAAATCAAACAATATCACTGTGTATTTCACATTGTCACCTCATTTTTGGCATGAAAGAAGGAGATGGAAGACACCTCTTCCGATCTCCCGATGGTGCTAGCTCTACGCTTTTGCCTGGCCTTCTTTCTCTTCCGCTTGTGCATTGGTTTTCGTTTCCGCCGGCGATGCCGATGGTTCTTTTTCGACGGAAGCTTGTGCGCTGGCTGTGGCCGGCGCCTCTATAATCGCTTCATCCCGATAAAAGGCCGTGGCTCTTCCCGTAGCCCGGCGCCAAACGATGAGAAAAACGCCTACCAAGACTAAGATTAAGCTCACCAGCTGGGCGATCCGCACGTTCCCCCCATCCATCATCCCCGGGTCAAACATGAGCGACATCGGAGACCATAACAGCTCCATCACCGACACCAACCAGTCGGGGCCGGTAAAGGTTAAGCTGTCGGTACGCAATCCTTCGATGAAAAAGCGCCCGAGCGAGTACCAAATCATATAGCTAAACAGCACCTCGCCGCGGCGTGGGTTGAAATGCCTGATCAACAACAACAAGCCGAACCCGACCAGATTCCACATCGATTCATAGAAGAACGTCGGATGATAGTAAGCCCCTTGAATGTTCATTTGCTCGATGATCCAATCCGGCAAATGCAAACCTTCCAAAAAGGCCCGGCTCACCTCGCCGCCGTGGGCCTCTTGGTTGATAAAGTTGCCCCATCGTCCGATCGCTTGGCCCAAAAGCACGCTAGGAATCACAATGTCGGCCAACTGCAAGAAATCGATGTTTTTTTTCTTCACAAATATGTATCCGACGAGAAAAGCGGCAATCAAGCCTCCGTGAATAGCCAGCCCGCCTTTCCAGACGGCCACGATGTCCTCAGGATGCATGGCATAGTATTCCCACTCAAACAGAACGTAATATAGACGGGCGCCGACAATCGCTGAGGGCAGTATCCACAGCATCATATCAAGAATCGTGTCACTGTCCAGCCCGCGCCTCTCGCCTTCGCGAACGGCCAGGATCAATCCCAGCAACGCAGCTGTCCCCATGATGACACCATACCAATGCACTTGAAATGGACCCAGCTTAAACGCAACCGGATCAATGACTGCTTGCCACATGGTTCGCACACTCCTTTCTTCCCTTCGCATCCACTATCCCTTGTATTTTATCGCAAACGATTCAGATAGGAAAAGGGATTAAGAGCAATCAGGAAAAACCCTTCTCTTCATCCCCGTAATTTGTTTATTCATCCATATTTTAACATCTCATCCATAGACACAAAATGTCTGATTTATTAAAATAGGTTACACACGCCTCGGAGGTATTTATTTTGCATCCGATATATTTTTCTGATAATAAAATAAACGAACGCTACGATTGCTTAGAATGTAACAAGCTGGCAAGCGTAAGCGTCAAAAATGGGAAAGGGACATGCCTCACACCGGGATGCCTACGGGACACACCGATCCAGTTCGTCTATTTTCCGCACTGGCCCAAGCCCAAAGCAAGCCGCCAAGGCCGCCCTTTTTTCCCATTTATGAACGACTTCGATCCATGATCAACGACTTGCTACGGAGCCGTCGCTAAAAGAGTCTTGTGGGGATGCCCATGGCTGGCGGCGGCTTCGGATGCCAGGTTCCGCCCTCGAAAGCCTAAGCTTGTCCCCTATCCCTTAATCGATCTCGTCCCCTTCATCGATCACTTCTCCCAGCTTTTGCACAAATTGTTGTGCCGCGTGATAGCCCAGTCGCTTCAGTCGGAAATTCATCGCCGCCACTTCAATGATAACAGCCAAGTTCCGCCCTGGACGCACGGGGACGATCAGCTTGGGAAGCTCCGTGTCGATGATGCGGACTTTCTCCTCATCCAAGCCCAGTCGGTCATACTGCCTTTTTTCTTGCCATGCTTCCAAATGAATCGTCAACGATATCCGCTTTTTATCCCTGACCGCACCGGCCCCAAACAAAGTCATCACATTGATGATGCCCAAACCGCGTATTTCCAGCAGATAGCGAATCAAATCAGGGGCGTGCCCCACCAAGCTGCCTTCCTCCGTTTGGGTGATTTCCACCGCGTCATCCGCCACCAAACGGTGACCGCGCTTTACCAGTTCCAAAGCGGTTTCGCTTTTCCCGATGCCGCTGGAGCCGGTGATCAGCACGCCAATCCCGTAAATGTCAACCAACACCCCGTGCATGGTGGTGGTGGGGGCAAGCAACTTTTCCAGATAGTTGGTCAGCTTGCTCGCAAAACGGGTGGTCGCCATCTCGGTTCTGAGAATCGGAACTTTTTTCTCTTGGGCGGCTTGAACCAACTCCGAAGGCACGTCATAGTTCCGCGTCAAAATGAAACAGGGAATCTCCGGATGGCACAATCGGTCAAACCGCTCTTGTCGTTCCGCTTTCGTCAACCCTTCAATGAAGGACAATTCCGTTTTCCCAAGCAGCTGCAAGCGCTCAACGGGGTGGAACGTGAAAAAGCCGGCCAATTCCAAGCCCGGGCGGTACAAGTCCGCGACCGTGACCCGGCGCCGGTCTAATTGATCCCAACCAGAGATCACTTCCAAGTCGAATTGTTGAACGATGCTTTTAATCGTCACTTTGCTCATCTGGCACTCTCCTACCGTCGCATATGCGACAGAGCGACTGACATCCAGCCGCTCTCGTCTTTATTACCACTACAGTACCGTTTTTTCTGTTTCTTTGTCAAAGATGTGTGCCTTGTTCATATCGAGCGCCAACGTAACTTGCGCTTCTGGCACGTACTGGGTACGGGCGTTGACGCGGGCGGTCAGCCACTTGTCTCCCAAGCCGCTGACATACAGGTACATTTCCGAACCCATGTTTTCGGCTACTTCCACCTTGGCGGTGAAACGGCTGTCCGGCGACGCCTCAATGAAGACCGGTTCGTCGTGAACGGCTTCCGGGCGGATGCCGAAAATGACCTCTTTGCCTACATACCCCTGTTCACGCAAACCATGGGCCCGACCAGTCGGGATCTTCACTTTTGCACCCTCTGTTTGGAAATAAATCTCGCCGTCTTCTTCTTTGAGAACCCCTTCGACGAAATTCATGGCTGGCGACCCAATGAAACCGGCCACAAACATGTTCGCCGGGTTGTTGTAAATCTCGGTGGGCGTGTCCACTTGTTGGATCACTCCGTCTTTCATTACTACGATGCGGTCGCCCATCGTCATCGCTTCGGTTTGGTCGTGGGTGACGTAGATGATGGTGGTTTCAAGGCGCTGATGCAATTTGCTGATCTCTGTGCGCATTTGCACGCGCAATTTGGCGTCTAGGTTGGATAACGGCTCATCCATCAAGAACACTTGCGGTTCGCGGACAATCGCCCGCCCAAGTGCAACGCGTTGCCGCTGGCCACCGGAAAGTTGCTTGGGCTTGCGGTCAAGCAGATGCTCGATATCGAGAATCTTAGCCGCTTCCCGTACCCGCTTTTCAATCTCATCTTTTTTAAACTTGCGCAACTTCAATCCGAACGCCATGTTTTCATAAACGGTCATGTGCGGATACAATGCATAGCTTTGGAACACCATGGCAATGTCGCGATCTTTCGGCGCCACATCGTTCACCAAGCGATCGCCGATGTACAATTCCCCTTCCGAAATCTCCTCCAGTCCCGCAATCATGCGCAGAGTAGTCGATTTTCCGCAACCCGACGGCCCCACCAACACCAAGAATTCCTTATCTTTAATTTCAAGATTAAAGTCTTTCACCACCAAATGGTTCCCATATCTTTTATACACATGGTTCAGACACACTTTCGCCATTGTCATACACCCTCCCGAAGCATGATCTAATGCATGTCCGCCTCGTTCTCCGGACATCCCTCAGCTTCATTCTATGACAGGTTGGGCGATGAATCATTGTGCAAAGGTCACAAAAAGCGCTGTATGGTTTCACCTTTCGCCTTCCTGATGGTTCAAAAGCAACAGCACCACCTTGATCAGCATCGCATCCGCAAACCGCCGCACATCGAGTCCCGTTTCCTGTTTCACCCGGTCAAACCGGTATAAAAGAGTGTTGCGGTGCACATACAGATGGCGGGCCGTTTCACTGATATTTAGATCCAACCGCAAGAAGGCCTCAATCGTTTTGCGCATTTCCTCTTCTCGCAACAAAGCCAAGCCCGGCATCTCTGCCAAAAAGGTTTTGACCGCCTGATCGTCCAATTGCGTCAACAGCCGTTCCAACCGCGGTTTCCATGTCACCCAGACGGCTTTTTCCATGCGGAACGAACGCACCGCTTCCCGCACCTGTGCCATGCGCTGCCACATGCCGGGGAGTTGTTCCCAAGAAACAATCGGCGGAGCCAGCACCATGCTCGCTGTCAGCCCCAACTCATCGGCTAAAGCCTCCTGCAATCCAGATGCCGCTTCGAGCAACAGCTCTTCTGCTTCCAAAGTGAACTTCTCCTCACCGATCCACTCCCGCAACGGGACGAACAGCAACCAGTCACTCTCGTTTAGACCCACCAACCACGGGGAACTCCCGGCAAAGTATGTATCCAACAGCACAGACAAATCTTCTTTGGCGAAAAAAGGGCGCCCTTGCTCAAACATCAATAGCGCCGGCATCCGCCCGCCGGGAAGGTGATGGTTAAGATGCGCCGGTACCGGTGCGGGTGGCCCACCGTCCAACACGCCTTTGATCCATTCCTCCAACCCCAGGCGCTTCGCTGGCTTCATTTCTTCATTTAGCAACCACTCAATCAACGCTTGTTCCCGTTTTGTCAATGCCAAGCCAAAGGTAATCCACTCTCCTGAAGAAAGTTGGAATGCCGTCTCCCCCGGCGCAGGGCGCGACGGCTTTACGCGGTTAGCTCGGACGCCAAGAATCCGTTCAATCCGCCTCACCCTTTCCCACGCATGCATCGATGTCACTCCTTTGTCCGCTCTTTTGTCCGACAATGTTAGGATATCGTTTTTGGCGGAGATATGAAAGCGGGGCAAAACGCCCTTGTCGTCACAACAACCGCACAGACACAAAACGCCCTTGTCCTACGAATAAATATAGTGAAGGAAACGAATGAACCAACGCGAAACTTTTACACATCAGATTCATGCACCGCACAAAGGAGTGATACACATGGCCAAAAAAGCGGCTTGGCTCTTGATGATCGCTGGTGCGCTGATTTTAGGATACAACGCTTTTCATTGGTGGAACGAAATCAGCATCGCCGTGGTCGATCCCAAGTTGGCCATGTCCATATCGGATGACTGGAACGAAACCGCCAAGGCGCCGGCCCTGCCGCAGGGCAAGAAAGATGACAGCGCACAAGTTGCAAATGGTGTCAAAGTCGGCGAGCTGGTTATCCCCAAAATGGGAGCCATCTTGCCCATCGTCCAGGGAACAGATGATGAATCCCTTAAAAAAGGGGTCGGCCTCTATGAAGGCTACGGCACAGTCAACCCCGGCGAGACGGGACATGTGGTTCTATCCGGACACCGTGATACAGTTTTTCGCGGATTGGGCGACCTGAAGGCCGGTGATAAGTTGTATATCCGGTACAATGGAAACATCTTTACTTATCAGTTTCGCAAACACTGGATCACCCATGCTGACGACCGGACGGTGATCGTACCTATACCACGGCCCGTGTTGACTTTGACTACCTGTTACCCGTTTGATTACATTGGGGACGCCCCCGACCGTTACATCATTCGCGCAGAATTGATTGAAATCAAGCCCGACAAGGCAAACCCATCATCTGCATAAAAAGGAGTGCTTCTGCCAATGGAAGCACTCCTTTATCGTTGCCATGCTTATCAGAAGAACGAGCGGGCATCCGTCAGGGATGTGTCTGGTACATCTCGTCACGCGTGATGTCTAACACACCCTAATCAACAAACTTATCAGCCACCCAAGTCACCACAGCCACCAGCAAAGCACCCAAAAATGCAGGCACAAAGCCGCTGACCTCTAAACCGTCCACCAACACCCCAGTCAACCAGAACAGAATCGCGTTGATCACCAAGGAAAACAAACCCAATGTCAGCAGGTTGATCGGCAAGGTTAACAACATGACTAACGGGCGCACAATCAAGTTGATCAGCCCCAGCACCAAAGCGGCCATGAATGCCGTTCCCCAACTTGCCACCTCAATACCGGGAATCCATTTCGCCGCGGCGACCACTGCGACTGCGCTGGCCAAAAAACGCACCAATAAACCCATTTGTCCCATCTCCCTGTCTTTTTCAATTCATCGCTACATATATTACATGTTCTGAACCAAATTTGCACACCTTAGCAATAGCATACCACGTCAGCAGGTTCTAAAACCTGTTTCTACATGGAACAAAACCGATTGGCGCTAAAACCTGCCCTAGGCGAAGCACATAGGGAAATGAGCCTTTCGTGTATGCTATTGCATTTCACCGTTTCTTGTTTGCGACGGACAGGTAGGAGTATGTGCAATCAGACTAAAACCATTCCTTGTTCAAACATAAAAGCGGCGCCGGGTGGTAATTGATTTCCCTTCGCCGCTTATCGACCTACGCCCTAATATGTAAAATAGATATACGGGTCTTTCAGCGGTTTGACCTTCTCTACCGCCTCTAATTTGATTACCGGCATGTCAACACCATCATACATCCCCACATCCAGCGACCCGGTTACTTCCACCCAATCGTTGTCTTTGAGAGTAGAGGTCTTCGCCCCCTCAGTCAAAAACCCAATCACAATCGCATCCGCCGTGCAACAGGTAACTGAAAAGCGCCCTACTACCAACTGATCCTTCTTCATCGTATCATCGCGATATACAAACCCTTTGAGCTTGATCTTCTTCCCTTTGAATTGTTGAGGATAGAAGTTGAGCGTATTGTAGTAATCGGCATACGTTTCCTGTGATAGATGGATCACAGGCTCGCGTTGCAACTGCGGAATAAATTTTTTGTAAGGGTCTTCCTGCACCGCCAAAGGATCAGCGTTGGTATCTGATGTAGCCGATGGGGCGGATTTCTTTTGTTGCTGTTCATTCACGCTTTTGGCCGATAAATAGCTCACCCCTTTTTTGCTCGCGATGGATGCGTCCAACGCTTTTGGGGGGATCAAGAGATACATCGCCATCGGCAACAGCAACACCAAGTACCCCCAAGCGCCAATCCGATGCAACTCGCTCCCCTTCATGTTCCACAGCTGAACCAATCCCAGCAACACCAGGATCAAGACGCTGGCAACGATCAACCACGTAAACCGAGGATTGACAAACAACGACAGCTCACCGGTTATGATCAGTTGCACCAGCAAAACCGCCAATCCCAAGCAAATCCCCACACGCAACCAAGCTTTCAACACCATTCCCCCCTTTATATCAGAAGAAAATCCACAGTGTGAGTAGGGTAACCAACGTGGTGCAACCGACGAAGAAGAATATTACCGACCGTTTGAAACCACCCGCCATCATCAACACATTTTTTATATCTACCATCGGCCCGAACACCAAAAAGCCCAACAGCGGCCCCTGACCCAGCACCGAACGGAAAGAAGCCGCCAAGAAAGCATCTGCCGAAGAGCAGATCGACAAGCTGAACGCCAACGCCATCATCAGGATTAAGGCCAAGCCGTCGAATCGGGCCAACTGTTTGATCGCGGCTACGCCAACAAAGGTTTGGAAGCCCGCGGCAATCAACGCGCCCAAGCAGAAGTATTTGCCCATGTCGATAAATTCAAACACGGAGTGGGACAGGGCGTGCATCAGTCGGCTTTGCCCTTCATGCGAGCGGTCAGCGCAATGAGCCCCATGTTCGTGGTCATGATCATGGGCTCCGCCACAACAACCCTCTGTCCGTTGTCCCCCCGTTTCCTCTTTCAACACGGGTCTGCCTTTGTAAAACAGGTAAAACATGATTCCCATAAAGATGGCGATACCAGCTCCCAAACCAATGCGTTTCCAAACCATTTCCCACGAATTGCCAAACGCCATATAAGTAGAAGCGATGGTGATCGGATTCACAATTGGCACAGCGAGCAAAAAGGTGAACGCGACATAGCTGGGAAGTCCCTTTTGCACCAACCGCCGAGCCACGGGCACGATGCCGCACTCACAAATCGGCAAAAACAGGCCGAAACTGGCGGCCAACGGAATCGACAGCACCGGATGCTTGGGCAAAAACCGCCACAAGGTCTCCTGTTTCACATAAACATGTACAAAACTGGACAACAAGGTGCCAAACAGGATGAATGGCAAGCCTTCAATAAACAGGCTGAGGAAAATGGTGGTGAAATTGTGCAACTCACTTGACAGCCCGCTGCTCCACTCGCGCGTGACCTCGGTGAATGGGGCAAGCAAGGGGACTCCCGTGGTCACAAAGAAGAAGATCAGCCCCAAGACAAGCACCCCTGTCAATTCAGGGTAATAATTTTTGAGAATCCGACCCATCTTCGCCCTCCTAAATATGTTTTATTCCTAATTAGTATGAGAAAACGGCTGTTTATAATCAACTAATTACCAAATCCAATAGGGAATATAGCCCATCATCATGCATCTTACCAGCTTGTCTCTATTCATTTGCTATAACCTAATCTATGCAAACAAATAAGAACGATTCCTATATTGGTCATATTGGCATTGTATGGCTCATGGTGCCAACTGTCAATCCGACCGCGTCTTAAGATTTTGCGAACAATCACATCTCGCCATCAAACGCTCACAATCATCAAAAGCTCTCTCACACAACAAAAAAACGCGGGGATTATTCCCCCGCGTTTTTCTGCTTCAACATCTGCGAAGCCATAGCAACAAGACGTTTTGTCATTTCACCGCCTACAGAACCGTTCGCACGGGCGGTTGCGTCCGCACCCAGCTCAACACCAAACTCGTTCGCAATCTCCCGCTTCATCTGATCAAGTGAAGCGCTCGCGCCAGGAACCAACAGTTTGTTGTTTCTCGCCATGTCCCGTCACTCCCTTGTCTGTAGGATATGAAAGACGTCTTGCCTACTTTCTAGCATGCTTTGTCCTACATCGCTCTATGCCGGAAATAAGCGGAAACGCATGCCATCCGTGCTTGAGTCACGTCGTCGCCGGAGTCGGTTGCTCCTGTGCGGCCAATCGTTTGGCCATCCGCGCTTTGTCCCGTTCCATCACTGGTGCCAAAAATTGGCCCGTATAGGAGCCCTTCACTTGAACTACTTCCTCGGGAGTGCCTTTGGCTACAATCATTCCGCCGCCGGTGCCACCTTCAGGTCCCAAGTCGATTAAGTAATCAGCTGTTTTGATCACATCTAAGTTGTGTTCAATGACAACCACCGTGTCCCCGTTTGCAGTCAACCGGCCAAGTACTTTTAACAAACGAGCGATGTCGTCAATGTGCAGGCCAGTCGTCGGCTCGTCCAAAATGTATAATGTCCGCCCAGTGCTTCGTTTGTACAGCTCTGAAGCCAACTTCACGCGTTGCGCTTCCCCACCCGACAAGGTGGTTGCTGGTTGGCCCAACTTCATGTAACTAAGGCCGACGTCGTACAGGGTTTGGATTTTCCGCTTAATGCGTGGGATGTTTTGGAAAAAGTCGAGCGCTTCTTCCACCGTCATCTCCAACACATCAGAAATGTTTTTGCCTTTGTACTTGATCTCCAGTGTATCGCGGTTGTAGCGTTTGCCTTTGCACTCTTCACAAGGCACATAGACATCGGGCAGGAAGTGCATCTCAATCTTGATGATGCCGTCCCCGCGACACGCTTCGCACCGACCACCCTTGACATTGAAACTGAAGCGTCCTTTCTGGTAACCACGTACTTTGGCTTCTTGGGTCGAAGCGAACACTTCGCGGATATCATCAAACACGCCGGTGTAAGTAGCCGGGTTACTACGCGGCGTCCGACCAATGGGCGACTGGTCGATGTTAATCACTTTGTCGATGTGTTCGATGCCTTCGATTTTGCGGTGTTTGCCTGGCACCGCTTTGGCTTTGTTCACCTCGCGCGCCACCGCCTTGAGCAAAATCTCATTGACCAGCGTACTCTTGCCGGAGCCGGACACCCCAGTCACACAAGTGAACACGCCCAACGGAAACTTGACGTCGATGTTTTTCAGGTTGTTTTCTTTGGCCCCTTTGATGGTGATCCACTTGTCGCCCGGCTTGGTTCGCTGTTCCGGCACGGGAATAAAGTTGCGCCCACTCAGGTACCGCCCGGTTAATGAGTTTTCATCAGCCATCACCTCGGCGGGCGTTCCGGCCGACACCACACGCCCGCCATGCGCTCCGGCACCTGGCCCGATGTCAATGATGTAGTCACAAGCCAGCATGGTATCCTCATCATGCTCCACCACGATCAACGTGTTGCCGAGGTCGCGCATTTTCTTAAGCGTTGCAATGAGGCGGTTGTTGTCGCGTTGGTGCAAGCCGATGCTCGGCTCATCCAAGATGTACAGAACACCCATCAAGCTGGAACCGATTTGCGTCGCCAGACGAATCCGTTGGGCTTCCCCGCCGGACAAGGTTCCCGCCGAGCGACTCAATGACAGGTAATCCAAGCCGACATTGACGAGGAATCCCAACCGCTCCTTGATTTCTTTCAACACTTGGCGGGCGATCTGCATCTCTTTCTCCGACAATTCCAGTGTTGCAAAAAACTCATGGGCTTCCTTGATTGACAGATTGGTCACATAGTCGATATTTTTGCCGCCAACGGTCACACTGAGAATCTCTTTTTTAAGCCGCGCCCCTTTGCATGTCGGGCAAGGTTTGTTGCTCATGTAGTTTTCTAGGTGTTCGCGCATGAGCTCAGAGCCGGTCTCTCGGTAACGACGATTCAGATGGGGGATGATCCCCTCAAACAACGCTTGCGATTCTCGAGTAAAGCCGTTTTCATTCGTGTATTTGAAAGGAAAACGCTCTTTCGATCCATGCAGGATAATCGCTTTGTCCTTTTTGTCCAACTCCGCAAACGGAATCTTCATATCAATGCCGAAGTGGCGGCAAGCAGCTTCCAATAACTGTGGATAATAACTGCTCGTTCCCGAAGACCAAGGCTCGATCGCCCCTTCGGCCAACGACAACTGCGGATTGGGGATGACCAAATCGGGATCGATCTCCATTCGCGACCCCAGCCCGTCACATGTCGGGCAGGCGCCAAACGGGCTGTTGAAGGAAAACATCCGCGGTGATAGTTCATCAATGCTAAAACCGCATTCTGGGCAGGCGAGGTTTTGGCTAAACAACAGCTCTTCTCCGTCAATCACGTCGATCAGCACTTCGCCTCCGCTCAAGGAAAGGGCCGTTTCCAAGGAGTCGGTCAAACGCGCCTGCACCCCCTCCTTTACCACCACCCGGTCGACAACCACTTCAATCGTATGCTTTTTATTCTTCTCCAACCGAATCTCTTCGGACAGATCGCGAATCTCCCCGTCGACCCGCACCCGCACATAACCTTGGCGGGCAACATCCTCCAATAACTTGACATGTTCTCCTTTGCGCCCTTTTACCAGCGGTGCCATGATCTGAATCCGCGTCCGCTCTGGCAAGGCCATGATGCGGTCAGCCATCTGCGGCACCGTTTGCGAGGTGATGCGGATGCCGTGCTCAGGACAGTGCGCATGGCCGACCCGAGCAAACAGCAGGCGCAGGTAATCGTAAATCTCGGTCACGGTACCCACGGTAGAACGCGGATTGCGGCTGGTCGTCTTTTGATCGATTGAAATGGCGGGGGATAAACCTTCAATCGCATCCACATCGGGTTTGTCCATCTGCCCTAAGAATTGTCGGGCATACGCGGACAACGACTCCACATACCGCCGTTGCCCTTCGGCGTAGATGGTGTCAAAAGCGAGCGACGATTTGCCCGATCCGCTCAGTCCCGTCACCACCACGAATTTGTCTCGCGGAATGGTGATATCTATGTTTTTCAAGTTGTGAACCCGCGCTCCGCGAATCACAATATTTTCTTGTGCCATAATCACTTAACCCTCCGCTTTAAGCTCCAAGATGAGGTCGCGCAATTCGGCCGCTCGTTCGAAATTGAGATCCTTGGCAGCTTGCTTCATTTCTTTCTCCATCTGCTCGATCAGCTTCAGTCGCTCACCCTTGGACAATTTCTTCATTTCCTTGTCCACTTGGTATTCTGCTTGGTCTTCAGCCACTTTGGTCGCTTCAATGACATCATGCACCTTTTTCCGAATCGTCTGCGGCGTAATGCCGTGCTCCTCGTTGTACTTCATCTGAATCTCGCGCCGACGTTCGGTTTCCTCTATTGCTCGCCGCATGGAGTCTGTGATCTTATCGGCATACATGATCACTTCCCCTCTGGCATTTCGCGCCGCCCGGCCAATCGTCTGGATCAGGGAGCGTTCTGAGCGCAGGAACCCTTCTTTGTCGGCGTCCAAAATGGCGACTAATGAAACTTCTGGCAAGTCCAACCCTTCTCTTAACAGGTTGATCCCGATCAGCACATCAAATTCACCCAAACGCAAATCGCGCAGAATTTGCATCCGCTCAATCGTCTTGATGTCTGAATGTAAATAACGCACCTTGATCCCAATTTCTTTGAGATAATCGGTCAAGTCCTCTGCCATCTTCTTGGTCAAGGTGGTTACCAATACCCGCTCGTCTTCGGCAATTCGCTTGTTGATCTCTCCGATCAGGTGGTCGATTTGCCCCTGAATCGGATGAATGTGAATCACGGGGTCTAGCAAACCGGTCGGACGGATGATCTGTTCGACCACCGTGGGGCATTTTTCCAATTCATACGGCCCCGGGGTCGCCGAAACGAACACGATCTGGTTGATTTTCTCTTCAAACTCGGCAAACTTGAGCGGGCGGTTATCCTTCGCCGACGGCAATCGGAATCCGTGATCCACCAACATGGTTTTGCGTGCTTGGTCCCCATTGTACATTCCGTTGATTTGTGGGATAGTCACATGCGATTCGTCTACGATGATCAGGTAATCATCAGGAAAAAAATCCAACAAGGTGTAAGGGGCTTCCCCTGGTTGTTTCCCCACTAGGTGTCGCGAATAGTTTTCAATCCCAGAACAAAAACCTACTTCACGAATCATTTCCATATCATAACGCGTCCGTTGCTCAAGGCGCTGGGCTTCCAGCAGTTTGCCCGCATCCCGCAACTCTTTAAGCCGCTCTTCCAATTCAGCCTCAATCGAAGTGAGAGCCCGCTCCAATTGGGCTTGTCTCGTCACATAGTGGGAAGCCGGAAAAATGGCGACATGCTCCCGATCACCGAGGATTTCCCCCGTCAGCACGTCGATTTCGCGAATCCGTTCAATCTCGTCACCAAAAAATTCGACCCGTACCGCCTGTTCACTGCGAGAGGCTGGGAAGATTTCAACTACATCGCCGCGCACGCGGAACGTGCCGCGCGTGAAATTGATGTCATTCCGCTCGTACTGGATATCGACCAGCTTGCGCAATACTTCATTCCGCTCTTTTTCCATCCCCACCCGAAGCGACAACACCATTTCCTTGTATTCGGTCGGCGAACCCAAACCGTAGATACAAGAAACACTGGACACGATGATCACATCGGAACGCTCAAACAACGCGCTCGTAGCCGAGTGGCGTAACTTGTCGATCTCATCGTTGATGGAAGCATCCTTTTCAATATACGTATCGGTGGCTGGGATATAGGCCTCCGGTTGATAATAATCATAATAACTCACAAAATACTCGACGGCGTTGTGAGGGAAAAACTCCTTTAACTCCCCACACAATTGCGCCGCCAAGGTTTTATTATGCGCAATCACCAGCGTCGGTTTGTTCACTCGGTTGATGGTTTGTGCGATGGTGAATGTCTTTCCCGTTCCGGTCGCCCCCAACAATGTTTGATAGCGCTCACCCTGTTCAATCCCCTGCACCAGCTTTTGTATCGCTTGTGGCTGGTCACCTTGCGGTTGAAACTCTGAAACCAGTTGAAATCTCTTCTCCATCCTCGCATTCACCTCTTTTCTCACTTAAAGGGTATTATACCATAAACCATTTCTACCGGGGAACATCCGTTCCTTTCTCGCTTTATGTCACTTTTGTGTATCTCCAGCATTGCCTCAAACACATAAAATAAGAACCTCGATCATCAGAGGTTCTTATGCGGATTGGCAATGTGGCCCGAAACCGATGGTTTCCTTTCGTTCTGCTGACGCCGGAAGCAGTTCCGCCGCCTCGGCAATCTTGCCACTTTAGCATTTGTGATATTTGGTCATTGCGACGCTGTCGCCCCTGGCCGTGTCGCTGTCGTTTGCGGTATGCTCAGCCCAGCGCTGGATGAACCGATGATCCCCAGATGACGCGGGTCATCCTCATACAGGGCTTTTTGCATAATATGCCGGTCGTCTTGCTCGTCCAACACTTCCAGCTTGCAAAAAGCAGCTTTCTCTGTCACTTGCAAAAGCGCGGCCATGGTGGGGACGCTTTTGCCGTTGACACGGTGTACCACGTCCCCCGGCTTAATACCCATCTGTTGGGCCGGGCTTCCCGGCATCACGGCGATAACCTTGATCCCGTTGCCGTCTGAAACATAATAAGGTCTAAGCCGCTTTAGACGGAGGCGGTTCCATATGGCGATACCTTCATGCCCTGCGATGGAGAAGACCGCTGCCGCCCACACCCCCATCGGCCACACTTCCGCCAGAGTGATCAGCCCTGCCAAAATCAAAGCATAGCCCAACGTCATTGTTGAGGCCAATCGCTTTTCCCGCTCCAACGGCTTGTCATAATTAAGGCAACCAAAGCCGAGCAACAGGGGAACAGGCGTCAACCCCAGCACCAACGGAAACGGCCAAATCTTGTGAAATTGAAGCGCGGGCTTCCCTTTCACCAAGACGGGTCGGGTCCCTTGGCTGCCATCCAGCCGAATCAACAGCCATTCGACCAGATGCGCCAGGCATGCGATCCAAAGCCAATCCAACACACGCACTTCCAGCAAACTGCGCACGTAAGGCTGCCATGCCGCAGGCAATTCCGCGACTGGTGCGATGGTCACCCCGCATTGTAACAAAGCAACCAAGCCCGCCGAATATGCGATACACGCCCATCTTGCGCGCATGATGGCCAATAGCGCGGTACAACCCCAAATCCAGGCGAGATCGGCAGGACGGATCACCCATTGGCCCCACAGCGAGCAGAGAGAAAACCCCGCGCCCAACACTAGCCCCATCACCCATGCCCTTAGCGCTAGGGGAAAAGGCGGCGTCAAGCGGGTCGCAAACCGTTTGCGCTCATACCGCGCTAGTCCCGCCGTATGCATCACCAAAAAGATCAGCGCCAGCCAACTCCCCGGATGGATCACCAACTGCCCCCACGCACTTGTCCATTGCCAAACCGAAGACCAGACTGCATCCACAAGCATTCCTCCAAAATAAAAAGTAACCCCAAACTGGTAATATCTGGGGTTACTTCTACAATGACACTGCAAATCCTTTATTTCGCTTTTTTCTTTAACAATTCGACAGCCACTTGCAACTGGACATCGTTTTTTGGATCGCTCACAAAGTCGATGAAAGCGGCTTGCACCGCCTCAGCGGTTGTCTGGTCGAGCTTGCCTGTCTGCGGAAGCCCTTTGGTTTTCTGGAACGCTTTCAGCGACTGTTCGGTTCGTTCATCAAAATACCCATCTTGGCGGCCGGGGTTGTAACCGAGCGCATCCAAGATGGTTTGCATGCTTTTGATTTCCGTAGAGTTCTGATCACGGCCAAGCGGCATCTCCACATGGAATGGCGTAACATGCATGTAAGCGGGCAATGGAACCTTCACATCAGGCTTGATCCCTTTGGTACCGCCTTGTTGATGCACCCAATTTCCCTTCGGTGTCAACCATTTGGCAATGGTCAGCTTAATGTTGCTGCCATCATGGAAATCTCTCGTCGTCTGGACGGTTCCTTTGCCGAACGTGGTTTCGCCCACCAACGGATACCCGCCCGATTCTTGCAATGCGGCAGCAAGGATTTCGGAGGCGCTCGCACTGCCTTTGTCAACCAGAACCGTGATGGGATACGGCTTCGCTTCATCCAATTTGGACGTGTACTTCTCGCGTTTGCCGTTTTTATCTTCCGTCATCATCACTGTTTTTTTGTCTGGAACCAACTGATCGCACATTTCCAACACAACGGGCAACAAACCACCGGGATTGCCACGCACATCGATGACAAGCCCCTTCATGCCTTCCCCTTCCAGCTTCTTCAAGCCGTTGGCGAAATCCTTGGCTGTGTTCTCGGAAAACTGGGAGACGGTAATGCGTCCGATTTTGTCTGGCAACATCGTCGCCTCAACTGTTTGCAGGGAGATCTCATCCCTAATAATGGTGATGTGAAGCACTTCCTTCACGCCTGGCCGGACAATTTCCAGCTTGGCCTTGCTTCCTTTGGGGCCGCGAATTTTGCTCACGGCCGTATTCACATCCATGCCCTCTAGGCTGATTCCGTTCACTTTCAGCACCTGGTCGTTCGGCCGGATGCCCGCTTTTTCAGCAGGAGATCCTTTAATTGGGGAAATGATGGTCAAACGGCCGTTTTTCATGGACACTTCGGCGCCGATGCCGGTAAACGAAGACTGTAAGTCTTCTTTGAATTGACTGGATTGTTGGGGGGTCATATATGATGAGTAGGGGTCACCCAATGAACTGACCATCCCCTGAATCGCTCCATCGATCAGCTTCTGATCGTTGATCTCGTGGACATAATTCCCTTTGATCGCACTGTACGCCTGACGCAACTTATCCACATGCTCTTCAAACGACGCATCATGCGAAAAATTGCCGGAGAGTAGCGTTCCTGCTTCCCACTGGTCGATCAGGCCACCCTCGCCCACAATCAGGGCTGTGCCGAGACTGCTGAATATCACCGCGACAATTGCGATAATCGCTACGGTTCTTCCTTTAAATACCACGGATACACCACCTTTTGGCCACTCGCCCGAAGGAGAAACTTGTACACTCTCCAATCTATGATACACATTAACAAATTAGTCGTCCAATCGTGCTTTGCCCACTACCGTATAAAATTCAATGGGTTATAAGTCGGGGGGCGCTCACCATAGCCGATGCGAACCTCAAAGTGCAAGTGCGGCCCGCTGCCAAGCCCATAGTCCCCAATCGAAGAAATTTGATCCCCCCGATGCACTTCTTGGCCCGGCTCCACTTTCACTTGGCTCGGTCTACTGTGTGCATATTGTGTGAAGAAAGGTTTGCCATTGTACTGGCCGTGATAGATGGTTATTAGCCAACCATAACCGGAAGACGGACGGCTGGACACCACCACTCCATCCGCTGGCGCATAGATGGGCTTGCCGAACCCGCCGCCAAAATCTACCCCGGCGTGGAAGCGGTAATAGTGGAGCACTGGATGCAGGCGCATGCCGTAATTGGATGTCTTGGGCCCTGGAGTCGGTTTGGAGAGCGGCCCGGTATATGGGAAGCGCAACTTCCCGTTCTTCCAATCGTCCAAGTTGATCTCCAGGATTGCGTCCTGATTGGCATCTTCCCAATCATGAATCGCCTTTAAATCCCCGTTGATCTTCTTGGTCGCTTCGGTCAACTGCTTTAATTTGCTTTTCATCTGATTTTGCTTGTCCTCAATTTGATTCACAAGCGCCAAGTACTCTTTGTTTGCTTCTTTCGCCACTTCATAGGCCTCTTTGTATTTCATCACTTTCGCAAAATCGGACTTTACCAAGATCCGCACCATACCAAACCGATGCAAGAAGTCATTGAACGAGTCTGAGGACAACAGAATCGACATGTACTGGTTCTCTCCTCGTTCATACATGCGGCGGATCAATTTGTGGTACTCCCTTTTCTTCACTTCAAGATCTTGTTTGGCCTTTAGGTACGCCTTCTGTTGTGGCGCAAACTTTTTGGACAGCCGACTAATCTCATCATTCAGGTCATTGATCTCTTTCTGCAGGCGTCGCATCTCATCTGTCATCTTGCTCTGATCTTGTAACAAGCGCCCCTTTTTCTCCCGTTGTTTCTGCACTTCCTCACGGGTCACTTCTGCATTTGCCGATTGCGGGGCTATGCACGCCGTTGCCAATAACGCGATCGAAAGCAAGGCGGCTATTCGCTTGGCATTCATGCGCTGTCCTCCCTTGGTGTCAACCCATCTTATCTAGGCGTGTCTGATGAATAGGCCAGCGGCTCCAAAAACCTTTTCTCATTCGCATCACTTATGCATCGGCGCTCCTCGAGAAATGGTTTTTCGCCGCTTCTTCCCTACATAACTTGATCTGCCAGACACACCCTAAACGAAATGACCAACTCGCTAACCATCATCGTCATCCTTAAAAACAGCTGGCATCAGTATTTGATGTAATTGTCGGGATTATAGGCCGGCGGGCGTTCACCTTGACCGATGCGCACTTCGAAGTGCAAGTGGGGACCCGTGGAACGGCCGTTGTTTCCAACAGAAGTGATCTGTTCCCCACGATGCACTTCTTGTCCTAATTGTACTTTGACTTGTCCCGGAAAACTATGTGCATATTGTGTGAAGAAAGGTTTGCCATTGTACTGTCCGTGGTATATGGTAATCAGCCAACCATAACCAGAAGAAGGTCGGCTTGCCACAACTACCCCGTCGGCCGCCGCTCGCACCGGTGTGCCCAACGGTCCGGCAAAGTCGATCCCTTCATGCTTTTTGTACTTCCCTAGCACCGGGTGGAACCTTCCGCCAAAACCAGAAGTCTTTCTCGTGTTAGTCGGTCTGGAGAGCGGCCCGGTGTATGGGAAGCGCAACTTCCCGCTCTTCCAATCGTCCAAGTTGATCTGCAAAATCTCATCTTCGTTCGCTTCTTCCCAATCCTGGATCGCTTCCAAATTGCTGTCGATTTTTTTCATCAACTCCAAGAGTTTAGCGTTTTTGGCATTGATCTCATCTTGTTTCTTCTGGATCTCGCCGACCAGCTTATCATATACGCCTGTTTCCTTCTTCACTATTTTTAGGCGTTCCTGGTATCTCTCCACTGTTGCAAAATCCGCTTTGGCCATGATGCGCACGATCTCAAACCGGTGCAGAAAATCGTTAAAGGAACGGGCAGACAACAACATCGCCATGTATTGGTTTTCGCCTTGTTGATACAGCCGGGTGATCAGCTTCTTATATTCATCCCACGCTTTGTCCCGCTGATCCTGTGCCTCTTTCAACCGTTTTTGTTGCGGAGCGAATTTAACATCCAGTTTTTTCTTTTCCTCCGTCATTTTGGCGATTTCTTGTTTATATTTATTGATTTCTTCGGTATATTTGCTTTTGCTTTCCAACAACTCTCCCTTTTTCTCGCGTTGCTGTTGCACTTGCTCTCGCGTAATCTCCGCTCCCGCTTGTAGCGGCATGGCGGTCGCAATGAGAGAAGTCGTGAGTGCCACTGCAACCAGCTTTTTCCTCATTTGTTTGTAGCCCCCTCAATTTATGCTCTATTCATCATTTCCCCGTCAAGGTTTGGACAAATTTGCCCTGTAAATGGCAAGTCGATCTAACCATTCCTCGTGGGAATCATTAGATCGACCGCCAACCCTTTATCTTATCACTCTTCACCCGTCAATAATACTTCATCGGATTGACAGGTGTGCCGTTTTTGTGCGTTTCAAAATGCAAATGCGGTCCAGTGGAACGGCCATTGTTCCCAACTGAAGCGATCCGTTGCCCTTTCCGCACCCGTTCACCCACACTGACGGTCACGGTGCTGGGATACATATGGGCATATAAGGTTTTCAATCCGTTGCCGTGATCGATTACCACATAATATCCATAACCGCCGGGATCGGATTTGGTCAGCACGACTTCGCCGTTGTCCGCCGCCAAAATCGGAGAGCCAATGCTGTTGCCGATATCGATCCCCTCATGCATGCGCCCACTCCGATAACCGAAGGGCGAAGTAACGGTGCCACCCGGTTGCGGCCAAGCCAACTTGCCCGTGCCGTAGCTGGTGCCGGATGACTTGGCCGCGCGAACAGCGCGGTTTTTGCGTTCTATCGCTTCTTTGGTCACTGTTTCGTCGTGTTTCAGCTGTTTCAGCTTAGATGCGTGCTGATTGTACACGGCGGTGTAATTGGCCAATTCCGCCTGGGCCTTTTTGAGATAAGGCTCTTTCTCTTTTTTCTTTTGCTCAATGGTTTTGATTTGCTTCTCTATGTCGCTCTGCGCTTTTTTATAACCATCCAACACGTTTTTTTCCCGTTTCAACACGATGCGCACCAGCTCGAACCGGGCCAAGAAATCGTTAAAGCTATCTGCGTTCAGCATGAATGCAAGGTAATGGGATTGGCCCTGCTGGTACATCCGCGCAACAACCGTGTTGAACTTTTCCTGCTTTTGCTTCAATTCCCGCTGGCTCTTCTGAAGATCCGCTTTGTGTTTCGCTATCTGGTCGTCAATCGAGCCGATTTCCTTTTCGATTTGGTCCACTTTCTCTTTGGCCGCACTTAATTCCGATTGGGCGGCATCCACTTTTTTCTCCGCTTGCTGCTTTTCTTGTTGAATCTGTTTCAGCTTATTCGTGTCTGACGTGGTGCCTTCCGCCCAGACCCCGGAAGGCCAAACCGATTGGAGAATCAAGGCGGCCGCCGCCAGGAGACCGATACCCAAAGATCGTATCATGTCCGATGCTCCCTTCCTTTGTCGCTCTCCCTTTAGCGGAAGTACTTCATTGGATCGACAGGGTTGCTATGCTCATGCACTTCAAAATGCAAGTGCGGGCCGGTCGACCAGCCATTGCTGCCCACAGCCGCAATTTCTTGCCCTTGCTTCACCTGATCGCCCACTCGCACTTTGACAGTGCTTGCGTACATGTGCGCATACAGCGTGGACAGTCCGTTGCCGTGGTAAATCACCACAATGTATCCATAACCGTTGGAAGGGCGGGCCGCAATCACCTCGCCAGGTGCCGCAGCCATGATCGGGGTACCCATCGCGGCCCCGATGTCAATGCCCTCATGCATGCGGGTTGTATGACGAATAGGATGATAACGCGGGCCAAAAGGAGAAGTGAGGACTCCCCCGCGAACTGGCCACAACAGGCCATCTTTGGCGTGCGTGTTGGCCGACACGTATTGTCGCTGTTCACGCTTTTTGGCCTGGCGTTCGGCATCAGCCACCAAACGGTTCAACTCGCGTTTGGCTGCTTGGTTTTTCTCTTCCAACTCTTGCAAGCTGGAATCGATCGATGCAATCAATTCCTTATGCTCATCCATTCGGGCTAGCAATTCATCATACGACCGTTTGACTTCTTGATTCTGCACTTCCAGCCGTTTATGCTCTCGATTCAATGCGGCTTGGACTTGGGCCTGTCTGCGCCGCTCTTGATTGTACTTGTCCAGCAATTGGCGATCTGAGCGGTTGATCATCGTGATCATATTGATCCGCTCCAGAAAATCGCCGAATGATGCGGACTTCAACAATATCTGCAGATAAAACATGTTCCCCTGCAAATAGACGGTACGTAGGCGATTTTGGTAGGATTGCCGCTTCTGATTCATCAATTGTTCAATCTCGTCTAGCTGTCGCTGGCTTTCTTTGATCCGTTCTTCGGTCTCATACACTTGCTGCTCCAGCCGGTTAAGTTCTTTCTCTTTCGCGTCGATTTCAGCCAAAATCGCCTGTTCGTCTTGCTTGGCCAACTGCTTCTTTTTCTCTAATTTCTGGATCTCCTTGTCATTTTTCTTGATGTCTTGTCTACGCTGTTCAATGCTTGAGGAAGTGGGATTCGCCAAACCGATTCCCTGGGGCATTAAAGAAAAAACGAGTGTCACAAGCAAGGTTCCGACTAGGATTTTCCGTTTCACGTTTCTCCTCCTTACGCCCGGTCGTCCCACTATCGGTCAGACCCGCAAGAAACGACGAACAGAGATCAAGCTTCCCGTGGTTCCAATCGCCGCGCCCAGCGCAAAGATGCTCAATGCCACATATGTCCCCAGCGACAACAGCGGCATCATTTTCAAGACGGAAGAGGCTTCCCCTGCGCCCAAGGTGGTATAAGCTACTTGGTACAAGGTCAACACGATCACGGTAGGTACAATCGCGCCAACGATCCCGATAAACGCCCCTTCGATAAAGAACGGCCAACGGATGAACCAGTTGCTGGCGCCCACCAAACGCTGAATCTCGATTTCACGCTTCCGGGCGATGATCGTCAGCTTAATTGTGTTTGAAATCAAGAATGCGGCCAACACCGCCAAACCCAAACCGAATACCAACACAATGTTACGGGTGAAACTGGACAGGCTGACCAGCTTGTCCGTCACTTGGTCACCGGAAGTGGTTTCTGCTACCCCCCGGAGCCCTTTCACCTTCTCTTCAATCTGTTTAATGTTGTCAGGATTTTGCGGTTCAATTTCAATGACGTCCGGCAATGGGTTGTCCTTGTCGAAGCCTTCAAATAGCTTCTCGGCATCATCGTCACCCCAGTCAGCCTTGAACCGTCTCAATCCCTCTTCTTTGGGCACAAGCTTCGCCGTTTTCACACCACTGATCCCTTGAACCTGCTTCAACAGCTCTTCTTGCCCCTGATTGGTGATCGATTCTTCCAGAGAAGCGCGAACCACCAATTGTTTGTTCAACTCTGTCACCATGTAACGCACGTTAAAAGCAAAAATCAAGAAGATACCAAAGATGAACAACGTCACCGCCACGGCGCTGATCGCGGCAAAGCTCATCCAGGTGTTCCGTTTCACGCCCCTGTAAGCTTCCCGCATGTGGCGAAATAAAGTCTCAATCTTCATAACCGTATTCACCTCCCAACTCATCACGCACGATAACCCCTTGCTCGATAGCGATGACGCGTTGTCTCATCGTGTTCACGATCTCTTTGTTATGCGTCGCCATCACAATGGTTGTGCCGCGTTGGTTAATCTCTTCAAGCAGGTACATGATATCCCAGGAGTTCTCCGGGTCCAAGTTACCCGTAGGCTCGTCCGCGATGATGAAGCTGGGGTTGTTGACAATCGCCCGGGCAATCGCCACCCGTTGTTGCTCACCGCCGGACAATTGCGACGGCAAAGCGTGCATCCGGTCGGACAGTCCTACTAGCTCCAGCACTTCCTCCACGCGCGGTTTGATCTTACGGCGTGGCATTTCAATCGCTTCCATCGCAAACGCGACATTCTCGAATGCCGTCATGTGCGGCAACAACTTAAAGTCTTGGAAGACGACGCCGATTTTGCGGCGGACATGGGGAATCTTCCAGTCGCGAACCCTTTTGACATTGACGCCGTTGATCAATACGACGCCATGTGTCGGCTTCTCTTCCCTGTACATTAGTTTGATGAAGCTACTCTTCCCCGCGCCACTCGGCCCCACAATATAGACAAACTCGCCGTAGTCGATGCGCACATCGATGCCGCGGAGAGCTTCTACGCCATTGGGATAAACCTTCCACACATCATGCATTTCAATCACGAAACTCACCCCAGGAACACATATTTTTCTCTTATTATTAGTCTCTCAATCTATTAAACTCCTGCATTGCTTAATAGTATCAAAAAATGAGAATACATTCATCGGGCATCCAAAAAAACTAGAAATCGCCTTATTTCCCCAGCTAAACTCTTACTTATTATAACATCATCTTTTCAGCAAGCCAGGTTAATATTTTTCAAAATCAAATTTTATTCAAAAAGCCAAAAAACCCCAGAACCTGTGTCATGGGGTTTTTGACGCTGTAAATTTCCAAACACCGCTAATCCATTGGTTAATTTTGTCATACTTTTCCTTCTTTTGGCTTAGGGTGGACAACACTTGCTCTTTCGCCGTGCCCCCAGCGCTCCGACGGGCTTCCACCACTTGCTCGCACCCCAGTCGCGCATACACATCCTCTCCGATCAGCGGCGAGAATGCTTGGCACTCGGACAAGGTGCAGTCAGCAAGCCCTTTCCCTTCGCGAATGCAATGCAAGACCATCCGGCCGACCACTTCATGCGCCTGCCGAAAGGGCAATCCCCGCTCCACCAGGTAATCGGCCAGATCCGTAGCATTGGCGAACCCTTGCTCAGCGCTTTGCCGCATCCGCTGGGCGTTGACTTTCATCGTTTCCAATATCGGTGCCATCAGTTTGAGACAACCGGTCAGGGTGGTGATCGTGTCGAACACGCCTTCCTTGTCTTCCTGCAAATCTTTGTTGTAAGTGAGCGGCAAAGCTTTAAGCGTGGTCAACAGACCTATCAGGTGGCCAAACACCCGGCCGGACTTCCCGCGGATCAGCTCTGGAATATCGGGATTCTTCTTCTGCGGCATCATGCTACTGCCGGTGCAAAACGCGTCATCCAATTCCACAAAATTAAATTCGTCGCTACTCCACAAGATCAATTCTTCAGCAAGCCGCGACAAATGTACCATGATAATCGACGCAATCGAGAGAAATTCAAGCAAATAGTCGCGGTCACTCACCGCATCCATGCTGTTATCGTAGATACCATCAAAGCCCAGCCGCTCAGCAACCCATTCACGGTCGATGGGGAACGTGGTGCCCGCGATGGCCCCTGCCCCTAATGGACAGAGATTGACACGCTTGTAGCTGTCTATCAGTCGCTCCATATCCCGTTCAAACATGGAGGCGTAAGCGAGGAGATGGTGGCTGAGCCGCACCGGTTGCGCCCGTTGCAAGTGTGTGTAGCCCGGCAGGATGACGTCGATTTGTTGCGATGCCTGCTTGAGTAGCACACCGTGGAGCTCATGGATTAAGCGGACCAATTCCACTGTCTGCATGCGAATGTACAGATGCATATCCAACGCAACCTGGTCATTGCGGCTCCGTCCCGTGTGCAGCTTCCCGCCCACCGGCCCAATCTCGTCCGTCAGCATTTTTTCGATGTTCATGTGAATGTCTTCATGCTCGATGGTGAATACACAACGGCCTTCCCGCACTTTTGCCAAGATCTGCTCCAACCCCTGCTCGATCTGAGCCACTTCATCGGAGGACAAAATTCCGCATTTCCCCAACATCGCCACATGAGCCAAGCTTCCTTGAATGTCGACTTCCGCCAACACTTGATCGAAAGCGATGGAGGCGTTAAATTCCTCCACCCACCGATGCGTCGACTTGGTGAATCTTCCGCTCCACAATTTGCTGCCCATGAGTGCCCTCCCCTCTATGCACGCTTGCATAAATATTCGTTGGCAAGCCCCACAGCTTGATGAAGCCCACGGCAGCTGTATGGTCAAACAGATCATCCTTGGAGTAAGTCGCCAGCTTCTCATCATACAGCGAGCTGGGGCTGGTGCGTCCCAGAACGGTCACCTGACCCTTAAACAGCGCAAGGCGCACTTTTCCGCTGACATGCTGTTGCGTCTCTTCGATGAACGCATCAAGCGCCTGCTTGAGCGGTGAAAACCACAGCCCGTCATATATCAGTTCAGACCATTTTTGCTCCACGATCGGCTTGAAGCGGGTGATATCCCGGGTGTGGGTGAGGAATTCCAACTCCTTGTGGGCGGTCAGCAAGGTGATCGTAGCTGGGCATTCATACACTTCACGGGACTTGATTCCCACCAAGCGGTTTTCCACATGGTCAATCCGTCCCACCCCATGCGCGCCGGCCAACTGGTTTAACCGGGCAATCATCTCATAGAAAGGCATCGCCACGCCGTCCAGCTCAGTCGGCACCCCTTTTTCGAAGGTGAGTTCGATCACAGCAGGTTCATCTGGCGTATCGGCGAGCGCCTTCGTCCACTCAAATGCCGCTTCTGGAGGCGCGTTCCACGGATCTTCCAACACTCCGCATTCACAGCTACGTCCCCATAGGTTCTGGTCAACGCTAAATGGATTGTCTAAGTTGGCCGACACGGGAATGTTGTGGCGCTCGGCGTACGCGATTTCCTCGTCGCGGGACATGCCCCACTCCCGCACGGGCGCGATCACCTGCAAATTGGGATTCAACGCGGCCACGGCTACATCGAAGCGGACTTGGTCGTTCCCTTTGCCGGTACAACCATGCGCAACAGCGACGGCGCCACGCGCTTCTGCCACTTCCACCAGCTTCTCCGCGATCAAGGGACGGGACAGCGCCGTTGCCAGCGGGTATTTTCCCTCGTACATCGCGTTGGCTTTTAAGGCCGGCTTCAAGAAACGCTCGGCAAACTCTTCCCGCACATCCAACACGATGGACTCGACGGCTCCGACCTTGAGCGCCTTTTCCTGGACAAACGCCAAATCCTTGCCCTCCCCAACATCGAGCGCCACCGTGATCACATCATATCCGTACGTTTCCCCAAGCCATTTGATAGCCACCGATGTATCTAAACCGCCTGAATAGGCCAATACCACTTTAGGTTTCATTCGCGCCCTCTCCTTTTATAAAAATTCATCATCATGAATTATTATACATATCATGCGTAAAAAGTCCACCCATGCCTCCCGATGGTAAACATTGGCCGAAATAAAAAAACGGCTCCATACAAGGCGGAGCCGCCAAAACAAAAAAATTCATGATGGAAAAAAACTTGTATAAGTAAACGCTTGTTTATGCAGAGGCGTAGTTGCAAACGATATTGACACGCCCTAGCCCACATCGCTGCCGGAAGCGCCTCCTGCATCCGGGATCACGACGTCCCCCATGCACTGGATGATTCAACTACGGCAAGAGGATGACGGTCACGATAGCAACAATTTTTATGTCAATCTGACGAAACTTCCCTGCCATCCTTTCCGTTATGCGTCGCTGAATATTATCATTAGCTATACGTTCTATTTCTTTGGTAAATCATATAACTCGTATCCAGCCTCATTTCATTGCAGGAAACCGATAAACAACGGTTATCATTTAAATCTTGCATCTCGTTAGAAACCACCCACACCCGACAGGGGGGACTCGCATGATCCGCACATTGGCATACACCCAAGATGGCCGCATAATTGAAAACCTGCCGATCGAGGAAGTGCAGGCCCTTGATCCCGCTTGGTATTGGATTGACTTCCACGCCCCAACCATGCAGGAAGCTACTTACTTGGAAAAGTTGGGCTTTGATTCGTTGGCGATCAAAGATTGCCTCCATTATCTGCAACGCCCCAAGTTCGATTACTACGACACCTATACCTTTTATGTGTTGCAAGTCTTGAACAACAAAACGTGGAAGCCGGAAGAGATTGACCTGTTTGCCAGTCCCCGCTACATCGTTACCTTCCACTACCAAGCGCATGAGGAAATCGACGAAGTCTGGGAACGGGTCAAAACCGACGCCATGGTCCAATCCAAAGGGACTCCCTTCATCATGGTGAAAATCATCGACAAAATCGTCGATTACTATTTTCCCATCGTCCAAGGGTTAGAAGACCAGCTCACCATATTGGAAGAGAAAACGCGTAGGCCGCATGCGAGGCTACACACCTTGATGAAGGAAGTGTTCAAAATTCGCGGCGAACTGTTGGCATTGCGCCACACCATCTGGCCCATGCGCGACCTTTTGTACCGCATCCTCAATTCAGAGCGCCTGCATCTTTCAATCGAAGAGCGTCGCCAATACAAATCCATCCACGACCATCTGGAACGGCTTGGCCAGATGGTGGAATCAAGCCGAGATATGACAGCCGACATCCGCGACAATTATCTTTCGCTCAATTCCTACCGGATGAATTCAGTGATGATGACCCTCACCGTCATCACGGTGATCTTCATGCCGCTGACGTTTATCGCTGGCATCTACGGCATGAACTTCGAGCATATGCCAGAATTGAAATGGCGTTACGGTTATTTCTTCGTGCTAGGCCTGATGGGTTTCATCGGCGTCGCCATGTATATGTGGTTCCGCAAGAAAGGCTGGTTTGAAAAGGAGTAGTCAGCCCATGCAATCGTCAATCAAATCACTGACCGCAATCATTTCCTTATGTCTGGCAACAACCGCGTGCTCCGGGACCCAGGTCACTACCGATCATCCCCAAGCACGCCCCACTACCCAATCGCCTGCCGCGCCAACCGCAAAGCCATCGACCAACACAGCCGCATTGCCTTCAGTAGAGGAGATCAAACAACGGGTGCAAACCAAATTTGAAGGCCAAAAGCCCCGCAAATGGGGAGAGCACCTTCCCGGCGTCATCGATCGTCTACCGACCCAGGAAAAACTGATCGCCCTGACTTTCGACGCCTGTGGCGGACAGCACGGTAGTGGCTATGACGCACCGCTGATCCAATACTTGGAGCGCGAGCAGATTCCGGCCACGCTCTTTATCAACAGCCGCTGGATTGAACGCAATGAACAGATTTTCTTGCACTTGGCACGGCAGCCGCTGTTTGAAATCGAAAACCACGGCACGGTTCACCGCCCCCTTTCCGTCAATGGGCGCGCCGTCTACGGCATCCGCGGCACGGCAAACGTGAATGAAGCGTTGGAAGAAGTGCTGGGCAATGACCGCAAAATCATGGAGTTGACCGGAAAGAAGCCAAAGTTTTTCCGTTCGGGTACCGCCTATTATGATGATGTGGCGGTCAAAATCATCCATGAAACGGGGGAACGCCCCGTCAACTTCGATGTAATCGGCGACGCGGGTGCCACCTTCTCTGCCCGCCAAGTAAAACAAGCTTTACTTACAGCTAAGCCCGGCTCCATCGTCATCCTCCATTTCAATCAGCCGCAAGGGGACACCGCCGAAGGGTTGAAACAGGCGATCCCTCTGCTGCGGAAACAAGGATACCGCTTTGTGAAGCTGGAAGATGTGTTGAAATGAAAAAGGCATGGATCTTTTGATCCATGCCTGAGAATGTTGACAAACCCTGCGAATCAACTTTGTTGATCGCAGGGTTTTTGTATATAAAAGGGATATAAACAATTAATGGATGAATATCAACCCATATAAACTTAAAACCACCTCCCTTACCTGCTCTCGAAAGCAGCATAGCCAACTTTTTTATGTTTTGAGCCACAGCAGTTAGGAGGCATTGCTCTTGAATTTTTGCAAGCCCCCTGTAGCGTGCGTATCGA